>NC_017506.1:3474358-3790209 GCF_000166295.1 Marinobacter adhaerens HP15
CCGTCCTCTTCCTGTAACCCGGGATCATCAATAAACACCATCAGCTTCTCGGCCTGCAGTGCCGCTGCCACCTGGCTGCCAACATCCTCGTAGGAGAGGTTGAAGGCATCCCCGGTGGGCGAATAGCCCATGGGCGGCAACAGGACAATGTGACCAAGCTCCAGCAGTTTCTCGATCCCGGCCACATCCACCCGGCGCACCTTGCCGGTATGGCCAAAATCAATACCGTCGAGCACACCCACGGGCTTGGCAGCCACATAATTGCCGCCACTCACCCGGATACGGGCATTGTGCATCGGCGAATTGACCAACCCCATGGACAGGTGGCTTTCCAGGTAGGCTCTCAGGCCACCGACAGCCTCCATCACCATACTGAGGTGCTCTTGCGGCGTAATCCGCAGACCTTTTGAAAACGACGATTCGATTCCTGCGGCATCCAGCCGCGTCTGGATTTGCGGGCGGGCACCAAAGGCAACGACCAGCCGCACACCAAGGCTGCTCAGCAGCGCGATGTCATGGATGATGTTGATGAAATTCCCGTGTTCAATCGCATCCCCCGGAATGGTCAATACCACCGTCCGCCCGCGATGGGCGTTGATGTAAGGGGATGAATGGCGGAATCCATGCAGCCAGTCGTTTGATTTCAAACCTTTCTCCTGGTCTCTCGTTATCTTCTAAAGGCAGGTACTTTATCTTGAGGAGTTTGCCGAGTCCTGTCGAGGAGGGTGTGCCAAAACACGCCCGTAAATACGTCCCTGTAGGGCTCGGTCGCGCCATCCCTGGCGCTCCACGGTTTTGGCACACCCTCCCCGCCAGGACTCTCCGCAGGCGTCGGAAGTGCCTGCGCCACACTCAGAGACAGAACTGTCGGATCAGCCCTCGCAGTACTTTAACGGTTGGATCAATCTGGGACAGCTCTATAAATTCATCGGGCTGGTGCGCCTGATCGATGGATCCGGGACCCATAACAAGAGTCTCCAGGCCAAGCTTCTGGAGCCAGGGCGCTTCCGTGGCGAAAGCAACCGCGTGGGCGGTATGGCCCGTCAGTTTCTCACAGGCTTTGACCAGAGCGGCATCGGCCGGAGTTTCGAACGGTGGCACGCCGTCAAAGAGCGGCTCGAATTCCAGGGACAGTTCCCGGCGGTCCGCGATCGGCTGAACCTTGCTCAGGATGGCCTGGCGCAGGGTTTCCATGTTCATGCCCGGCAACGGGCGCAGATCAAAGTGCAGCTCGCACTGGGCACAGATACGGTTTGGATTGTCACCACCGTGGATGCAGCCAAGGTTCAGGGTTGGAAACTGTACCTCGAAGTTCGGGTTCCGGTACTTTTCCTGCCAGCCTGACCGGAGTGCCAGCAACTCGGTAAGCGCTTCGTGCATTCCTTCCATGGCGTTGCGGCCGAGGGCAGGGTTGGAGGAATGACCTGACTGGCCCTCGAATTTCAGGCGCTCCATCATGATGCCCTTGTGCATGCGCACCGGTTTCAGGCTGGTCGGCTCGCCGATGACCGCGTAGCGGGCCTTGGGCTTGCCAGCTTCTGCCAGGGCCCGGGCGCCATCCATGGAGCTCTCTTCGTCGGCGGTGGCCAGTATGATCAGGGGCTGTTTGAGATCTTCGTCCACAAAGGCCCTGGCTGCTTCAATGGCCAGCGGGAAAAAGCCTTTCATGTCGCAGGTACCCAGCCCGTACCAGCGATTGTCCCGCTCGGTCAGGGTAAAGGGGTCGCTCTGCCAGCGTTTGTCATCAAAGGGCACCGTATCGGTATGGCCGGACAACACAAGACCGCCCGGGCCGCTGCCAAGGGTTCCGATCAGGTTGAATTTTCCGGGCATGCCTGGCACTTCCAGGATTTCCACGGAAAACCCGAGGGCTTCGAGCCATTCTGCCAGGGTTCGCACCACGGGCTCGTTACTATGATCCCATTTTGCCGACGCGCTGCTGATTGAGGGCAGAGATATCAGGCGGGCAAGCATGTCACGAATGCCCGGCACCACTGCGGATTTGCTATCGGACTGCGACATAGTTTCCTCTCAGATTCCCATTGGAATCATTGTGCACGGCCACGCCGCCAGACTTCAAAGTTGGTAATCGCCCGGATCAACATCGGGTAGGCGACTTCACCGCCAGCGATAACCCGGGCCACTTCCAGCTCGCGTTCGCTGACGCTCACCAGACGCCCTTCCACCACGTTCTCGTTGGAAAGCGTTACCCGGACCTGCCGATCAACCCATTGTTCGGCGGTTTCAAGACTCGCCGGATACCAGGTTTCGGTCTCAGGATCCTCCCGTGGCACCACCGGCTCGACGGCCACCTCTGGTGTTTCCTGAACAACCGGCTCAGCCTCGGCCAGATAGACGTCCGGCACGCCTGCACCGTTGTAACGAACTGGCCAGCTCATGCCCGCACCCTCGTTTTCAGCCGTTCTTACAGGCACCCCGAGCAGAGGCTGGGCCGGCTGCACATCTACCGTGAGCTCACCGCCCTCCAGCAGCCACTGCCGGTACAACGCTTTCAGCTGGTCACTGGCGGCCAGGCCCCGGGCTTCAAGCCCGGCAGACAGCGCCTGCACTGCGCGCCCGGCCCATTCTCCGGTTTCGATACCGGCTTCGCGGGCGCAATAGGCGGCGATGCGACGCATCAGGCCACCATCACGCAAGGTCAGCGTCATCGGCTCGGCGCCACCGGAAACGGTCAGCTCGGCATCCTGGATTCGGATTCGAGCATCACGCCAATCCAGCTCCAGACTGCCAGTGCTGACGGTATTCAACTCAGCATGGAGATTGCCCGGAGTCTGTCGCACGAAGCCATCCCCGGCGAGTGCTGTGATGCCCATGCGGATCAGGTCACCGCTACCCAGCTGTTGGCGCGGATCTGGCGCGCAGGAAAGCGCAAACAAGGCCGGATCGCCCTCGCTGTTGGCGCCTTCTGCGGTGACCCAGTTACGAAGCATGGTCGGGTCGAGGGTCAGGCCAAGGCCGTCGAGTCGCAAGGTCCATTGTTCCGGCATGCCAGCCGGGTCGAACAGAACAGAGAGCAAGCTGACGGGGGAGCCGGTATCAAGCTCCACCCTCGCCATGTCCAGAGGCTGGGTGAGCTCGAAATCCTGCCAGCTGGCGTCGTTGAGAACCAACCGGCCCTCGACGCCGGAACTGATGCTGCCCCTGTGCAGAACACCGTGGGGCTCCAGCGCCTGTCTCACCTCGGCCATGCGCTGATCCGCCAGCCACCAGACCCCCGCCTTGAATGCGGCAAAGCCGACCAGAACCAGTATTACCAGCGTCGCAAGCAGGCGCTTCATCCGGAGACTCCTTGTCGGGTGCCGTCAGTTACGGGAAATCAGGGTGCCGACACCCTCATCAGTGAAGATCTCCAACAGACACGCATGAGCGACCCTGCCGTCGATAATATGGGACGTGCGCACGCCGTTTTCGACGGCACTCAGTGCACAACGGATCTTGGGGAGCATGCCACCATGAATGGTGCCGTCCTCGATGAGATCATTGACCTGCTTGGCCGTGAGCCCGGTAAGCACCTTGTCTTCCTTGCTCTTGAGGCCGGAGACGTTGGTCAGCAGCATCAGCTTCTCGGCCTTCATGGCCTCGGCCACCTTACCCGCCACCAGATCCGCATTGATGTTGTAGGAGGCGCCATCCGGTCCCACGCCAATCGGTGCAATTACGGGAATCAGGTTGCTGCGGGTAAGCATCTCAATCACATCCACGTTGACACTGGCGACCTCGCCCACATGGCCGATGTCGATAATCTCCGGGCGTTCCAGTTCGGGAGAGCGGTCGACCACCTCCAGCTTGCGGGCTCGTATCAGATTGGCGTCTTTGCCGGTGAGCCCCACCGCCATGCCGCCGTGAGAGTTGATCAGGGAGACAATTTCCTTGTTCACCTGGCCACCAAGCACCATCTCCACCACGTCCATGGTTTCGGAATCGGTTACCCGCATGCCGTTGACAAATCGGGACTGGATGTTCAAACGCTCCAGCAGCTCGCCGATCTGCGGGCCACCGCCATGGACAACGATCGGGTTGATGCCTACAAGTTTCATCAGCACCACATCGCGGGCAAAACTGCTCTTCAGGTCTTCGTTTTCCATGGCGTTACCGCCGTACTTGATGACCACGGTCTTGCCGGTAAATCTCTGAATATAAGGCAGGCCCCGGCTAAGTACCGAAGCCACCTGCATTGCTGTTTCACGATCCAGCGCCATGTTTTTGCCTTGTTGATCCTGTATTGAAACTTGCCTGTGAAACTCGGTGACTGCGAATCAGAAATCCGCCACCAGATCCGGCGCTGCCTTCTGCAGCTGGTCACGGAACACAGACTTGATACGCTCCAGTGCCTCGTCGGTCTCCGCTTCAAAGCGTAAGACCAGCACTGGTGTGGTGTTTGATGCCCGGCACAGCCCCCAGCCGTCGGCGTAGTCCACCCGGATGCCGTCGATGGTGCTGATATTGCCGTCACCGAAATCCCCGGACTCGCCGAGGCGTTTGATAATGTCGAACTTGGAACTTTCAGTCACTTGGACATTCAGCTCTGGCGTACTGATGTCATCCGGGAAATCCTCGAAAACTTCATCGCTGTGACGATCCTCAATGCCCAGAATTTCCAGCAGGCGGGCCGCAGAATACAGACCGTCATCAAACCCGTACCAGCGCTCGCCAAAGAAAATATGACCACTCATTTCCCCGGCCAGCAAGGCGCCAGTCTCTTTCATTTTTGCCTTCATCAGGGAATGACCGGTTTTCCACATGATCGGTCGGCCCCCGGCTTCTGAAATCACCCCGGCCAGCCTGCGGCTGCACTTCACATCGTAAAGGACATCGGCCCCCGGATTCCGTGAAACCACATCCCGGGCAAACAGCATCATCAGCCGGTCCGGCCAGATAATCTTGCCGGAATTGGTTACTACACCGAGACGGTCACCATCGCCGTCGAAGGCCAAACCGATGTCGGCCCCTTCCGATTCAACCCGGGCAATCAGATCCGCCAGATTCGCCGGCTTACCTGGGTCGGGATGGTGATTCGGGAAGTCACCGTCCACCTCGCAGTAGAGCGGAATGACTTCGCAACCCAGCTCTTCGATCAGCATGGGTGCCAGCTCACCGGCAATGCCATTGCCGGCGTCGACGACCACCTTGAGCGGTGCCGCTACCGCAATATCGCCAACAATCCGGTCCAGGTAAGCACGGCGCACATCCTCGGTGCTCTGGCTGCCCCGACCGCTGGCAAAATCTCCGGTCTGGATGCGCTGATACAGTTTCTGGATGGCCTCACCTGAAAGGGTTTCGCCACCCAACATGATTTTCAGGCCGTTATAGTTGGCCGGGTTGTGACTGCCGGTCACCATAACGCCAGAGCCAGTCTGGAGTTCGTGGGTGGCAAAATAGAGGACCGGTGTGGGCACGGCCCCCACGTGAATCACGTTGCACCCGGCTGCCATGACACCGCGTGCCAGGGCATCTGCCAGATCCGGGCTGGAATGGCGGCCGTCATAACCAATGCAAAGGCTGTCGACACCGCGCTCCCGGGCCTCCGAACCGATGGCCCGACCGATGACTTCAACGCCCTCAGCGGTCAGGGTTTCGCCGACAATACCCCGAATGTCATAGGCCCGGAAAATATCCTGGGGAAGCTCCACCTGAGGCAGGGTCACCTCTTCCACGTCCGGAGTGTCGCCGGAACCAAAGACGGTATCATCGCCGCTGCCGAAGCCCAGAACGTCCTCATCGCCATCAAGCATGTCGATATCGGGCATGTCCTTGTCCTGGAACAAAGGCTCATCGCCGCCCTTGGCGGCACCACCGCCAGCCTTTCCGGAACCGGCGGGCCTGGGTTTGGCGGTTTCTCCAGCCTTGGCGACCCGTTTATCAACCACCTGGGACAAACGGTAGAGCACCTCACCGGTTGAGGCCACCATGTCCCAACGGAAGGTCGGCAGCTTTACCCGCTCTCCGCCGAACACCTTGTGCGCCCACTGGATCAGGGCCGTCACATCCTGACGTAAGCCCTTCTGGGCCCCGCCCAACAGTACCCAGACGATGATGGCAGCGATCAACGCGGGCACGCCGACCAGAAGCGCGATCATTACCGTATCAACCGGCGCTGCGGACGATTTTGCAGGGGTATAGGCTACGGTCCAGTCCGGATTGGAAAGCCGGCGGGATTCCGCGTTTCCGGAGCCGCTGCCGTTACTGACCACGGTGCGGGGTGAACCGGACACGGTCTGCACCAGCGCGAGCTGACCACCGAGGCTGGAGTTGACCACTTGCAGCAACGGCTGGATCTGGCCGGAGTCGAAGATAATCAGCAGGCTGCCGATGACCGCATTGCTGGTCGGATTGCGAACCGGGGTTGCCATCTGGACAAACCACCGGTTATCCCGTGGAAACGCGTCGGGAAACAGTCGCTGGCCGGTTTCAGCGCGCCGGGCCAGCTCAAGCCCGGAGAAGCCTAGCAGGCCCTCACTGCTGGAGGTGCGTGGAATGTCACGGTAGGGAAACAGATGAACCGCCTCGATGCCGGGCAGTGAATCCGCCAGCTGCACCTCGGTCGTCGGAATCTCGTTCCGGCTGTTCAGCGCCTGAACGACATGGGGCTGGGTAGCCAGACCATTGACGCTTTTCTGGACCTGGTCAAAATACTGGTTCAGTCGAAGGGCGGCGGCATCCGCTTCCAGAACTTTCAATGACTCGAAGCGTTCCTTTGCCGACGGCTGAACCACCAGAAAATGAAGCAAGGCAACGGCAATCACCCCCGCAAGGACCACGACCAGCGACTGGTTCACCGCCACGGAATTGAGTCTCTTCAGTTTGGGTCCCGAAGAACTGGTTTTTTCCTTCTTCACCGCCTTCTTCGCCGGCTTTTCATCAACGGACGCGTCGGCATCTTTCTTTTTACCCAGCTTCATAGTCCATCCTGCAGTTGTAATTTTATCGTCCTGGACAAGCAGTTATCCGCAAAGTATAGACGCCGGCACAATGTTCTGCGTGGCCGGCTTCCCGGTCACCTTGTGCCGGTGGAGCCAAAGCCGCCGTCACCGCGGGCGCTGGCGTCGAATTCCGAAACCACCTCAAAATCAGCTTGCACAACGGGTACCAGCACCAACTGTGCCAGACGCTCCCCCACATCCACGGTAAAGCTGGTGCGCCCCCGGTTCCAGCAGGACACCATTAACTCGCCCTGGTAATCCGAATCAATCAAGCCCACCAGGTTGCCAAGCACAATACCGTGCTTGTGGCCGAGCCCGCTTCGGGGCAGGATCATGGCCGCCAGCGATGGATCGGCAATGTGGATCGACAACCCTGTCCTGATCAGTTGGGTATCGCCCGGCTCGAGGGTCAGCGGCTCGTCCAGACAGGCCCGAAGATCAAGGCCTGCGGAGCCTTCGGTGGCATACTCGGGAAAGGGAATCTGGCTGCCAATGCGATCATCCAGAATACGTACCTGAAGATTTTTCCTGCTCATGAGGGGTCCTGTCGATTGTAGTGCAGGTGCGCTTCGCTGAGTCAGCGGGCGGCCTGACCAAGATGTTCACCTATCATCGCCACAAGCTGTCGGGCAATGTTCGTTTTGCTGTCGGGACCGATCGACGTCTGGCCACCCGGCCAGAATACGGTCACCGCATTGTTGTCGCTGTTAAAGCCCAGCCCGGGCGCAGACACATCGTTGGCCACGATCATGTTCAGTTTCTTGCGTTGCATTTTGTCGGTGGCGTAGCTCGCCACATCGGTGGTTTCGGCCGCGAAACCTACGCTAAAAGGCGCATCGTCGCGGCCGGCTATGGTAGCCAGGGTGTCGGGATTGCGCACCAGCGAGAGCGCCATGGCGTCACTGGACTTCTTGATCTTGTCTCCGGCACAGGTTTCCGGACGGTAATCGGCGACCGCAGCTGTCGCAATAAACAGGTCACAGCCCTCATCCACTGCGCTTGAGGCTTCCTGCAACATGTCCTCGGCCGTTAACACCGGACGAACCTCGACACCGATAGGCGCAGAAAGTGCTACTGGACCACTGACCAGAATCACCCGGGCACCTGCCTTCTGCGCCTCGCTGGCCAGGGCATAACCCATTTTCCCGGAGCTGTGATTGCTTATATAGCGCACCGGGTCGATAGGCTCTCGGGTCGGGCCTGCAGTAATCACGACCGTCTTGCCAGCGAGCACGCCTGTGCGACCGTGATCGACAAGCGCAACAATGTCCTCCGGCTCCAACATTCTCCCTGGCCCGGTATCACCACAGGCCTGCGCTCCCTGAGCCGGCCCCCATAATTCGATCTGGGGATCCTCTTCAAGCAGCCGGATATTTCTCTGGGTACGGCCATTGCTCCACATTGCCTGATTCATCGCAGGCACCACGGCAATGGGCGCCTCGGTTGCACAACAAACGGTGGTTAACAGATCGTCGGCCATCCCCTGGGCAAGGCGGGCGATAAAATCGGCCGACGCCGGCGCAACGACCAACTGATCAGCCCACTTGGCCAGTTCAATATGCCCCATACCAGCTTCCGCCTCAGGGTCCAGCAAGGACGTCCTCACGGGCTCGCCACTGAGGGCCTGAAAGGTCAGTGGTGCCACGAACGCTTCCGCCCCGCGGGTCATAACAACCCTCACCTCATGGCCCGCTTTCTTTAACTGGCGAACCAGCTCGGCACTTTTATAGGCAGCGATACCACCGGTTACTCCCAGGAGGATTCGTCTGGCGGCCATAGGGGCTCCGTTTCCGCATAAAATGAAAGGCTTATAAGATAGCATGCTCAGGCCGCAGCGACAGCCCGCCAGACCCGGCATACGTTTACCGATTGTTAGTTTTTAAAGTAACCTTTGTAACCCTGAGATGCCCGTCGCGGTGCAGGAAGCACCAGGGCAGGAGACAACCAATGCAAGGAAGCCACGATGTCAGACCCCGCCTGGCCCACGGACGAACGTCCACGGGAACGCCTGCTCGCCCACGGACCGCAAACCCTCTCCGACGCCGAACTGCTCGCCCTGTTTTTACGCACCGGCACCACCGGCATGCCGGTCATGGCATTGGCTCGCCACCTGATTGAGGAGTTTTCCGGGCTTCGGGGGTTGCTGACGGCTTCCCGTCGCCAGTTCTGCGATGTCAAAGGTCTGGGAACCGCCAAATACGCCCAGGTTCAGGCGGCCATGGAAATGGCGCGCCGGGTCATGGATGAACCATTGCGCCAGGGTGATCCCCTGCGCTCTCCCGAAGATACCCGCCGCTTTCTTACCAGTCGGCTCGGCACCTACCCGCACGAGGTTTTCGCAGGCCTGTTTCTGGACAATCGCCATCGCGTCATCCAATACCGTGAGTTGTTCCGGGGCACCATCGATGGCGCGGCCGTCTATCCGCGGGAAGTGGTGCGACAGGCTCTGGAGGATAATGCAGCTGCGGTGATTTTCGCTCACAACCACCCCTCCGGCGTCGCCGAACCGAGCCAGGCCGACATTTCCCTGACCCGCCGCTTGAAAGAGGCCCTCGGACTGGTGGATATCAGGGTTCTTGACCATATGGTTGTTGGCCATGGTGAGGTAGTATCTCTTGCTGAACGGGGTCTGCTGTAAAGCCCGATGGTTAACCGTGCACGTCAATGCCGGAAAACTGGCCAAATTCCCAACAATTTTTTGCGTTGGGGGGTGAGTTCTGGTATAAAAGCGTCCCTTTCTGGCGGCGTCTGGCGAGCAGCGTTCAGTTTAGAGGCGCGAATGGGGGCGTAATAGCTCCTTAGCAACCAGAGACGCATTAAAAACGAATTCGTATTATTGAGACCATTGCTCAGGTCGGAGGCAAGTATGTCCAGAGTTTGTCAGGTTACCGGTAAGCGTCCGGTATCCGGTAACAACGTTTCCCACGCGATGAACCACACTCGTCGTCGTTTTCTGCCGAATCTGCAGAACCATCGTTTCTGGGTTGAGTCCGAGAAGCGTTTCGTAAAGCTGCGCGTATCCACCAAGGGCATGCGCATCATCGACAAAAAAGGCATTGACGCTGTGCTGGCCGATCTTCGTGCCCGCGGCGAGAAATTTTAAGGAGCCGCATCATGCGCGAGAAAATCAAGCTGGTTTCATCAGCAGGTACTGGTCACTTCTACACGACCAAGAAGAACAAGCGTAACACTCCGGAAAAAATCGAGATCAAAAAGTACGATCCGGTTGTCCGCAAGCACGTTGCGTACAAGGAAGCCAAGATCAAGTAATTCCTGATCCGGCATCCAAAAAAGCCCGGCCAATGCGCCGGGCTTTTTTTTGACTTGATGCTATTCAGAACTTCTCCAGGTAGCCCTCCGGCAACGCCACATCCATGGCGATGGGCAGGTGATCCGACATCGGATAACTCACCACCTCGGACCGGCGGATCTCGAGTGAAGGACTTACCAGGATATGATCCAAAGCTTTCTCCGGCCGCCAGCTGGGGAAGCTATGGGCGGTATCCGGTAGCGGTACCAGATCGGTTTCCCTGAGGGGCGTCTGAGTCAGTAGCTGTTCGGCATGGGCGTTCATATCTCCCATCAGAACCACATGCCGGTAGTCGGCAATCAGCTCCCGGATGTAACCCAGCTGGCGTTGCTGAGCCGTCTTGCTGAGGGAAAGGTGCATCAGCACCAGCACCAGTGGATCATGCTCGGTTCCGTATCGGGCGATGATGGCGCCCCGGCCCGGAATCAGGCCCGGCAACTTGTGTTCGGTAACGTCCAGGGGACGGTACCGGCTCAGCAGGCCATTGCTGTGCTGGGCGATCTGACCGAGATTCCGGTTCAATTGCTGGTACCAGTAGGGAATGCCGGCCGCTTCGGCCAGATATTGCACCTGATTGATATAGCCGCTGCGCAGACTGCCCCCATCGCACTCCTGCAAAGCCACCACGTCGTACCCGCGCAGCAGGGAGGCAATCCGATCCAGATTTTCGATACGGTTACGGTGAGGCAGTATGTGCTGCCAGCTTCGTGTGAGGTAATGACGGTAGGACGAGGTGTTGATTCCCACCTGAATATTGAAGGTGAGCAGGCGAATATGTCGTTGCGGCTCGAACTCGGGCACATGCTCGGTCCCGGAGCAGGCACCCCTTGGCCCGCCGACCGGCTTCAGGATGCCATTCAACTGTTTTCGGATATGCTTGTACATAATGGGCGGTCTCGACCCGGCCGGCGGCTTGTCTTACTCGGCTCTTGCGTCCCTGGCCGGGCTCCTTACTCCACGTCGCCCCGCTCTTTGGCAACCAGGTAGTCCACCACGTCAAGAACGGCCTCATGACTGCCGGCCATAGATGCACTAACGGTGTACTTGCCATTAACCAGCATAGTCGGAGTTCCGGTAATCCGCGCACCGCGGATTTTCGACTGGGCTTTTTGCATGCGGGCGTTCACACCAAAGCTTTTATAGGTGCTCACAAACTCATCCGGATCAACCCCATACTCCGCGACGAAATCCGCAAGGGCTTCCGGTGTATTCAACGGACGACGCTCGCCGGCAAGCGCATCAAACAGGGCATCGTGCACCTTGTCCAGCTCCCCCATCGCTTCAAGCGCATAGAAGGCGTAAGCATGGGGTTCCCAGTTTCTCCCCAGGGCAGCGGGAATCTTCACGTAATTGACGTAGTCAGGCGCGTTGGCCGCCCATTCTTCAACCAGAGGCTTGAACCGGTAGCAGTGGGGGCAGCCATACCAGAAGACTTCCGCTACCTCGACTCCGGAATCGCTGTCGGTACGTACCGGGTTGTCCAACCGGTTGTAATGAACCCCTTCTTTCCACTCTGCGGCGTTGGCCAGGCCGGTGACAGACAGCGCCAAAAGAAGCAGGAAGGCCGTTCTGAAGGATCGAAACATGAAAAATCTCCGGTTATCTCTATGTCGTTTTGGGAGGATTATGACCCAGCGTACCCGAAAAGTTCCACCGGTCGGCAGTTACAGAAACGAAAGGCAACAAAAAACCCCGCACAGGGCGGGGTTTTCAACAGAATCCGGCAGCTTCAGTTCAGGCCGGAAATGTAGCTGGAGACCGCTTCGATTTCGGCATCCGTCAGCTTGGCAGCCACGTCCATCATGATCGCAGCATTGGAGCCATTATTACGATCACCATCGCGATAGGCTTTCAATTGCTTGATCAGGTACTCTGCGTTCTGACCGCCCAAGGCCGGATAGCCTGCCGGTGCATTACCGTTACCCTGCGGGTTGTGGCAGCCGGCACAGGCCGGAACGCCAGTTGCCATGTTGCCCCCACGGTACAATGCCGAACCCTGATCAACCAGATCGGGATCTGCCTGACTGACAACCATTTCCTGAGAATCAAAGTAGGCTGCAAGATCCTGCAGATCCTGATCCGACATGTTGTCCAGAATGCCAGTCATCTCCGGAATGTTTCTTTCTTTGCTTTTGATCGCCACCAACTGGCGATACAGGTACTTCTCACCAAGGCCAGACAACTTCGGGTATACGCCCATCACCGGCTTGGCACCGCCTTGACCGTGACAACCAGCACATACCGCTGCGTTCTGTTCGCCTGCTTGAGGATCTCCCGCCCCGTGCGCCATCGCTGTGAGGCCAACACCGAGAACTACTCCTGCGATCAGTTTTTTCATGCTCGCTCCGCTTCTCTCATCTTTTAAGGGTATTCTTCGCTACGCAGCCGGCAGGCACTGACCAGTCAGGCTCAAAACCGGGGCTGACAGCGGTCGCGCACAGCGCGCCGCCCGGAATTGGTGTAGCATTATACATTAATCCCTGATAACTGAAATCCAAAGGAAAGCCAACCGCTGTGGACCCTGATCTGACTCAAAAAAGCCTCTCATTTAACAGCGCCCGATTCCTCATCAGCGCATCCCGTCTGGACGAGTGCCCGCCCGATTTCGGAGCGGAAGTTGCCTTCGCCGGCCGATCCAATGCCGGAAAGTCCAGCGCACTGAACGCGATCACCGCCAACGGCAAGCTGGCGCGAACCAGTAAAACTCCGGGGCGCACCCGACTGATCAACTTCTTCTCTCTGAACCGCGAGAACTGCCGAATGGTCGACCTGCCCGGATACGGCTATGCCAAAGTATCCCGGGACATGAAAGACGATTGGCAAAAGCACCTGGGCCACTATCTGAATGACCGGCGCTGTTTACGCGGCCTGGTTCTGGTGATGGACATTCGCCACCCACTGACCGATTTCGACCAAATGATGGTGGAATGGTGCGAACATAACAACCTGCCGCTGATGATTCTGGCCACCAAAGCCGACAAATTGAAATACGGCCAGGCCAAGACCGCCATGCTGGGCATTGCCAAAAACCTGAAATCGTATTCCTGCGTCGAACATCTGATCATGTTCTCTGCAACATCAAAACGGGGCGTGGACGAATGCCGGGAGGCCTTGATCGAGTGGCTGGAGGGCGATGCTGGAGAAGCAGAGACAACGGCTTGAAGGCATAAAAAAACCGGCCTGCCAGAAAGCAGACCGGTGAAACGTCAGGGTTTGCGACGTGCTAAAACCTGAGATCGCACTCAGGAGACGCAAGGAATGTCCGAATTCCCAACGTCACTCCATATGACTGTAGTGTTCGACAAAAGTTCCGGAATAGATCGTTTTTTGACCACATTTTCGGGTTTCACTGACAAACCCCGGTGCCGGTGTCGCCCAGTTCATGAAGCGACGGCCGGTATTTTCTCTCAACGCCATAACACGCTCGCGATACGCCGGGGTGAGATAGGGAATTTCCAGAGTGAGCACCTGGTAAATGCCCTGCTTCAGCTCCGTTAGCGTCAGGCAGGCGGATGCCTCGGCCGCATGTGCTGTCTTCAGGAAAGCCATCCAGTTGGTTATAACCAGCCACACGTTCAGCGACATGGCCGATCGGAGATCCTCTTCCTGGGGTTCAATAATGCCCGCTTCCGCCAGCTTCTCGAAGATACGACTGATGGACGCCAGACAGCGGTTGGTGAAATCCCGATAGTCCTGACGCAGCCTCTGATCACTATCGAGAAGGTATTCCAGATCCCGGTGGAAGAACCGATAACTCCAGAGACCGTCGAAGACCGACTCCAGGTAGAAGGTCATGTCGTCCAGGGTCATCGCCCGGTCTTCCGGAATATCCAGGTAGAAATCCACCAGTTTTTCGTATTCCAGAAAGATCTCGTAAATGATGTCCGACTTGTTGCGGAAGTGGTAATACAGGTTGCCCGGCGAGATGGCCAGGTGCGCCGCAATATGGTTGGTCGTGACGTTGCGCTCGCCACGTTCGTTAAAAAGCTCCAGGCTGGAGAGCAGAATTTTGTCTCTTGTCTTCATAGACCCGTCGGCGTTTGTTGTTGTGTCGCTCACAGATGGCCCGATTCGCCATCCGCCTCCGCTTGACTCACTAGAGTATATACTCTAATAATACCCCCAGACGCAAATTGAGTATTTTTTCGCCAGCCTTTCAATATCTGGAATAACAGGTCGCCGACGGACTCTGATCGGCACCAATGAGGAGAAAGCATCATGGGAGCCACTGTCGTCCAGCTCACCGAGAGCAAGAAACAGATCCAGCACACCCACCGCGTGTTTGAGGATCAGAAAAAGGCGTTCCGCAACAATCCGATGCCCTCCCTTGCCGAGCGGCAGGAGAACCTGAAACGCCTCAAGCGGGTTCTGCTCAACAACCAGGACCGGCTTCTGGATGCCATCGACCGGGATTTCAGCTGCCGCTCGAAGGACGAATCCCTGATTGCCGAGGTCATGCCGTCGATCCAGGGCATCAACTACACCCTGAAAAGCCTCAGCGGCTGGATGAAGCCGTCCAGGCGCCACGTCTCCGTGCTGTTCCAGCCCGCCAGCAACAAGGTCCACTACCAGCCCAAGGGTGTGGTTGGCGTGATCGTGCCCTGGAACTACCCTCTGTACCTGGCGGTGGGCCCACTGGTCGCATCCCTGGCAGCGGGCAACCGCACCATGATCAAGATGTCGGAGTACACGCCACACACCTCGGCCCTGTTCAAGGAGCTGATCGAAGCCAGCTTCCCGGAGGACCTGGTCTCGGTTATTAATGGCGAGGCCGACGTGGCTGCAGACTTCTCGTCACGTCCGTTTGATCATCTGCTGTTCACAGGCTCCACGTCGGTGGGCAAGCTGGTCATGAAGGCCGCAGCGGAAAACCTGACACCGGTCACCCTGGAGCTGGGAGGCAAATCCCCGGCCGTGGTCTCTCCGGATGTGCCCATGGAAGACGCGGCCCAGAGAATCGCCTTTGGCAAGGCTTTCAATGCCGGCCAGACCTGCGTGGCGCCCGATTACGTCCTTTGCCCCGCTGACCGGGTGCAGTCGTTTGTCGACGAGTTCCGTGCCCGTTTTTCCGAGATGTATCCCAGCCTGCGGGACAATGACGATTTCACTGCCATCATCAATGAGCGGCAGTACGATCGACTGCAAGGCTACCTTGAGGACGCCCGGGAGAAAGGCGCCGAGCTGGTGGAGATCAACCCTGCCCGGGAGAATCTGAAGGACGGCACCCGAAAGCTGCCCCTGACGCTGGTGCTGAACACCACTCCGGATATGAAGCTGATGCAGGACGAGATCTTCGGCCCGATTCTGCCGATCGTCAGTTACGGCGGCCTGGATGAAGCCATTCATTACATCAATGATCGTCCGCGGCCTCTGGCGCTGTATTTCTTCGGGTACGACAAGACCCAGCAGCAGCATGTGGTGGATAACACCCACTCTGGAGGCATGTGCATCAACGATTCCCTGATGCACGTAGCCCAAGATGATCTGCCGTTCGGGGGCATCGGTGATTCCGGCATGGGGCACTATCACGGCCGCGAGGGGTTCCTGACCTTCTCCCATCACCGGGCCATTTTCACCAAGCAGAAATTCAACAGCGGCAAGTTTGTCTATGCGCCCCATGGGACAACTGCGCACAAATTGGTTTACAAGTTCTTTATCCGCTGAGAACTCGGAGTCTGTCGCGGGCTGGAAGCCCCTTCCAAAACACGCCGTGAATACGTCCGTGTAGGCTTGAGCAAAACATCCCTGTTTTGCACAGTTTTGGAAGGGGCTACCAGCCCGCGACGATTCAGCATTTTCCCCGCTATCCAAAAACAATAACGAGAACACATCCATGCAGAAACAGATCCCTGATTCGTCAGGACACCCTCAATTTGCCGATCTCAACCGCCGAAGCTTTCTAAAAACCGGACTTGGCGGTGCCTTGTTTCTGGGCACCGTCAGCGTCACCGCCGGGCTTAGCGGATGCGCCACGCAGCCGGCGGGCCGGCTGAGTGCCGTTGGCACCCGGATGGACGCCAGCTACCAGTTCCAGTTTTTAAACGAGGATGACATTGCGCTGTTCGAGGCCTTGTTGCCCGCCATGATTGGGCCGGGCTTGCCAGAGCAGCCACAGGCCAGAAACCTGGCAATTGCCGGAACGATCGAACGAATTGATGCCGGTATCCACAAGTTCGGTCCGGCCAACCAAAAGGAACTGCGGCAACTGTTTGATCTGCTGAACTTCGGGCTCACCCGGGTGACCGTTGCCCGGGTCTGGTCCAGCTGGCCGAATGTGACAACGGCGGAAGCCGACGCGTTTCTGGAGCGTTGGCGTACCAGCCGCATCGGGCTTTTCAACAATGGCTACATTGCGCTGACCAAGATCAGCAACGTGGCGTTTTATGGCTATCGGGATTTCTGGCACCTGTCCGGCTACCCCGGACCACCGCAATACGCGGTCGACGCATTGCCACAATTCCAAAACGCCTGATTGCCAGCTGATCTGACGGAGCACAAACATGTCATTGACCGATCGTATTGCCCAGGGCCTGGAATCAGGCTGGAACGTCACCGATAGCGCCCTCCTGACGCAAAACCTGACCGCAGAAGCGGACGTTGTTGTTATCGGAACCGGTGCTGGTGGCGGTACCACTGCCGAGATTCTGGCCCGCAGCGGGTTGTCCGTGATACTCATGGAGGAGGGCCGGCTTTACTATCAGAAAGACTTTAAGATGGACGAGCAGACCTCCTATGCGAACCTTTATCAGGAAGGCATGAGCCGGGTAACCCGGGACGGGGCAATCGCCATTTTGCAGGGCCGCTGCGTGGGCGGTTCCACCACGGTAAACTGGACTTCCAGCTTCCGGACACCGGCGCCCACGCTGAATTACTGGGCCGAGCAGTTTGGCCTGGACGAACTCCGGCCGGACGCCATGGCGCCCTGGTTCGATGGCCGGGAAGAACGCCATTCCATGGCCCCGTGGCAGGTCGACCCGAACGTTAATAACGACATCTTGCGCCAGGGTTGCGAGAAACTGGGCTACAGCTGGCAGATCATTCCCCGCAATGTGAAAGGCTGCTGGAACCTGGGCTACTGCGGCGTCGGCTGCCCGACCAACGCCAAACAGGGCGCCCTGATGACCACCATTCCGGGGGCGCTCGATAACAACGCCCGGCTATTCCACAGCCTGCGCGCCGACCGCCTGGTCATGAACCAGGACCAGATCGACCATCTGGAAGCTTCTGCATTTGCCGACGATGGCGTCACCCCGACCGGCATCAAGGTCAATCTCAAAGCCAGACACTTCGTGGTCGCCGCCAGTGCCATCGGCAGCCCCGGACTGCTACTTCGCTCCAACATCCCGGACCCGCACCAGCGGATCGGCAAGCGTTCGTTCATCCATCCGGTCAACGCCACCGTCGCCCAGATGCCTCAGCGCGTTGATCCGTTCTATGGCGCGCCCCAGTCCATCTACTCTGACGAATTCAACTTCCGCAACGGCGTCGACGGCCCGGTTGGTTACAAACTCGAGGTACCACCGCTGCACCCGGGCATGTCCAGCGGCGTCATACCCGGCCACGGCGAAACCCAGATCAACAACATGGCCGGCCTGCCCCACATGCAGTCCGTCATCGCCCTGCTCCGGGACGGCTTCCACCCCGAAAGCCCCGGCGGCACGGTCTCCCTCCGCGACGACGGCAGCCCGGTACTGGACTACCCCGTCAACGACTACCTCTGGAAGGGCATCCGCGAAGCCTTCCACACCATGGCCGAAATCCAGTTTGCCGCCGGTGCCGAGAAAGTCCGCCTGATGCACCTGGATTCCGACTGGTACACCAACTGGACCGACGCCAAAGCCGCCATCGACCAGCTCCCCATGGCACCCCACCGCGTCCGCCTGTTCACCGCCCACCAGATGGGCGGCTGCGCCATGGGAAGCAATCCGCAAAACTCGGTCGTCAACGGCTTTGGTGAACACCACCACGTTGGCAACCTCAGCGTCCACGATGCTTCGATCTTCCCGACCAGCATCGGGGCAAACCCGCAGCTGTCGGTTTACGCTTTGGCCGCAAGAAACAGCACGAGACTGGCGCAAAGACTGTCCTGATCAGCCGGCAAACGCTGCACGCCGGGGAGACTGGCACTGGGATGACAGGGCCAGTTGGAAGGGCTGATCCGGGAATGTGAGAAGCCAGGGATGGCTTCGCTCAAGCGCACATGGATGTGCTCGTAGCGTTTCCCGGATCAGCCCTTCCAACTGGCACCACCCGCACAGCAAACATGCATTTACCAATGCCCCGGCCGCCAACTACAGGTGGCCAAAAAATGCTGCTATCCTAGGCCCTTGCAAAGAAAGGAGCTGCGCATGTCCAAAGTCATCTACCCGGGCACCTTCGATCCCATCACCAACGGCCACACCGACCTGATCGAACGGGCCGGCCGAATGTTTGATGAAATCGTCGTCGCCATTGCCTACAACCCCAAGAAACAGCCACTTCTCGACCTCGAAGAACGCTGCGAACTGGTCCGCCAGGCAACCGCGCACCTCCCCAATGTCACCGTCACCGGCTTCAGCAACCTGCTCGCCGACTTTGTCCGTGAACAGGGCGCCACCGTGATTCTTCGCGGGCTCCGGGCAGTCTCCGATTTCGAGTACGAATTCCAGCTGGCCGACATGAACCGCCGGCTCGCGCCGGAAGTCGAAAGCGTTTTCCTGACGCCGGCCAACCACCTGTCCTACATCTCCTCCACGCTGATCCGGGAAATTGCATCCCTGGGTGGCGATGTCTCGGAGTTTGTTGATCCGGCGGTAGAAGCTGCCCTGAAAAAGAAGTTCAACTGAAGCTGAACTCACAAAAAAGCCCCGACCAGCGGGGCTTTTTTTGGCAATGAACCAGCGGCGTCAAAGCAACGGCGGCAAAGGAATTTCCACACCGTTCACGTCCAGCACAAGATCCTTCATACTGGCATCAAGCACCAGCCGGTCGCCTTGCTCGACCAGCAGCCCCTGCTTAATCAGCGGTGCCAGCTGTAACCGGAATTCCGGGTATTCCTCCGCGAGCGCGACGGGCAGACTGAGATCCATTTTGCCGGTCAACTGCTGCATCACCATCAGCATTTCTGCTTTCTGATCCGCCGTCAACTCCGGATGGGCGATCCGGGCGCTGCCTTCAATCACACCCTCCGGGGTGGTCACGGTCAGCTCTGGAAAACCAACCGAGAACCCCGCTGCTGCCAAATCCCGAACGGCGGCATTCACCTGCTGCATAGCGGCCATCTGCTGCTCAAACTGCTGGGGACCGCCAGAGGCCTGTGTGATAGCCAGCGCCTGCATGGATGAAAGGCTCTCGGTCAGGTTGCTCCAGGCCGCCACATCCAGCCCGGACAATGCCAACACCAGTCTCTGGGGACCATAACGCTCATCGGCCGTTGAAACGCCAGCGACCTCGAACGTCATTCGTGAATCCAGGCGTTCACCATCGTTGACCGGCTCACTGCTGCTAAGAACCGAAATCCCCTGAAGCATGAACGGGGCTTCCGATGCCGGGGTCACAGCAACCGATTCCACCGCAATCTCGCCGGAGCCGGTCCAGACCTCACCGGTCAGATGACTCATGGTTTGCTCGAGGCGGAAGTCGCTGACCTGGATATCCAGGTCCGGACCGGACAGGGTTACTCCCGGCCAGACCATCAAGGCATCGGCCTGAGAACCGGCGTCACTGACCTCAATTCTTGCCAAGCCGCCACTTGAGGCCAGGGTCTCCCCGGTATCCGGGTCCGTCAGGGTCATCTGGGGCGCTTCGAGTTCGAGAACAGCAGTACCCCAGAGACGGGTTTCCAGGGTCAGCCTCGGCTCCTCACCGGAGAACCAGTCGGTATCGCCGGCGGCCCAGCCATCCTCAGGCTGGAAATCCATCAGGCTGCCGGTCACGCCATGGGTTACATTGGCCCGATAGGCAAGCTTCTGGGATTCACCGGTTTCCGGATTGATCAGGTTCACCGAACCTCTGAAACGGGCCCCGAGAATACCTCTCTCATAGTTATCCGTTTCCATGCGAAGGAAGGGTTGTGCATCGTTCACCTCCGCTGTTGCCTGGTGCCACTGCTGCTCAGTTACGTATCCCACGACCCAGGGCAGGCCGCCCGCTACAGCCAGCACACCAGCGCCGGCAATCATCCATTTGGTGTTCAAACACTTTCTCCAGTTCGGGAATCAGGTTTTTCCGGTCAGCCGTTCAAGCAACACCAATTGTGAGGCAAGGCGCTCTTCACCTTCTGCAGGCTGGTTCTGAATATAACTACCGTCCGGTTGCAGTACCCAAGACTGGCAATTGTCGGCCAGGTAGGTATCCAGATCTTCTCTGACCCGGGCAGCGAGATCAGGATCGTCCAGGGGGAAAGCGGTTTCCACCCGGCTGAGCAGGTTCCGTTCCATACCATCGGCACTGGAACAGTACACATCCGGGCGGCCATTGTTGCCAAAGTAGTAGACACGGGTGTGCTCCAGGAAGCGGCCAATGATCGACCTCACCCGAATATTCTCCGAGAGGCCCGGCACTTCCGGACGCAGACAACAGATGCCGCGGATGATCAGATCGATTTTTACACCGGCCTGTGAAGCCCGGTAAAGCGCCTTGATCAGCTGGATTTCCGTCAATGCATTGAACTTGAGAATAATCCGGCCTTTCTCGCCAAAGCCTGCTTCCCGATCAATCAGGCTCAAGAGCCGGGCATGCAGGGTGAAGGGCGCATGGAACAGCTTCTTGATCTTCAGGGCCTTACCCATGCCGGTAAGCTGCTGGAACAGCTTGTTGACGTCGTCGCTGATGGATTCATCGCAGGTCATGAAGCTGTAGTCGGTATACAGACGGGCGTTACCGGCATGGTAGTTACCGGTGCCCAGGTGCACATAGCGGCGCAGCCGTCCCTCCTCACGCCTCACAATCAGAATCATCTTGGCGTGGGTTTTGTAACCAACCACGCCGTATACCACGATCACGCCCGCTTCCTGCAGCCGACTGGCCAGCTCGAGGTTCTCGGCCTCACTGAACCGCGCCCGTAACTCGATAACCGCGGTAACCTCCTTGCCGCGGCGGGCCGCATCCGCCAGCGCCTCGACAATCTCCGAGTCTGCCCCCGTCCGATATAGGGTCTGGCGAATCGCCAGAACCTGAGGATCCTTGGCGGCCTGGCGCAACAGATCAACGACCGGGCTGAAATTTTCGTAAGGGTGCAACAATAGAATCGGGCGCTTGCGAATGGCATCGAACATCGATTCCTTGCTGCGTATCAGCTTGGGAATCGACGGCGAAAAACCGGAATAGGTGAGGTCCGGACGGTCCACCAGCCCTCCGACCGCCATCAATCGGGTCAGGTTCACCGGGCCATGGACCTGGTAAAGATCGCGCTCGGTCAGACCGAATTCCTTCAGCAGGAACTGAACCAGCTCTTCCGGGCAGTTGTCGGCAACTTCAAGGCGCACGCCGTCGCCAAACCGGCGGCTGAGCAGCTCACCACGCAGGGCCGAGGCCAGATCTTCCAGATCGTCTTCAAGCTCAAGGTCGGCGTTACGGGTCAGCCGGAACTGATAGCAGCCTTTCACCTCCATGCCGGGGAAGAGCTCGTCGGCATGGGCGTGGATCATGGACGACAGGAACACAAGGTTTTCGCCACCATTGCAGACATCATCAGGCAGACGGACCAGGCGGGGCAGCGAACGCGGAGCCGGCACAATCGCCATGCCGGTTTCCCGCCCGAAGGCGTCCTTGCCGTCAAGCTCAACAATGAAGTTCAGGCTTTTGTTGACCAGACGCGGGAACGGGTGCGAAGGATCCAACCCGATGGGGCTGACCACCGGCAGGATCTCCTCCTCGAAATAAGTGCGCACCCACTCCGCCTGCTCCGGCGTCCACTCCCGGCGCCGGACAAAGTGAATGTTCTGCTCTTCCATCTCGGGAATCAGCACATTGTTCAGTATGTCGTACTGCTCGCGAATGTACTCGTGAGCAACACGGCTGATCTCCGCCAGGGCCTGGTCCGGCATCATGCCATCGGCACCAACGGTCTCACGGCCGTACTTCATCTGCTGCCGCAGACCGGCCACACGGATCTCGAAGAACTCGTCCATGTTGCTGCTGAAAATGCAGCAGAAAATCAGACGATTGATCAACGGGTGCGTCGTATCCAGGGCCTGCTTGAGCACGCGGTAATTAAACTGGAGCTGGCTCAGTTCCCGGTTAAAGTAATTTTCATTGGCATCCAGGTTGATCTCCTCACCAACCGGGGGCACATCCACCGGCGCAGGCACACTCCGGTCATCCCCTGCCGTCTGATTCTTCGCCGTTTCCGTTGTCATGATTCCTCGATTCCAGTGTGTTCGCCACTGCTGGCGAATGATTTTGGCCTTATCCGCGCTGACGATCCCGCAGCAGTCGGGCCGCGCGCACGGCAAAGTAGGTCAGGATTCCGTCGGCCCCGGCTCTGCGCATGGCCATCAGGCTTTCCATCATCACCGCATCCCCGTCGAGCCAGCCGTTCTGGGCCGCGGCCATATGCATGGCGTATTCGCCGCTGACCTGGTAAACGAATGTCGGTACCCGTAATTCCGTCTTCACCCGGTGCACGATATCGAGATACGGCATACCGGGCTTGATCATCACCATGTCCGCGCCTTCGGCCAGGTCCATCGAGACCTCATGCAATGCCTCGTCACCGTTGGCCGGATCCATCTGGTAGGTCGCCTTGTTACCCTTGCCGAGATTGGCGGCCGAGCCTACCGCATCACGGAAAGGCCCGTAATAGCTTGATGCGTACTTGGCAGAATAGGCCAGGATCCGTGTGTTCACATGGCCGCCGTTTTCCAGGGCTTCGCGAATGGCACCAATACGGCCATCCATCATGTCAGACGGTGCGACCACATCGGCGCCCGCATCGGCATGGGAGAGCGCCTGATTGACCAGTGCCTCGACCGTCACGTCATTGAGGACATAACCGTCGTTATCGATGATGCCGTCCTGGCCATGGGTGGTGAACGGGTCCAGCGCCACGTCTGTAATCACTCCGAGTTCCGGGTGGGCCGACTTGAGGGCGCGAACCGCTCTCTGCGCCAGGCCATCGGAATCCCAGGCTCCGGAGCCGGAAAGATTTTTCTTCTCGGCCGGAACTACCGGAAACAGGGCAATTGCCGGGATACCCAATTCCACCAGCTCCGCCGCCTGTTCAACCAGCAGATCAATGCTCAGGCGCTCCACTCCCGGCATTGAGGGCACCTGTTCCCGCTGGCCCTCACCCTCCAGCACGAATACCGGATAGATCAGGTTGTCCGGCGTGAGCTGGTTTTCCCGAACCAGGCGACGCGAGAAATCGCCGGCCCGGTTACGGCGTAAGCGGGTGGCAGGAAAAGTACGGGGAGTCGGAATCGGCACTGACAACCTCCTGAATGGCTGAACAAAAAGTCTGATGGACCGTCTCGGCATCCGCCGGGCGCCCTTTGCGCCATCATACACGGCCGGCGCCGCTGGTTGCAGACTCCCCTGGCAGGATAGGGCGATTAAATGACAGGTTAATTACCGTATCGAATCCAGCGCCTCGGCTCGAACCTGTTCGGCTTCATTGAAGTGGCTGGCCCTGAGGCGCTCCAGCGCCTGTTGACGTTCCGGCTCGGCAAGCCCGGAGGACAATAGCCGGTCCCGCTCCTGTGAATAGACTTGCCAGCGGCGGTCCCAGCTCTTTTGTTCCTCCTCAAGGCGAGCCAGCCTGTCCGCCGCGGCTTCCCCAAAGGCCTCCTGACGCCACGCATCGAGTGCACGGGGATCATCCGCCAACTCCCGGCGCACCTGTTCATAGTCTGCAAACCGTCGGGTCTCCTCCCTGGCCTTGCGGAGCGGCTCCGGCAAGGCAGACTCGGCCTGGCGAAGAGCCTCTGCTTTCTGCTCATCGGTCAGGCTGTCATCGCTTGCGATCCTGAGTTTTTCGATCTGGAAGCGGTCGACTGCCTCATCGTCAGCAAAGAAAGCGGCGGCGGTATCGGCATCAAGCCAGGTCCGCCGCAGTGCCTGGATCTCTGACATCCTTCGCTGCATCTCACCCGCGCCAAGCCCGGACACCTCACCATAGCTTTGTTCCAGCTCAGAAACCGCAAGTTTGTATTCCAGGTAGTTTCCAAGGGTTACCAGGGCCTGGGATCTAGCTGGCTCTTCCAGGCCCGACAGCGCCGCTTCGATGCGCGCCACCAAAGCTTGCAGCGATTCCTCTCCCAGGGCTGACAGGAAATACTCGAACAGCTGTCGCAGATGCGGGGTCGGGACAAGGTTGCCGAACCTGTCCGTTCGGGCCCAACCATCCGGGACCGAGGTGCCGGCCAGCGACGCTGGCAACTGCTCGGGAACACGGACCGTGGAAACGTTGTTTACCAGGTCGGAGGGCGCAGAAACGGCCGCCCCCTTGTTCAGTGATTTCAGAGACTCATCAACAGGCGCCGATACGACCGGCTCACCCTCGGCAGCCGGATCTGTCGTCATCAGCCAGAAGCTGGCAACAGCTGCTATGATCAGTAGCAAAACAAGGAAAAGATGGATTCGGCGCTTCATTACCACACAGGAGTCCGGATTACGGGTGACTGGCGATTTGCCCGGGCTAACGGCGCAAAATGATAATGAACGAGGATAAACGACGCTGACAGGTCATACCGAGACAGGGATCAAAAACGGAGCCGGGGCGAAGCGCCCCGGACTGCCGTCTGAGCGTTCAGAGGGAGCGGTTGTTAAAACCCACTTCCACCTTGCGAGGCGTATCAGAACGGAAGGAGGTATCTACTTCCTGGATCCTTCCGCCCTGGCTCAGGAACGCTTCGATGTCTGCCTGCAACTGTGCTCTAACGCGGGCACGGCCGGCGATGGAATGGTTGTCGTCACTGTCGCTGGTCCAGCTTCCGGACTGCTCCAGGTTGCTTTCGTCGAATTCACTCATGATCTTTTCTCCATCAACGAAAACAGAAGGTCGAGTGCTGCGACCCCGCAGGGAACCTCACTCCGTATCGACGAAAGACCGCCTGCGGCTTCGTCTTGGCGTCTTTATAATCTGCTTTTCGTGACCACGCTATTTATTGGCAACGACTTTTTTGTAAATTTTTGTAAACCACAACAAACAATTGAATTAAATGCGAAAATTTTATATTCGTCTGTAGATCAAAAAATTGACAGAAAGAATGAATAGTGATTCACTACTTATAGGGAGCCTGAATGGCCTATCGAGAAACGGAAAAAATGCGCCAGCGCAAGGCGGAGGCGCGCAAACGGATTGTGGACTGCACCTATCAGTGCGTGGCCGAAGGCGGTTTTCGAAGCGCGCGGATTACCCGGATCGCCGGGCTGGCCGGCGTTGCCACAGGAACTATCTACCGGCATTTCGAGTCCAGAGAGGACCTGTTCGCCGAGATTTTCCGGCTGGCAACCCAGCGGGAAGTCGACAAGGTCGCCGAAGCTCTGGCCTCCGATGGCAACGCCGCCGAGCGGCTTGAGCGGGCACTCAGACAATTTGCCGAGCGGGCACTGAAAGGCCCGCAAATGGCCTGGTCACTGATCGCCGAGCCGGTGGACCCGAAAGTGGAAGAAGAACGACTGGCATACCGCAAGGCGTACGCCAACCTGTTCGAAAAAGCGATCCGCGAAGGCATTGAAGAAGGGTGCATCCCGGATCAGGACGCTCGCCAAAGCAGCACCTGCCTGGTGGGCGCCATAGCGGAAAGCCTGGTTGGCCCCCTGTCACCGACACAAACCAGCCAGGCTACCAGCACAACAGAAGACAACAATGACCCGCTGGTCAATTCCATCATCTGCTTTTGTATGCAGGGGTTGACCGGCACCAGGAGGTAGCTATGAACGCGCGGCAGCCCCGTCCAGAGACGCCATCAAACGACCAGGAAGATCGCTACCTGGCCAGCACCCACGAGGTCTTCAACCAGCCACCGGCCCTGGAGAACTACAACCTGTTCGAACAGGACATTGCCCTGCAGGAAGCTGCCCTCCGGGAGGGCGCCGGTAAAGCTGCCGAGGACCTCAAGGCATTCGGAGCCCTTGCCGGGGCCGCGCAGACCATTGACCTGGGGTTTCGCGCCAACGCCAACAAACCGGTCTTCAACACCCATGACCGTTTTGGCCACCGCATCGACGAAGTGGACTTCCATCCGGCCTACCATGAGCTGATGCGGATTGCCTTCGACAATGGTCTCCACAGCAGCCCCTGGAGCCATCCAGGCCAGGGCGCGCATGTTGCCCGCGCAGCCAAGTACTACATGCACTCCCAGGTGGAGGCAGCCCACTGCTGCCCTGTAACCATGACCTTTGCCGCCATCCCATCGATTCGCAAGCAGCCGGAACTCGCGGCCGACTGGGAAGCCAGGATCCTGGCCGACAGCTACGATCCCCGCAACCTGCCGGACAGCCAGAAAAGTTCCGTGACCATTGGCATGGCCATGACCGAGAAACAGGGTGGCAGCGACGTTCGCGCCAACAGCACCAGGGCTTACCCGATCGGCGCGGGAGGCCCGGGCCAGGCCTATGAGCTGGTGGGTCACAAATGGTTTGTCTCTGCTCCCATGTGCGACGCTTTCCTGGTACTGGCGCAGACACAGTCAGGACTGTCGTGCTTCCTGATGCCCCGCTGGCGCCCGGACGGCACCAAGAACCCCTGGCAGGTCCAGCGCCTCAAGAACAAAATGGGCAACGTTGCCAACGCCTCCAGCGAAGCCGAACTGCGTGGCGCCCTAGCCTGGATGGTTGGCGAGGAAGGCCGCGGTGTGCCCACCATCATTGAAATGGTGGCCATGACCCGCTTCGACTGCATGATCGGCAGCTCCGCCGGCATGCGTCAGGCCATCGCCCAGGCCAGCCACCACTGCCGCCACCGCAGCGCCTTCGGTGCCCGCCTGATCGATCAGCCTCTGATGCAGAATGTCCTGGCCGACCTGGCCCTGGAAAGCGAAGCGGCACTGGCCTATACCATGCGAATCGCCCGCGCCCTGGATAACCAGGACAAAGAACACGAACGACTGTTGGCACGCCTCGCGACACCGGTCGGCAAATACTGGATCTGCAAACGCACCCCGAACCATGCCTATGAGGCCATGGAATGCATCGGCGGCAGCGGCGTGATGGAAGACTGCATCATGCCCCGGCTGTTCCGGGAATCTCCCGTCAACGCCATCTGGGAAGGCAGTGGCAACGTCCAGTGCCTGGACACCCTCCGCGCCCTGCAAAAAGAGCCTGAAACCCTCGACGCCTTCTTCAACGAAGCCGCTGAAGCGAAAGGCGCCGATCGCCGCTTCGACCAGTTCCTGGCGCAGCTGCAACACGACTTCGCCGACATCAGCGATTTCCAGTACCGCGCCCGCAACCTGGTCGATCGCATGGCCCTGGCCCTGCAAGGCTCCCTGCTGCTCCGTCACTCGGATGCCGCCGTCGCCGACGCCTTCTGCGCCTCGAGACTCGAGGCCAGTGGCGGCATGAACTACGGCAACCTGCCCTCGGGCACCGATCCGGCAGCCATTATCAAACGGGCAACGCCTGTAGTAGGCTAGAAACAACAGAATCCAACTGAGAGATCGAGAACCGGCGGGGAACTCCTTTCCAAAACCTTGCGGAGCCATGGATGGCGGAGCAGAGCGTACAAGGACGTATTCACAGCGTGTTTTGGAAAGGAGTTCCCCGCCGGTTCCTGCACCCAAGTCTATGTCTGAAGCACTCAGAAAACTCCTGCGGGAAGGCCACGCTCCCCAGCAGCCGGTTATCACGCCCCATGTGGGCGTACTGACCCTGCACTTCCAACTCTACGGCTGCGACGACCTCAAAGCCAAACGCAAAGTCTTCACCGCCCTGAAGGCCGTCTGGGGTAAAGAACCCGACCTCGCCGTCGCCGAAACCGCCGACCAGGAGGCTCTCGACTGCGCCACCTGGACCATCGCGGCCCTGGGCACCTCCTCACAGCAGATTACCCAGCGTCTGGACCAAATCGAAAAAGCCATCGAAGAACGCGTGGATGCTGCCATACTGGATATACACCGGGAAATACTCTGACCGTATAACCCCGAGGGCCGCGTGTGGCGTAACCCGTCGCCAGGCCGTATACTACGCCCCCTCAGGGATGCCAGTGCGCCTGCCAGCGGCAGGCGACCAGACATTAATGCCGGACAGCAATGCCGGCCGTATCCGCAGGGCATCCGGAACCGGCCCTTCGGATGACCACTGATTGTGAGTGGCGCCTATGACCGGAAAGAAAAAATCCGCCCAGGCCTCGGTAGAGGCCATGTATCGCGTATTCACGGTGCCCGAGGCGCCGGAATCGACGCTGAGCCGGATTGACCAGAACATCTCCCGCAATCTTGCAGGCTTTCTGCAGGAGCACATCGTTGCGGTAGAACGGGACCTCTCGGATGTGGAGAAAGACTTCTCCGACTACAGCATTCCCGAGAAGCCTGTCTTTGTGTCTGAACAGGCCCAGTTCCTGCTCGACAAACTGGTGGCCAACTCCGTTCACACCGCCTCACCAGCCTTTATCGGGCACATGACCTCAGCGCTGCCGTATTTCATGCTGCCGCTGTCGAAAATCATGATTGCCCTGAACCAGAACCTGGTCAAAACCGAAACCTCCAAGGCGTTTACACCCATGGAGCGCCAGGTGCTGGGCATGATTCACCGGCTGGTATACCAGGAAGACGGCGCTTTCTACCGCAAGTGGATGCACGACCCCCGTTACGCCCTGGGTGCCATGTGCTCTGGTGGCACAGTCGCCAACCTCACCGCCCTGTGGGTCGCCCGCAACCGGGCCTTCCCGGCCGAGGGCAGCTTCCGCGGACTCCACCAGGAAGGCCTGTTCCGGGCTCTGAAATACTACGGCTACGAAGGCGCCGCCATCGTCGTCTCGCGCCGCGGCCATTATTCCCTACGCAAAGCCGCCGACGTACTCGGCCTGGGCCGGGAATCCCTGATTCCCGTGGATACCGACGACGAAAACCGCATCAACACCGATGCCCTGCGGGACAAGTGCCTGGAACTGCAGCGCCAGAAAATCAAAGTCATGGCCATCTGCGGCGTGGCCGGCACCACCGAAACCGGCAACGTCGACCCTCTGGACGCCATGGCCGACATCGCCCGCGAATTCGGCGCCCACTTCCACGTGGACGCCGCCTGGGGCGGGCCCACGCTTTTCTCCCGCACCTACAAACACCTGCTGCGCGGTATCGAGAAGGCAGATTCCGTCACTTTCGACGCCCACAAACAGCTCTACGTCCCCATGGGCGTCGGCCTGGTGGTATTCCGCGACCCGAGCCTCGCCAGCGCCGTGGAACACCACGCCCAGTACATCATCCGTAAAGGCTCACGGGACCTGGGCAGCACCACCCTCGAGGGCTCACGGCCCGGCATGTCCATGCTGATCCACTCCGGCCTGAAAATCCTGGCCCGGGAAGGCTACGAGATCCTGATCGACCAGGGCATCGACAAGGCCAAGACCTTCGCGGAAATGATCGAGGCAGAACCGGATTTCGAGCTGGTTACCAGGCCCGAACTGAACATCCTGACCTACCGCTACTGCCCGGAAAACGTTCAGGAAGCCCTGGCCTGCGCCGACCCGCTGCAGGCGGAAAAGCTCAACACCTGCCTCAACCGGATCACCAAGTTTATCCAGAAAACCCAGCGGGAACGGGGTAAGGCGTTCGTGTCACGGACCCGGTTGGAGCCGGCCCGTTACTACAACTTCCCGTGCATCGTGTTCCGGGTGGTACTGGCCAACCCTCTGACCACCAAAGAAATCCTGGCCGACATCCTTTCGGAACAGAGAGAGTTGTCACGGGATGAGGGCATAGAGGATGAGATCAGCATCCTGCACCAGATGGCGGATGCGGTATTGAAACAAGCCGCACCAAACGCGAGACAGGCCTGAAGGCGATTCGACAACGCTGGTGAGCCGGCAGGGTGGGTGTTTCGAAAACTGTGCGGAGCCATGGATGGCGGAGCCCAAGCGTCACAGGGACGTGCCGCAAGGAGCGTGTTTTCGAAACACCCACCCTGCTGGCTCCTCCCCCCAGGTTTTAGGCCCGGTAGCCTAAGGGAATCTCAGTAAAGCGCCTCTTCGTCATCCAGAACATCATGGATGATATCCAGGAACATCTTGTCTGCCTCACTCCAGTTCTCCGGAATCCGGATATTGGTGCTGGCACTGATTTCCTGCGCAATCAGCTCCTCGGCATTCGGCTGACCCCGGTGCTTGCGAGCAATCTCCATGGACTTGACCGCAATGGTCGGGTCGCTCAAAACCTTCTTGATGAAGGTCCTCAGCTCATTAATCATCTTCGCCTGACGGCCTTCAACGGATGAACTCATACTTCACTCCACGGACAAATAGGCTTGAGGGGTGAAACACCCCTTTTTACAGATAGTATGACCAAACTCGGTTTATACAACCAGCCCGGTCAGATCAACAAGCCTCGCAGGGTGAAGAACAGAATCGCTGCCATAATGGCCGATGCCGGTACGGTGATGATCCAGGCTGCGGCAATGCGCACCAGATGCGAACGCTTCACCAGCTCTTCCCGGTAGATCTTCTTCAGGCGTTTACGCTCGGACTTGGACAGAGGGACCTGCTTTTTCTTCTTGGCCCGCTTGAGCAGATTCTCCATTTCCTCAACCGACGCGTTGCGGAAATCATCCAGGAACGGCTTCAGACGCTCCTGCTCGGCAGGATCATGGTGCTCCATGATCTTGTGCAGCTGGGTTGCGTAGTTGGACTTCAGGTACTCCCGAAGGAAGCCAACGCCGAACACGCCACCAATTGCGATATGTGTGGAGCTGACAGGCAGGCCAAGCTGAGACGCAAGGATCACCGTGAGCGCTGCCGAAAGCGCGATGCAGAACGCCCTGGTCTTATCCAGTTCGGTGATTTCGCTGCCGACGGTCTTGATCAGGCGTGGGCCGAACAGCATCAGGCCAACGGCCAGACCCAGGGCACCCACCATCATGACCCACAGGGGAATATTCGCTGACATAACCACCGAATCAGCCGAGAGGGCATCGTTAATGGCAGCGAGCGGACCAATGGCGTTCGCCACGTCGTTGGCGCCGTGGGCGAAACTCAGCAGCGCCGCGGCAAAGATCAGCGGCCAGGTGAACAGGGTGTTTACCCCGGCGGAGCTGTTTTCCATGGTCGAGGCCATGCGACCCACCAGGGTACGCATGACAAAGAACACCACGGCGGCGGCAGCGAGGCCGATCAGAGTCGCTTCCATAAAATCGACTTTGACGATTTTCTTGACGCCCTTGATCATCAGATAGGTGCCGAAAGCCCAGGCCATAATTGCGACCAGCCAGGGCACGAACGTGCGGGCGGCCGGAATGACCTCCTTGCGATAAAGCACGGTCTTCTTGATCGCGAACAGGAACAGGGCCGCCAGCGCACCACCAAGAACCGGGGAGATCACCCAGCTGGCGGCAATCTTGCCCATCACCGCCCAGTCAGCGATACCCCAGCCGCCGGCAGCGATACCGGCGCCGAGAACACCACCAACGATGGAATGCGTCGTGGAGACAGGGGCTCCCATCCAGGTGGCCAGGTTCAACCAGAGCGCACCCGCCAGCAAGGCTGCGGTCATCAACCAGACAAAAGCCCGGCCTTCTTCAAGGCTCGAGGGATCGATGATGCCGCCCTTGATGGTGGAAACCACGTCACCGCCGGCAATGATTGCGCCGCTTGCTTCAAAAATGGCGGCAATCATCACGGCCGCACCGAGGGACAGGGCCCCGGAACCAACAGCAGGCCCTACGTTGTTGGCAACGTCGTTGGCGCCGATATTTATCGCCATGTAACCGCCAATGACCGCAGCGGCCATCAGCAGCATGTTGTTAGGCATTCCCTGACTGAAAGATCCGACAGTCAGCCACACGCCAAGTAGGAAAAGCAGGCTGATGCCGACCCTGTATCGTTCCGTGGTAGGGCTGGTGAGAAGGGTATCCAGTAATCCGCTCGAACGGGCCATAACAGCTCAGGTCTCGTTTAGTCTGTGGGGATTGGGAGCGAGCTCTGTCGCGCGGCAACTATAAAATTTTTGACATGAAAATGAAATAAAACGGTCACATTTCACACAAAGTAAACACATCACAGACGGAACTGCAAAAATTCACTAAATTGACCCATAATTCCGGCGAATAGCGTCAAAATTATAAAAATAGCAAACAAGGTCTCCATGCCCCATCCAACTTCCTCCGGGCAGCTCGCTGCCGGCGAACGGGAAGATGCCCAGGTCTCGCGACTTCTGACCTGGCTGTCTGCAACCGCCATTGGTTTCCTGATTGGCATCGGCGCCAAGGCCTGGTTCGCCGGGCACTCGACCCATGCCTGGGTGCTCTGGTCCTTTATCGGCCTGATTGCCCTGAACATGCTTTACTTCGCCAGCACCGGAAACCGTGCCCGCCAGAAAGCGGGGATGATCGTGATTGTAGGGCTGCTTTTCACCTACCTGATCGCCTCCGGCGGCGAGAGCAACACCGGGCCACTCTGGTTTTATGTCTTCCCCCCTCTCCTGTTTTATCTGACCGATCTCAAAACCGGCACGGCGGTTCTGCTTTTCTGCTACCTCGTTGCCGTCGTGGTGTTCCAGTTTCCCGGCCTTCCTCTCGTCTCCGCGGAATACAGCATGGATTTCAAGATCCGGTTTTTCGCAGCCCTGACCTTCGAATCCATTTTCTGTTTCGTGCTTGAAGCCAGCCGCCTGAAGGCACGCAATGAACTTCTCACCCTCGCCGAAACCCATGAGCATGCAGCACGAACCGACGAACTCACCGGGCTGGCCAACCGGCGCGACATGCAGAATCGCCTGGCGATGGAGTTTTCCCGTTACCAGCGTTCCGGCCACCATTTCTCCATTGCCCTGATCGATCTGGACCTGTTTAAACAGATCAACGACCAGTTCGGCCACGATGCCGGTGATGACGTCCTGCGCGAGTTCGCCGGACTGATAAGAACGGTGATCCGGCAGGCGGATGTCGCAGCCCGGTGGGGCGGTGAGGAATTTCTGGTGTTGTTGCCGGATACCTCCCTGTTGCAGGCGCTGACCCTGGCAGAGCGGTTGCGTTCTGACGTGTCCAGGCATGCGTTCCGGTTCAGGGATCAGGCATTGCCGGTGACCATCAGTGCCGGCGTCTGCTCCATTGCCAAGGCCCGCTCACTGGACGATCTGCTCAAGCAGGCCGACCTGCATCTCTACAATGCCAAGGAATCCGGACGTAACCGGATAGCGCCCCGGGTCCGAAGCCAGGAAACCGAATCTTCGCCCTCGCCGTCTCCTTGAGGCGGCAAAGCACTCCCGCTATGATCGTGCGCCACCGAACGACCGTATGGTCATTCCTCAGGCGACGAATGGATAACCTATGACATCAATCAGAATCCTGGTGGGCAGCGTCTATGGCGGCGCCCTCCTGACGGCCAGAACGCTCAAGAAAGAGCTTGAGGGGGAAGGTCACCACGTGACCGTGTTGGAAAATCCGGTACTGGATGACATCACGTCGAACAACGATGCGCTACTGGTATGCACATCGACAACCGGACAGGGCGAGCTTCCGGCCAATCTGCTGCCCTTCTACCTGGACCTGAGGGACCAGTTGCCACAACAACCCGGCCGGCCCTTTGGCATCATCGTCCTGGGTGACAGCTCCTACGGAGATACTTTCTGTGGCGCTGGCGACCTCATGGAGGAAGCGCTTTACGAAACCGCTGCCCGTAAGGTTGGGGACACGCTTCGGATTGATGCCCTGGAAACCATGGAACCGGAGGCCGAAGCGCTGCCCTGGGTCCGGGGGTGGCTAGAGCAGGTCTGAGACACGGCTACAAAAATTTGCCAATCAGGCTCTGCCAGCGACTTGAGCCGCCAAAGACGACACGCCATACTCCCAGAGACAATGACAATTAAGCGGTACGACGTGGCATCCACCCTCTGGCTTCGTTTACTGATAACACTTTTGCTGTTATCCGGCCTGTCCGCCCCATCCTTCGGGGCCGAGGATTCCTATGTTCCGCAAATCGAGTACCTGCGCGTTGCCCCCGACAACAAGCTGACGGTCAGTGAAGCCCTGGCCTCCGACAGCTGGCAAACTCTCGAGGAAAAAAGTCCGAATTTTGGCTATATCCGCGATACCGTCTGGCTTCGGTTTCCGGTATCGCAGCCGGCGACCATCAACCTTCTTGAAGTTCGCTACTCGCAATTGGATAAAGTGACCTTCCACCTGATTGAGAACGGCCGAATCGCACGGCGGGTGGAGACCGGAGACCACGTTCCGTTTGAACAGCGCCCGATACTGCACCGCCATTTCCTGTTCCCCTTCGAACAAAGCATAGCCAGCGAGTACCAGATTCTGCTGGAGGTGCGCACCGAGGGGGCCATGCAGATTCCGGTTCGTCTCTGGAACGCCCAGGCGTTCTTCGAGCATTCTTCCACCGAAGACCAGATGCACGCGCTTTACTACGGCATCCTGATCACGGTGATTTTCTTCAACCTGTTTATTTTTGCCGCGCTACGAGAGCCGGTATACCTGCTCTACGTGCTCTCGACACTCGGCTATCTATTACTTATCGGAAGCCTGAATGGCTCAACGTATCAGTTTCTCTGGCCTGACAGCCCTGCCCTACAGAATCAGATCATGTTGCTGGCTGTGCCTTTCTCTCTTTTCTTCACCCTGGTGTTCTCCCGCTCATTCCTGAAACTTGAACACACCGGGCCTGTTCTGAACCGGCTCGTATTGTTCATGATCTCACTGAATGCAGTGGTTGGTCTGATGACATTCTTTCTGGACTACAGCACGGGCAGCCGACTGACCGTGGCCCTGGCAATACCCAGCTGCCTTTTGCTCACTGTTCTGGGGCCCGTGCAATGGTGGAAGGGGAACCCGCAAGCCGGTTATTACACGGTGGCCTGGGCGGCACTGACACTGGGCAGCGCAATAACCGCGGCCAACAAATACGGTTTGCTGCCAAACAATTTTGTGACCACCTACGGTATGCAGATTGGGTCGGCACTGGAGGCCATTCTGCTCACGCTGGCCCTCGCGGCGCGAATTTATCAGGAACGCCAGGACAAGGTTGACGCCCGGGAAGCCGAACTGAATGCTCTGGCAGCACGACGGTCAGCAGAGCTGAAACTGATGGATCATGCGCTGCATAATCCCCTTACCGGCCTCCCCAATCGGAGCAGCCTGGAAATGATGCTGAACGACCTGATGCTGCGCAGCCCCGAGCGACGCTATGGCGTCGCCGTCATCCACCTGAATAACCTGCAGTCGGTCACGAAGACGCTGGGGCATCGCAACAGCGACCGCATTCTGGCGCTGGCATCCAAGCACTACAATGCCGTGGCGAGGGAGCTCCCGGGCGCCTTGCCGATTGAGCAGAGTGATCAGCGCAATTTCTACCTGGCGTCACTGGACCCACAGACATTCGCCTTTGTTGTCGACGCCGATGCAACCGGCCACGTTCCCAGAGCCATTCTGAAGGCGCTGGAGGGCATACGCTACCCGATCGACTATCTGGGCATGCAGATACCTCTGGACCCCGCCCTGGGAGTGGCAATTTTTCCCGAGCACGGCACCGATGCCAATACCCTGATACGCCGGGCAGTGATCGCTGAAGGATCCGACTCTGCGCGGGAACGTGGCATTGCCTATTACAAATCCAAAAAGGACTCCTACAGCGCCGACCGATTGACCCTGGTGTCGGAGCTACGGCATGCGCTCAATACCAACGAGCTCGCTCTGTTCATGCAACCCAAGCAGAGCCTGAAAACCGGTCGAATCGTCGGAATTGAGGTTCTGATCCGTTGGCCCGGCCGGGCAACCCCCCTCCGCGCCGACGAGATCGTCAGCCTGGCCGAACAGACGGGGCTGATCAAACCAATGACCCGATGGGTTCTCGAACAATCGCTTGAGCTACGGTCGCGATTGTTGGAGCGCGGCTGGCCCCTGAACATATCCATCAACATTTCACCCAACAACCTGCGCGAACCGGATTTTCCCATTTTTGTGCAGCGCCTGATGAGCAGCTACCACAGCCACCGGGGCGCAATCATTTTCGAAGTAACGGAAACGTCCATGATGCAGGACCCGGCCAACTCCCTGCGGGCGCTGAACTCGCTGAGTGCCACGGGAATCCCCGTGTCGATCGATGACTTCGGTTCCGGCTATTCCTCACTGTCCTACATCAAGCAATTACCTGCGAGCGAGGTCAAGATCGATCGGTCGCTGGTCACCGAGCTGAACACCGAAGCGGAGGACCGCGTGATCGTCCAGACCACGATAGACATGTGCCATAGCCTCGGCTACCAGGTGGTGGCCGAAGGCGTCGAGGATGAGGTCACCGCCAATCTGCTCAGGGACATGGGTTGCGACATGATCCAGGGCTACCTGCTGACACCACCACTGCCCTTCGACGAAATGATGGATTGGCTTGATAAGAATCACCAGCAGCCGGACCATCGCAAACTGGGCTAGCCGGCTAGGACCTCTGACGAATCAGTGCTTCCTGGGTAGTGGATGCCACCAGCACACCGTCCTGATTGAAGAAATTACCCCGATTGAATCCCCGTCCGGCCGAAGCGCTGGGGCTGTCCTTGTCGTACAACAGCCATTCGTCCATGCGGAAATCCCGGTGGAACCAGATCGAGTGATCAAGGCTGGCCACCTGCAGCCCTTTGCTCATGAATGTCAGGCCGTGCGGGTTCAGGGAAGTCCCGAGGAACTGGAAATCCGATGCGTAAGTGAGCAGGCAACGGTGAAGCACGGGATCGTCTGGCAGATGCCCCTGGGCCCGGAACCAGCTCTGCTTGTGGGGCGGCCGCTTCTCTGGCTTCAGGGGGTTGACCGGGTTCACCGGGCGGATCTCGATCGGGCGGTCCCGGGTCAGAATCGGGCGCATCTTATCGGGTACCTGGGGTGCCAGCAGTTCGCCCCATTCCTGTTCCGAGCGAAGTGTTTCCGGGTCCGGCGCATCCGGCATGGTCAGCTGATGTTCGAATCCTTCCTCGGCTACCTGGAACGACATGGAACCGGTCAGGATTTCCTTGCCGTCCTGGCGGGCAATCACCCGACGTACCGAGAAACTGCCACCATCACGGACCCGCTGGACCTCGTAGTCGATGGGCATGTCCTGATTGCCGGGGCGCAAAAAGTAGGCATGAAGGGAGTGGCTAAGGCGACCTTCAACAGTTCGGCTGGCCGCCATCAGCGCCTGGCCAAGAACCTGCCCGCCAAACACGTTTGGAAAGCCCAGATCCTCGCTGTCCCCCTGGAAATGGTCGTCACCGATGGGCGAGAGATCCAGCAACTCCACCAGTTTCTTGGTTACCTCAAGCATGCCTGCTCCTGTGATTTCGTTAGCACACGAAGGAGTTTTCTACCGCAAGCGGCGAAATTTCGCAATGAAAAGCCGTCGCCGGCCAAGAGAAAGCAGCCCCGTGGTATCGGGACTGCGGATTGGAGTCCGGCTAATCAGCCGTGTATCGGAGGCACTTCCTTGGACAGGGCCTGTTTCTCCATGGCATAGCTGCCGGTTACCGCAAACCCCAGTACATCGCCCCCGGCGCTCTTGAACAGCGCCTTGACGCTGGTGCCATCCTGCTCAATTTCCCAGTTGCCCTCGGCTTCCGACGGTGGTGGACAGACGGCGGTCGGGCAGCAGGGGGTCTTGATCATCACCGGCATGGTGCCATAGCTCACTTCGGTGCGCTCACCGAGCAAGGTTTTTGCAAGCGCCCGGGAACAGGCCATCAGCGGCAGGACATAAAGCAGCACGTGGCCGTCGACTTCGGCGCAATCACCGAGTGCGTAGACATCCGGCGCAGAAGTCTCGAGCGCGCGATTCACTACGATGCCCCTGGCCGTCTCCAGCCCGGCAGCCCGGGCCAGATCGGTCCTCGGGCGCAGGCCCACAGCGGACAGTACCAGATCAGCGTCCAGAGTCTCACCATTGGCCAGGGTCAGACTGACCCCGTCACCCCTGCGGTCGATCCGATCAACCACGGTTCCGAGGTGAAACCCGACCCCCAGATTCTCGAGCTCCTGCTGGACAGCATGGGCGGCCGCCTCCGGCAGCAGCCCCGGCATCACCTCCTCGGAAGGAGCAATCACGTCAACCTCGTAACCGCCATTGCGCAGGTCGTTGGCAAACTCACAACCAATCAGACCGGCTCCCATGATCGCCACCCGCTTGCCGTCGCCCAGGGCGTCCCGGAAGGCACGGTAATCCATCAGGTCATTGATCGAAAACACATGCTCCTGGCCATCACCGTCCAGGCCAAGCCGGATCACATCGGCGCCCCAGGCCAGAACCAGCTTGCTGTAGGCAAGTCGCTCATCACCGAGAATCAGTTCGTGGGCCTCGGTATCAATGCCGGTGACCGTGACAAATGTGCGAATCCGGACATTCAGCTGATCCGCCATGGCGTCGGTACCGCCCTGGGCCAGGCCATCGGCGTCCTTGCCCTTGGTAAAGCCGGTGGACAACATGGGCTTGGAGTAGCTCACGCCATCGTCGGCGGTAACGATCAGAACCGGGGTCTCCTTGTCCTGCTTCCGGATTTCCCGCGCCAGGGAATAACCGGACAAACCGGTACCGACAATAATGATGGGGGCCTGTTCAGTCATAACCGTGTTCCTGTATTTAACTCACCTGGGCGGGTTTTACCGGCCGTGCCGGGTGCTATCAACCGATCTCGATCATTTCAAAATCTTCCTTGCCGACACCGCAATCCGGGCATACCCAGTCTTCCGGTACGTCTTCCCACTTGGTGCCCGGCTCAATGCCGTCCTCGGGCCAGCCTTCGGCTTCATCGTAAATCAAACCACACACCACACACTGCCACTTCTTCATAACGTTCTCCCAACATCAGACGGGCGCAATAATAATTGTCAGACAATATTACACGCAAGTGTTTTATTCAGTTAACAGATACGAACAACTGTCGAATCAGGCCATCATACCCATCGCCCCGGTATTGACCAATGCCAATGCCGACGGTCCGGTCAGGGGATTTCTGCCAATAGCCACAAATACAGATCTGACAACCGGGGTGGCCCCTCCCTTCTGCAGGCCCTGTCCGGTATAATCGCCCGTTTTACGACAGGACCGACCGATATGACCGATACCGTCGCCGAAATGAACCAGGTTATGGCCGAAGCCGACTGCCTGGTGGATGAACAGCAGGTACAGACTGCAATCGGCAACCTGGCCGACGATATTACCGCCCGCCTGAAAGACAGTAACCCCCTGTTGTTCTGCGTGATGAACGGCGGGCTGATCCTGACCGGACAACTGCTACCCCGGCTCCGGTTTCCGGTCCAGGCCGAATACCTGCATGCCACCCGCTACCGTCAGGAAACTACCGGCGGCATTCTCGAGTGGAAACTGCAACCTGAAGCCGATATGCACGGCCGTACCATCCTGATTATCGATGACATTCTGGATGAGGGGACGACCCTGTGCGCCATCGCCGACTACTGCCGCGCTCACGGTGCCAGTGAGGTACTGACGGCCGTTCTGGTCGACAAGCAACATGACCGGAAAGCCCGTCCGGATCTGAAGGCCGATTTCACCGGCCTGAAAGTGGAAGACCGCTTCCTGTTCGGTTACGGCATGGACTACAAGGGCTACTGGCGCAATGCCCCCGGCATCTATGCAGTCAAGGGTCTCTGACATCGACAGTCGCCTGACCATACCCCCGACGGACTGGTACCAATCGCTGACGGCCGCCGGCCTCCTGAACCCGGAGGTTCACGGGCCTGCCCGCTATTGGTTGCAGGTTGAGGGTTCGTTTACACGGGCCCTGCAGAAACAGTGCAGCAATTCCTTTCACGTTGAGGTCCGCCGGGAGGGCTTTGCAACGCCGACACAGGAAGAGGCCCGGCGCCTGCGCATTCCCCACCGTCAACACGCCTGGATACGGGAAGTCAGCCTGTGCGGCGACAACCAGCCCTGGGTATTGGCCAGGACGGTCATTCCCCTGAAGTGTCTGGAGGGCGAGGGGCGCCGGCTGCTTCACCTGGGCAATCGACCTTTGGGCGCCTACCTGTTCACCAGCCCCCACTGGCAACGGGGCCCTCTGGAAACCGGCCTCTGCAGACCGGTAATCCCGGGACAGCCGGAACTGGCAAGGCGCTCCCTGTTCAGTGGCCACAACAGCTCTCTGCTGGTTGGTGAATACCTGCTACCGGCGCTGTTTCAGCGGAACACGCTTTAACCGGCCTCCTGCGACTGGCTATAATCCCAGCACTCATTCAATTCGAAGAACACCAGACGGACGCGCGCCATGCTGCCTGACGCTGTGCCAGAACCTATCCAGCGCCGGTTGGCCGACTACGCCAGCCTGCTCAGAATCGACCGCCCGATCGGAACCCTGCTCTTGCTGTGGCCGACCTACTGGGCCCTGTGGCTGGCCGGAGACGGCAGCCCCGCATTGGCTAATGTCATCATTTTCACCCTGGGCGTGTTCTTCATGCGGGCGGCTGGCTGCGCCATCAACGATTTCGCTGACCGGGACTGGGACAAGCATGTCAAACGCACCAAGGACCGGCCACTGACCGCGGGCCGGGTAAAACCCTGGGAAGCGGTGGCGCTGTTCGCGGGACTGTGCCTGGTTTCCTTCCTGATGGTGGTTCTGTTCACCAACCCGCTGACCCTGTATCTGTCGTTCGGCGGTGCCCTGCTGGCGTTTATTTACCCGTTCATGAAGCGTTACACCCATTTGCCGCAGCTGTTTCTGGGCGCGGCCTTTTCCTGGGCCATTCCCATGGCCTGGGCGGCGGAGGCCGGCGAACTGAGCCAGCTCACGTGGCTACTGTTCACGGCCAACGTGCTCTGGACCGTGGCCTACGACACCCTGTATGCCATGGTGGACCGGGACGACGATCTGAAAGTGGGCATCAAGTCCACGGCAATCCTGTTCGGAGAAGCCGACAAGGCGATCATTGGCATGCTGCAGGCCATGGTTGTACTGATCCTGATCATGGTGGGCCATCGTGCCGAACTGGGCACCTTCTACTATTTGGGCGTCGTGGCCATGGCCTGCCTGTTCATTTACCACCAGTACCTGGCGCGGGAACGTGAACGGGACGGCTGCTTCAAGGCGTTTCTGAACAACAACTGGGCCGGCTTTGCCGTTTTTGCCGGTCTTGTAATTGATCTCATGGTCAGCTGAACCTGTCATATACTTGTAACACTTGAGCGTTGTAATGAGGCAGCAACAAATCAAGGTCTGACACAGGTTAAAAGCTCATGACTGGAAAAACTGTCCTGATCGTCGATGACGAGGCCCCGATCCGAGAGATGATCGCGGTGGCCCTCGAAATGGCGGATTATGACTATCTGGAGGCAGCGGACGCCCGGGAAGCCCATGCCCTGATTGTCGACAAACACCCGGATCTCGTACTCCTCGACTGGATGCTGCCCGGCACCAGCGGCGTGGAACTGGCGCGTCGCCTCAAGAAAGAAGAATCGACCGCCGACATTCCCATCATCATGCTCACCGCCAAGGTCGAGGAAGACAACAAGATCCAGGGCCTGGAAGTTGGTGCCGATGATTACATCACCAAACCGTTCAGCCCCCGGGAACTGGTCGCCCGCCTGAAAGCCGTGCTTCGGCGTGCGACGCCGCCGGGCGTAGACAGCCCGATTGAAGTGGAAGGCCTGACGCTGGATCCGGTCGGGCATCGGGTCACCACCCAGGATGGCGCCCTTACCATGGGCCCGACAGAATACCGACTGCTTCAGTTCTTCATGACGCACCAGGAACGGGTATATACTCGCTCCCAACTCCTGGACCAGGTATGGGGTGGCAATGTCTATGTTGAGGAACGGACCGTGGATGTGCATATCCGCAGGCTCCGCAAGGCGCTTGGCGACCAGTACGACCATCTGATCCAGACCGTACGCGGAACCGGTTACCGCTTCTCGACCAGAGCCGCGTAAGTAACTCCGGCCAGCTGAGCATCAGCCCCGGAACGGACACAAGGCAGTTTTTGATGCAGCACAACTGGTCACGATACCTGCGCTACATTATCGGTGGCCTGATTGGCTCCACCCTGGTTGGCCTCTATTTCGGTGAGCCCGTCTACGGCCTTACCCTCGGGCTGATCGTCTATCTCTGGTGGACGCTGCTTCAGGCCAGGCGCCTCTACCAGTGGCTGTCCAACCCCAGCGCCACCGACGAAGCCCCCCAGAGCATCGGCCTGTGGGGCGATATTTTCGACAACCTTCACAAACTGCATCAGACCCACCTGAGAACCCAGGACCGGTTGAGGGCCCAGATCAATCGGGTTCAGGAATCCACCAACGCCATGCGCGATGGCGTGATCATGACCGATTCCCGCGGCGCCATGGAATGGTGGAACGGCTCCGCCGAGTATCTGCTGGGTTTCCGGCGCAACACCGATCAGGGCCAGTACATCCATAACCTGATCCGCACGCCGGCCTTCAAGACCTATTTCGATTCACGGGATTACCGCGAACCCTTAGAGATACATTCTCCGGCCAGGCCTCATATTCACCTTCAGATCCAGATCAGCCTGTTTGGTGACGACGACCGTCTGATTGTCGCCAAGGACGTAACACGGCTGTACCAGCTCGAACAGATGCGCCGTGACTTTGTCGGCAATGTGTCCCACGAGATGCGCACGCCCCTCACGGTCATCAGCGGCTACCTCGAAACCCTGGTGGACAACGCTGCCGACCTGCCGCCTAAGTGGCGCCGGGCCATTAACACCATGGCTGCCCAGTCATCCCGGATGGAAGCCCTGATAACCGATCTGATCCTGCTCTCACGTATTGAAACCGGGGAGCAAACGGTCAACGACACCCTCACGGACGTGGACCAGTTGCTGACCCAGATCTGTCATGATGCCCGGGCGCTCAGTGGCGAAAAACAGCACGAGATTACCGTGCATATCGGCGACCACCGCCTGCTGAAAGGCGATGAAAGCCAGCTGCGCAGCGCTTTCTCGAACCTGATATTCAATGCGGTGAAGTACACCCCTGCAAATGGCCAGATTATCGTGTCCTGGTCCACCAATCGGGAAGGCGCACACCTGTCAGTCAGAGATACCGGCATCGGTATCGACCCGGTCCATATTCCCCGTTTGACAGAACGTTTCTATCGGGCCGATCCCAGCCGCCACAAGGACACCGGCGGCACCGGCCTTGGCCTGGCAATCGTCAAACACGTGTTGCTCAACCACGATGGCAATCTGGAGATTCGCAGCCGGATTGGCGAGGGCAGTGAATTTATCTGTCATTTCCCACGGGAGCGACTGGTCGAGCGGATCCCCGAGAAGGCAGAGAGCTAGCGCATACCCGCGCGGAAGCGGGCGACAAACCTCGACAGGTCCTCCAGCTTTTTCGGGTCTTCATCGACAAAACGAATGGTAACGCTGACAAAGTCCGTGTCCTGGCGCTTGTCCACCGCCTGCAACTGGTGCACGTAGCCGTTCAACCTCGCCATCTGGCCATCGGCGATCTCGATGTCCACCACCGCCTGGTCGAGAATCCCCGGGAATACCTGGTCCCGCTTCGCGATCACCCGCACCTCCGTCAGATTGATATCCTTGACCACCGATTTCAGGGTGCTCTCGGCGAAGCGTACCGAGGCCAGGCTCATGGGCGTCCGGGCCGAGGTCGGCCTTGTCGGTGCCAAAGGCTCCGGCCGGGGGGAAGAGGGCGGTGACTCGGCGGAAACCTCCGCCGCGGCTTCGGGCTTGCGGGTCAGCAGGTTGGCCGACTCTTTGAAGGCATCGGCAGGGCTGGCCATGGATTTCCCGCTCAGGTCCATGGCATCTTTCAGTTTGCGGCCCATCACCTTGATGATTTTCTTGCTCAACCCCTCGGGGCTGAACGGTTTGCCAAGGTATTCGGAAACGCCGCCTTTGACCGCTTCGATCACGTGATCCTTGTCGCCCCGGCTGGTGATCATGATAAAAGGCACGTTTTCGTACTGGGGCTGCTGGCGCATCCATTGCAACAATTCCAGCCCGGACATTTCTGGCATCTCCCAGTCGCACAGAATCAGGTCAAACGCGGTCCTCGACATCAATGACTGCGCTCGCCGGCCGTTCTGGGCGTCGGTAGTCTCGATGACCGGAAAACGCTGGCGCACGGTTCGCTTGACCAGATCACGTACAAAGCTGGCGTCATCCACCACCAGCGCTTTCAGCATTGCCATAGCTCAGACCTTCCCCTATCCACAACCCGGTTCTATGGTGCAACTATAGAACAAACACCCACGCCAGAAACCTGTCGGCAACAAAAAGACCACAATCGCCGTTTTTCGGGAACCGTCAGGTTAAAGAATTGTCACTCCACGGGAGCCAGGACAGTGTTTCTCCGGCTGGAAAACGCGCTAACATGGGCTCAGGATACTCCACGATCATCAGCCTGATAGAGGTTTTGTGTGCTGACCAAACCTGCAAGGATTCTTCGCCAGGGCGGCGTTACTCGCGGCTTATTGTTTTCCGGTTTTCTGTCATGTCTGTCACTGCCCGCCATTGCCCAGGACAGCGCTGAAGTTGAGCCGGCGGGATTTGCCGAATGCAAGGCCCGGCTTCAGGAGCAGGCCATTGCCGCCGGGGTCAGCAGCAAGACCGCCAGCGAGGTGATGTCCGGGGTCCAGCATCTGGCACGGGTGATCGAATTGGACCGGCGGCAACCGGAGTTCACCACTACCTTTGCCGATTACCTGAACCGGCGGGTTAACGATGCCCGGGTCAACACCGGCCGCGAACTGTTGCAGGAACATCAGGAGCTGCTGGCCAGAGTCACCCGGGAAACCGGCGTGCCCGCGCCTTATTTGGTGGCCTTCTGGGGCCTGGAAACCAATTTTGGCAGCTATTTCGGCAAGATGCCGGTACCCAGCTCCCTGACAACACTGGCCTGCGATCCTCGCCGCAGCACTTTCTTTACCGAGCAGTTGATCGCGGCCCTGCGCATTATTGACGAGGGCGCCATACCGGCAGACCAGATGGAAGGTTCCTGGGCCGGCGCCATGGGCCACGTTCAGTTCATGCCGACGGTTTTCCTGAAACACGCGGTGGATGCCGATGGTGATGGCCGCAGGGATCTGTGGAACAGCCTTCCGGATGCCATGATGTCTGCGGGCCGGTTTCTCGAATCCATGAACTGGGACGGCGACTACCGTTGGGGCCGCGAGGTCCTGTTACCCGAGAATTTCGACTATTCCCTTGCGGACGGGCGTCGTCTGCCACTCGAGCAGTGGCGCAAAATGGGCATCACGGATGCCTTCGGCAAGCCACTGGCCCGCGAACCGATTAATGCCGCCCTGGTGGTGCCGGCAGGACACCGCGGGCCTGCGTTTCTTGCCTATCACAATTTCCGCGTGATCATGGGCTGGAACCGCTCCGAGTTCTACGCCATTGCGGTTGGTCATCTGGCTGACCGGATTGCCGGCGCGGGTAAACTGCAAAATCCGCCGCCCGAAGACGCCCCCGTGCTGTCCCGCGCCAACATCATCAACCTCCAGAAAGCCCTGCAGCAAAGGGGGTATGAGCCAGGCAACCCCGATGGCATCATGGGCCCGGCAACGCGGTCTGCCATCCGTCAGTTCCAGGCTGCCAACAACCTGGTGGCTGATGGCTACCCCGGTGAATCGGTGCTGGCGGCGCTGGAAATACCTGCAGGACAGTGATCCACCGGGGAGTCGGTGGCCTACTACTGCAGGACACCGTTTTGATGCGAGACTGATCTGACATGGATTCACTCACCCAGGCCGCCCTGGGCGCCTCCCTGGCCGGCGCCGTAGCCGGCAAGACTCTTGGCCGCTCGGTTTTGCTGACAGGCGCAGTTCTGGGCACCCTCCCGGATCTGGATGTCGTCATCGATTACGGCACCGCAGTGGCCAATTTCACCCAACACCGTGGATTCAGCCATTCGTTGTTCGTTCTGGCCCCTCTGGCAGTGGCCCTTGCCTGGCTGCTCTGGCGCTGGAAACCACAACTGAGTTTTCAGCGGTGGCTCGCCCTGACGGGGCTGATCCTGATTACCCATCCTTTGCTGGATGCCTTCACAACCTATGGCACCCAGTTGTTCTGGCCCATCGGGCCACCCGTAGCCGTCAGCAGCATTTTTATCATCGACCCGCTATACACCCTGCCCCTGCTGGCCGGCTGCCTGTTTTTTCTCGCCCGGCCGCCCGCCAAAACAGCGATAGTTGCAGGCCTGGCAGTGTCCACCCTGTACCTGGGCTGGAGTGTTCTAGCCCAGCAAGTGATGACACAGCGAGTGCAACCCGCGCTTGCGGCCGCCGGCCTGGAAAACCCGGACCTGCTGGTTCAGCCCATGCCATTCAGCACACTGTTGTGGCGGGCAACGGCTCTGCAGGGTGATCAGCGGGTAGAAATTGTCACCGGCTTTCTGGATGGCGACACGCCGCTGAATCTTGAATACTTTCCACGCCGCCCGGAGCTGGCGAGCGAAGTCTCGGACCTGCCCGAGGCCCGGCGACTTGAATGGTTCACCCGGGGCTTCCTGGATTACGACCAGGCCGGCGACCGCATCACGGCCACCGACATCCGGCTGGGCATTCCAGGCGCGCACCCGTTTACCTTTGTTCTGGCGACCCGCAATGGCAGCGGCATCGACCCCACGGCGAGCTTTCGGACTCCACGCCCACCAGTAAGCTCCGAAGCCCTCGGGCTGCTCTGGTCCCGGATGATTGCCGAAACGCCGGTGCTCTGTCTGGCCAGTCTGAGCTCCCCGGCACCCGGACAAAGCTGCTGAATACCATGCGACTGGACCAGTTTATTGCCAACAGCACCGAGCTCTCCCGAAAAGAGGCCAAGCGGGCCATCGGCCGCGGAGAAGTAACGATCAATGAGCAAATCTGCAAGGGCGCCAACACCCGGTTGGCCGGGGATGAACGGGTGGCCTTGTCAGGCACCCCTCTGAGCCTCCCGGGCGAGCGCTATCTGATGATGAACAAGCCAGCAGGCGTGGTGAGCGCGACGACCGACAGCGACCATCCAACAGCGCTGGACCTGTTGCCAGCAGAGATCACCCGACATCTCCATATTGCCGGGCGCCTCGATGCAGATACAACCGGCCTGCTGTTACTGACCACCGATGGCCAGTGGTCTCACCGGGTCACCTCACCGCGAACCGACTGCCCCAAGACTTACCGGGTAACCCTGAACGAACCTCTGAGCGACGCTGCGGCACAGCAACTGGAACGTGGTGTGGACCTGCATAATGATCCCAGGCCGACGCGACCGGCCCGGGTGCATTTTCTGGAAGACAGGATCATTGAGCTGACGATTTCGGAGGGGCGCTATCATCAGGTCAAGCGCATGATGGCAGCCGTTGGCAACCACGTGGAAGCCCTTCATCGTGTCCGCATTGGACAGGTCGAACTGGACGATGCGCTGATGCCCGGCGAATACCGGGAACTGACCGCCGAGGAAAGAGACAGCCTGGCGTGATACTCAGGTGCGCTCGAAACGTTGCGCCTTGAGATTCTTGCGCACTGCACCGGCCTCGAACACTTCACCATTCATCGCGATATACACACCCGGCGGCAGAAGCTGCACCGCAGCCCAGGCAAACCCGACATTGAATACCGCATCGGTTCGGCGCATACGGGCCGGCTGCATCGCGCCGGTCAATACGATGGTCTTGTCCTTCAGGCCGGACAGCACCGCCGCAGTATCGGCCATGGTGTCCGTGCCGTGGGTGATAATGATTCGGCCACAATCGCATTCAGTGGCCGCCGCCAGTACCTGCTGGCGATCATCATCGGTCATCTCCAGGCTGTCCTTGCGCAGCAGTTCCCGCAGGCGATAGCCCTCGTGGATGTTGGATTCAGACAGCAGCTCCGGCAGCAGGCTGTGCCCTACCTCGAACTCGCTGTTGGCATCGAAGTAGACCTTGTCGATGGTGCCACCGGTCGTGAATATCTGGATCATAACGGGATTCCTTTCAGTGTCAGTTCACACTGACCGTACTGTTACCAGCGGTCGCGTATGACGCGTTCTTTTCCTGTTCGTAACGCCGGGCGGCAGCGGCCACCGAGCCCCTGGCTCCGGTATCAAGCCAGCGCTTTATCCGTCCGGCATCGCCCATCGGCGAGCGGGTACCGAGGGAATCAAGCAGCACGGTCACCACCTCTTTGCCGTTCATCTTCGAAATCATCACCAGGCAGCGCCCGGCCTCGGAGAGATAGCCGGTCTTGCTGAGGGCCACCCCCCAGCTATCCCGATGCACCAGGGCATTGGTATTCCCGAACGACAGGCTGTAACGGGGCTGCCGGAATTGCCCACGGAAATAACCGGTGGTGGAGTACTCCCGGATTTCCGGGTAATCAGCCGCAGCGTTTACCAGCTTTACAAGATCCGCGGCGGTTGAAAGGTTCTCCGACGACAGCCCGGTCGGATCAACAAACCGGGTACCGGTCATTCCCAGGGCCGCGGCCTTGGCGTTCATCGCCTCGATAAAGGCATCGAACCCGCCCGGGTGGTTACGGGCAAGGGTGTAGGCGGCAAAATTTTCGGAGGACATCAGTGCAATGCGCAGCACATCTTTACGCCGCATCTCCGAGTCGATGCGAATCCGACTGTAGGCGTTGGCGGCGGCGGGCGTATGCCGCTCATGAAAAGTCAGCCACTCATCCAGCGGCTCGCCGGATTCCAGCACGACCAGCGCGGTCATGACCTTGGTAACAGAGGCAATGGGTACGGACCGGTCGGCATTCTTGCCGAAAATCAGCTTGTTATCACCAGCCACGGCAACCGCGGCATTCACCGAAGCGAGCCTGGGTCCACTGTCTGTTTCTGCCTCCCGCTTTTGGGATTCACCCCCCGTTTGATGGGCCAAAAGCGATCCTGGCAGCCAGAGCAACATCAAGATCACGAAAGGGGAAAAGCCGGCGAGTCTCATTTGTACAGATCCTGTGGTTTATTCATGCATCGCGCAACCGGTCCGGAAACAGGCTTCTACAGATAGGATGGTCAGGGTTAACTATACCAGCGAATGTCTTGTTTGATCAGGTGAAAAGTTTCTTGCGCCAATTTCACCTGGCAAATGCAAGTGAGCTGAAAAACCATTAAAATTCGAGCTGATTCTTCGAGTCAGAAAACACCACTTAGCGGGACCGTCGCTTCATATGGATGACAGCACACATCAGACCGAAAAAGCCGTGCTGTCACAACTCCGAGCCCAGTCCGGGCTGACACCTTTTCGACGCTGGATGCCATTCCTGTTCCTGATGGCTGCCATGGCATACGGTCTGCTCGCAAGCCTCCTTCAAGCGCCTGAAAATCCGCTTTCCGCGCTGTCGCAGGTCGACTCTCCCGAGCCAGCGTCCCAGTCCTCCCGCATTGTGCAGATCGACTATCTGGTTGCGCCTCTGGAGCAGGTTATAGAGGACGAAAACTGGCGGCAGAAAAACTGGCAGGCGGCCCCGTCAGAGAACTCCGGCATTGGCTATTACAACGGACCTGTCACCTTCAAGGTGACGGTGGAAAACCCCGGAGCCACAAACGCCGAACAGTGGGTCCTTGTATCCGCCCCCTACATCGACCGGCTCAGACCCGCCATTCTCGATGAAAATGGCGCTTTCCAGCGGCTTCGTGACATGGGAGACCTTTACCCATTCGGTAACCGGCTGATTTCGCTACCACCGTGGATCTGGCCAGTTTCATTACCGGCGGGTACGACCACGCTGTTGTTCGAGGTTCAGAATGCCGGCCCCACACTACTGCCCATTAGCATTCTGGAACCTGACAAGGTTGTAAGCGACATTGCAGGAACCATGACCTGGAAGGCATTCATCACTGGCCTCCTCGTTTTTGCGCTGTTGCTGAACCTCAGCTTCATGATGAAATTCAGGCTCCCGGGGCTGGCCTGGTTGGGCGTTCTCACGCTATCCGTTATTCACGTGCAACTTGTCATGGAGGGCTTCGGGCTCTGGCTGATTTGGCCAGACTTCCCGGAAATAAACGCATTACTGAACATCAGCCTCTGCCTTTGCCTCATCTCACTTTGCCAAATCACGCCAAACTTTATCCAGGTCTCCAGACTCCCGAGACTGCTACTGAATGCAGCGAGTGTTCTTGGCCTTTTACATCTGCTGGCCATGCCACTGCGGCTACCGTTGCTCGGTCAGGACTCCTTCCTGATACTGGCCCTGACCGGTGGTTCAATGATTCTGGCCCTGACGCTCAAACAGGCCCGACACGAGGTGTATGCCCGCTATTTTGCGTTATCACTGCTCTTCATTCTCCTGGGTACAGTTATCTCGGCGGCGCGGACTGTCGGCTGGGTCCCGGTGAACAGCTTTACCGATTCCGCCTTCTTTATCGGTGCAGCAGCCGCATCTCTGATCCTGACCAGCGGCATTGGCCGTCAGATATTGGAAGAGCGCAAAAAAAGGCTGGCTTCTGATATTCGGGCTCGCCAGGAACAAACACTGCGATCTCACGTTGAGCAAAATTACAAGCAACTCCTCAAAACCCACAGTGTTACCGGCAAACCCAATCGGGCCATGCTGGAGGAGTCATTGGATCAACTTGATAGCCACCAACAGCCCTACACCGTCGCCATGATTCAGTTGAGCCGGTTTAACGAAATCGAGCAGGCTCTCGGCTATCGGACGGCAGAGGATCTGCTCAGAAGTTATCTGTGGGAGCTCGACGGATTCCTGAAACGGATCATGGGTGATCAGTTGATCATGATTGACGGCTATGCCCTCGCCAGCATTGATACCAGCAATCATGCCTTTGCCTTTTTCCATAGTGACGCCCCGGACACTTACCCGGAAAAACTGAAAACACTCATGAGCTGGCTGGGAGAGAACTTCCGCGAGGGCCGGTTCTCGCTATCGTGGAGTTCATCGGTGGGTATCGCCCATGCTCCGGAGCATGGGGTCGACGCGTCAGATATCCTTTCATCAGCTGGCTTTGCTGCCCTGGATACGCATCAGCCCCTGACGGTTTACGACCCGGCTATCGCGGACTGGCAGTACCAGCAGCAAATGCTGATGTTGGATATCGAAGAGGCACTGGGTAATGGCTGCATATGGCTGGAATACCAACCAACCGTGCGAATACAGGACGCACATATCGCTTCATTGGAAGCCCTGATCCGCTGGCAACACCCGGACTTCGGCACGGTTGCTCCGGATCGGTGGATCCCATTAGCCGAACAGGTCGGGATGATTCACCACGTTACGCTCTGGGTGGTGGACCGCGTCTGTGAAGATATGAGCGCGCTGAAGGCCCGTCACGGGGACCACATTGCCGTTGCGGTCAATATTTCTGCAAACGATCTCACCCACCCGGACTTTGTGGAAAAGGTGAAGGCAATTGTGCAGCACCATGGGGCACAACCTTCCGATCTTATTCTGGAGATTACCGAAACAGCGATGATGGCTGACACAGCCTTGGCAAAAGTCGTTATTCGGACCCTGAGCCAAAGCGGGTTCCGAATTGCCGTCGATGATTTTGGAACCGGGCACTCGTCGTTGGGAACCCTTGCCACATTCGAGCTGGACGAGTTAAAAATCGACCGGAGTTTTCTCAGCGACATACTCACCCAACCCGCCCGACAGCGAATATTCCGAGCGGCGCTTGACCTCGGTGAGGCTCTCGACCTGGATGTTGTGGTCGAAGGTGTGGAGGAGGAAGCTATCGCCGCCTGGCTACAGCAGTTCCCCGGCCTGTATGGCCAGGGATACTACTGGGGCAGGCCAGAACAGCTGAAGACCTGAGCTCCGATCAGATCAGGGCAAATCGGTCACAGCCCCTTTCGAGGCAGAACTTACGGTTCGCGAATACTTCGCCAGCGTGCCTCGGGTGAAACGGGGTGGTGGAGCCTGCCAGGCCTGCCGACGACGTTCCAGTTCCTGATCCGAGACATCCAGCTCAATCCGATTACTGACGGCATCAATGGTAATGGTGTCGCCATCCTCGACCAGCGCAATCGGGCCGCCCTCGGCCGCTTCCGGTGTGATATGACCAACCACGAAACCGTGGCTGCCCCCTGAGAACCGGCCATCGGTAATCAACGCGACATCGCTGCCCAGGCCCTTGCCCATGATCGCGGAGGTGGGGCTCAGCATCTCCCGCATGCCCGGTCCGCCTTTGGGGCCTTCGTAGCGGATGACCAGCACATCGCCGGCCACCACTGTGCCGTCGAGAATCCGCTCCTGGGCTTCTTCTTCCGAATGGAATACCCGGGCACGGCCGGTAAAATGCGTGCCTTCCTTGCCGGTGATCTTCGCCACCGCTCCCGTTGGTGCGAGATTGCCAAACAGGATCCGCAGATGGCTGTCAGCCTTGATCGGGTTGTCGAAGGCGTGAATGATGTCCTGCCCTTCCGGATAGGGGTCAACATCAGCCAGGTTCTCGGCCAGCGTCTGCCCGGTTACGGTCAGACAGTCGCCATGCAGCAGACCGCGATCCAGCAGCATTTTCATCAGCGGCTGGATACCGCCGATGGCCACCAGCTCCGACATCATGTAGTGGCCGCTCGGGCGCAGATCCGCCAGCACCGGCACCCGCTTGCCAATCTCGACAAAGTCTTCCAGCTCCAGATCGACACCGACGGTGCTGGCCATGGCCAGCAGGTGCAGTACCGCATTGGTGGAACCGCCCAGGGCGATGACGACCGTAATGGCGTTTTCGAAGGCTTTCCGGGTCATGATGTCGCTGGGCTTGATGTCTTTCTCCAGCAGGTTCAGCACTGCAGCCCCGGCACCCCGACAATCCTCCGCCTTGGTCTCCGACACAGCGTTCTGGGCGGAGCTGCCCGGCAGGCTCATGCCCATGGCCTCGATAGCCGACGCCATGGTATTGGCGGTATACATGCCACCACAGGACCCTGGCCCCGGAATCGCGGTTTCCTCTATCTGCTTCACCTCAATCAGATCCAGATCACCACGGGCGTGGGCACCCACGGCTTCAAACACGGAAATAATATCGGTGTGGTTCTCGCCAGGCATGATGGTGCCGCCATACACGAACACAGATGGCCGGTTCAGACGCGCCAGGCCCATCATGCAACCGGGCATGTTCTTGTCGCAGCCACCGATCGCCACCAGGCCATCGAACCCTTCACAACCGGCCACGGTCTCGATGGAATCGGCGATCACCTCCCGGGACACCAGGGAATACTTCATGCCCTCGGTACCATTGGCAATGCCGTCCGATATGGTAATGGTATTAAAAATCAGCGACTTGCCGCCTGCCTCATCGGCTCCGGCAGCCGACTCCTCGGCCAGTTGGTTGATGTGCATGTTGCACGGCGTGAGGTTACTCCATGTGGACGCAATGCCGATCTGGGGCTTTTTGAAATCCTCATCGGTAAACCCGACGGCCCGAAGCATGGCACGGCTGGCGGATTTGCCAATGCCATCAACAACGGGGGCCGAATATTTCCGGCGCTTATCCTGATTCTTGTCTTGCGTCATGGGAGTCTCCTTATCAGGTGGCTTATTCGAACAGACTCTCAGAAACCATGGCTTTCGGCAACGGGCAGGCGAGCAAGCCTGCATGCGGGCGGGTGGAACGCTTGGCTTGGGGCAGTCTGTAGAAAGATGCAGTTTCGACTGACCTGCATCAATGGCAGTTCACAGCGGTGGTTTTAAAATTCGCGGACACACTGACGCCATGGAGGCATCTCATGCCATTTCCCATTCAAACAGCAGCGGTGAATCACGCCGCTTCAGACTGCCCGGATTTCCGGCGCTGGTGCGATGGTTATGGCGTCATCCAGCACAGTGAAGCCACGCAACATCAGGTCAGCCTACTGGCAGAGCACCTGGTTGCTGCCGGCCACCAGCCCGATGCTGCCACGGTCTATCGTAAACTCGCCGACCTGGACAGACTCACCAGTGCCGGTCTCTGGCTGGTAGTCCACATGACCTACGCCCGCCGGGTTGATGTCTCCGGCCAGCCGCTGGCGCCTCAGGACTTCAAGACCAATCCGGAAGGCCACACCGGCGGGGCACTGAACATGGTGCCGGCCTATGCCGGCTATCTGGCTCTGAACAATCTGACCGGACGCACACGGAGCTGGCTGATGGGCCAGGGGCACTGCGTGGCAGCCGTGGACGCCCTGAACGTCCTCACCGGAAACCTTCATCCGGAACAGGCGGAACGTTATCGAGGGCCGGACGGGCTCTCAACTCTGGTTTCCGATTTCTACAGCTACCGCCAGAAGCCGGACGGTACCATGGCCGCGCCCCTTGGCAGCCACGTCAATCCGCACACCGCCGGTGGTATTCTCGAAGGGGGCTACCTCGGGTTTGCCGAGCTGCAATACGCCCATATGCCCCTGCCGGGTGAGTCTCTGGTGGCCTTTCTGTCTGATGGGGCCGCCGAGGAGCAGCGCGGCAGCGACTGGATCCCCCGCTGGTGGCGCGCCGAGGACTGCGGCGCAGTGATGCCGGTTATGATTGCCAATGGACGGCGCATTGAACAGCGAACCGAGCTGGGCACCCGCGAGGGTCTCGAACGTTTTGAAGCGCATCTCGAACACAGGGGCTTTGTGCCCTTCCGTTTTGATGGCCGCGATCCTGCCGCCTTTGTCTGTGCTCTCTATGAAATGGAGCAGGCACTCGCCACCAATGGCGAGGCGGCGCTACGGGGAGAGAGCGGCTATCCCGTTCGGGTACCCTATGGCATTGCGGAGACCACCAAGGGGTATGGTTTTTATGGCGCCAGCAGCAATGCAGCCCACAACCTGCCACTGCCCGGAAACCCGCGAATGGATGCCCGGGCCAGGGAGCTGTTTAACGAGCATGCCGCCAGATTGTGGGTGGCTCCGGATCAGCTTCAAAACGCTATCACTCATCTTAACCAGCACACCGGGCAATCTCGCCCACTTGAGCGTGATCATGCTCTCGCGACCCGCAATCCACCGGACCCGATAATCCCCCGGCTTCCAGCCTGTCGGGAATGCACCTCGCCGATGAAGGCTGTGGATGATTTTTTCCGGGCGCTGGTAGCCCAGAACCCGGACCTCAGGGCCAGAGTGGGCAATCCGGACGAGCTGGCAAGCAATCGTCTTGGCGGAGTACTGGATGATCTGAAGCACCGGGTGAACGATCCCGAGAACGATCAGGAGTCGGTGCACGGCAAGATCATCACGGCACTGAACGAAGAATCTGTGGTATCGGCTTGTCTGGCCAATAAGGCGGGGCTGAATCTGGTCGCCAGCTATGAGGCCTTCTGCGTAAAAATGCTTGGCGCCATCCGCCAGGAGCTGATTTTTGCCCGGCACCAGAAAGAAATCGGGCGGCCTGCCCGCTGGCTCGGCTTGCCGGTTATTGCCACCTCACACACCTGGGAAAATGGCAAGAACGAGCAGTCCCATCAGGACACCACCTTCTGCGAAAGCATGCTCGCGGAGATGAACGACGTCTCCCGGGTGGTGTTTCCGGCCGACTACAACAGCACCCTGGCAACATTGCCATCGGTATTCCGTGAAAGGGGCACGATCAGTTGCATGGTGATCCCGAAACGGGAACGCCCCTGCGTCTTCGACACCCGGGAAGCGGAACTGCTGGCGAGGCACGGGGCCCTGGTGGTGGATGAAGATACCTCGTCCGGTGAACCATTGCTGCTCATCGCCAATGGCGCCTACCAGTTATCCGAGTCAATCAGAGCCTGCGAACGCCTGAGGGAGACCGGCACCCCCTTTCGCCTGGTCTATATCCAGGAACCCGGCAGATTCCGCCAACCGAGGGACACCATGGAAGCCCAGGTATGCCTGTCCGAATTCGAGCGGGAGCGCCTGTTCCCCCACCGCATTCGCCGGCGGGTTGCTCTCACGCACATGCGCCCGGAGGTCTTCCGGGGCCATCTCCATCCGCTGTTCCCGGAGCCGTCACAGGCCCGGGTTCTTGGCTACATCAACCGCGGCGGGACATTGAATGAGGCCGGCATGCTGTTTGCCAACGGCTGTTCCTGGGGCCATGCCCTGGCTGCCTGTGCCAGCGTGATGGACAAGCCCCCGGGCGAATGGCTCTCCAGTGCGGAGCTGGCAGCGGTTGAAGGCCGGGGCGACCCGGCGGTGATTACCCGGGGCCTGCCCTGAGCAAACGCCTTCTGACAACCGTTTCGATTTCGAGGATCACCAGAACCACCACACCCGAAGCCGCTGCAAACGCGAGCATTTCAACGCTCAGCGCCTGCGTGCCAAAGGTCTCGTTGAACCAGGGCGTATAGGTAAACAGCAGTTGCAATGCAATAACCGCGGCGACTGCCAACAGGACGATCGGCGTACCCAACACCCCGCGCAGGGTAATTGACGCTGAATCCAGGTATCGCACCGCAAACAGGTAAAACATTTCCATTGCCACAAGCGTGTTAACCGCAAGGGTCCGGGCAGTGCTCTCATCACCATGATGATGCATGGCCCAGTACCACGCAGCAAAAATGCCACCAAGGAACAGAAGTGAAACGAAGACCACGCGCCAGACCACGAATCCCCGAAGCAGGGACTCATTCCGCCCCCTTGGCGGATGCTTCATAACATCGGGTTCCGTGGGTTCAAACGCCAGTGTCATGGCCAGAACCACAGAGCTGACCATATTGACCCAGAGAATCTGCAGTGCCGAAATGGGCAGGGTCAGCCCAAGCAACAGGGCGGTAACGAGACTGATAGACTCCCCACCGTTAATGGGCAGCATAAAGGCAATGCCTTTTTTGAGATTGGTATAAACAGTTCGCCCCTCGCGCACGGCTGCCGCAATACTGGCGAAATTGTCGTCCAGCAACACCACCGAAGACGCTTCCCTCGCAGCCTCCGAGCCCTTCACCCCCATGGCAATACCCACATCCGCCCGCTTGAGGGCCGGTGCGTCATTGACCCCGTCGCCGGTCATGGCGACAACTCCATGCAGGGCCTGCAGCGCAGTGACCAGCCTCAATTTGTGTTCGGGACTGGTCCGGGCAAAGACATCCACTTCACCAACAAGATCCCGAAGTTGATCATCATCCAGCTGGTCCAATTCCTTACCAGTCAGAACCCGCCAGGTATTTTTCAGGCCCAGCTTGCGGGCAATAGCGCCTGCCGTGATCCCGTGATCACCGGTAATCATCTTCACCCGGATTCCGGCATCGTGGCACTCGGCAATGGCCCGAATGGCTTCCTGCCTTGGCGGATCCAGCAAACCAACCAGTCCAAGCAGTTCTGCACCCTGTTCAAGATCTTCAATGGCCAGTTCGCCAATGCCACGTTCTGCGGGCGTCCGGGCAAGGGCCAGCACTCTGAGACCATCGGATGCCATTTCGGTGATAACCCGCTCCCAGAAATCCCGGCGCAGTTCGCTGGTTTCCCCGGATTCGGCAACCTCGCTGTTACACATATCCAGGATCCGCTCCGGCGCGCCTTTCAGGTAGATCACGCTGTGGCCGTGGTGGTCATGATTCAGCGTGGCCATGAAGCGATTCTCGGTATCGAAAGGAATCTCATCTTTCCGGGGCCAGTCGGCGGCGCTGCCATCAACATCAAACCCGGCTTTGCGGGCAAACACGGAGAGCGCGGCCTCCATTGGATCGCCGGCGATTCGGATTCTGCCTGAGTCATGGTGAACATGGGCGTCGTTACAAAGGGCGGCGGCCCGGGCAAGTTCGTCCAGCAGAGTGGAGTCCGACGGGTGACCATTTTCGGCGTTTACCGCACCATCAAGATCGTAGCCTTCGCCAGTCACCTCGAGCTGAACCCCGGATAACACCGCCCGAGTGACCATCATTTCGTTCCGGGTGAGCGTTCCGGTTTTATCCGAACAGATTACCGACACCGCGCCCAGGGTTTCGATAACCGGCATTCGGCGAACCACGGCCTGCCGGCGTGCCATCTGGCGCACACCGATGGCCAGGGTAATGGTGAGAATTGCTGGTAAGCCCTCGGGTATCGCGGCAACGGTGAGGCCAACCACTGCCATAAACAGTTCCCGGAATGGCAGACCGCTGAATGCAGCTCCGCCAACAAAAATCGCAATGCCGGCGGCAATCACGATGATGGAAAGGATTCGGGCGAACCTGTCCATTTGCTCCAATAAGGGGGTTTTCAGAGTTGTGGTCTGAGCGAGGAGTCCGGAAATGCGACCGATCTCAGTGCGCGCGCCGGTTCGAACCACAACGCCACGGCCGGTCCCGGTCGCAACCATGGTGCCGGAGAAGGCCATCCCGGACTGATCCCCCAACGGAGCATCTGGAGCCACCGACCCTGTTGATTTATCAACAGCCTCGGACTCACCAGTGAGAATGGCCTCATCGATTTTCAGGTTGTGGGACTTTTCCAGACGCAGATCGGCGGGCACCCGGTCTCCGGGCTCCAACAGTACCGTATCGCCCGGAACCAGATTGGCAGCATCTATCTGATGCTGGCCATCAGACCGCACGACCCGTGCTTTGGGCGCAAGCATGTGGCGAATGGCCGACAGGGCCTGCTCGGCCTTGCCCTCCTGAACGAAGCCCACCAGCGTCTGGATAACAACAACGGCGAGAATGACGCCGGCATCCACCCAGTGGCCCAGGCTCGCCGTGATTACGGCGGCCCCTGCCAGTACGTAAATCAGGAAATTCTTGAGTTGCCGTCCCAGTCTCGCCCAAGGCCCCTTTGCACGAGCCTCCGGCAAAGCATTTGGGCCATGGCGGGCCAGGCGCTGGCGAATCTCATCCTCAGACAGGGGCTCCTTAGCTTTGAGCTCCTGCCTTGCTTCCGCGGGCTGAAGCACATGCCACTCCGGCTCCCGCTGCTCGCACTCGCCGTTTTTCAAGACCACCGATTCCGACATCCCCTGAGAGCTCCCTGCCATTGCAACACCCCATTAAACCCCGGAAAGCACCCGGGGTGGTTTGCGCTGCATCAAAGACAGAATAGTCAGGGGACCGGTCGGACTTCTTATCCTATGCTTGTGTCCTGCACCGTACGATTTCCGGGACCGGGCAATACCCGCCGGGAAGCGGTGCGGCTCGCGTCGATCTGATAATCCTTTGACTTGATGGTGTCCACGAAATACCAGTCGGCCCGGGCTTCTTCGGGCGTAAAGGTCACCAGCATGTAGCCACGCTGATTCACGTTCAGGTAATCCAGGTCATCCACCAGCAGACCAATGGCCTGTTCCGCGCCCTGAATCATGTCATCAGGAATGCCCAGATACTCCTCCAGGCCGGGTGATGTAACCGACGCTGTAGCGAACTCCACGCCAATCTGGTCGCCCTGGATGTCTTTCAGGTTATTGGCCCAGGCGTTATGGGTATCCCCCGCCAGTACCACCAGGTTCTTGTTCAGCGCCTTGGCCGTTCCCAGAACCACTTCCCGTTCATATTGGTAGCCATCCCAGGCGTCGAGATTGTAGGGGGCAACTGTATTGATGCGAGCCAATTCCTCTGGTGTCAGGGACGGATCCCCCTGGAGCTCCCGGCCTTTGAGCTGGGCCAGTTCCGCCAGTTTTTCCGGCAGACCGTCAAACTGCTCAGTAGCAATGGCCACCAGCAGCTCCGCAGGCAGATTCATTCGGCCCATGAGGACTTGTTGCCCCAACACCTGCCACGTTGCGGTGGAGTAGTTCAGGGAAGACTGCAGCCAGAGCAGTTGCTCCGCACCCAGCAGGGTACGATTCGGACTGCCGACATCCGCAGTGAAGCGGGCGGCATCCAATCCTTCTCCCGTAAAGTAGTCCATATAGTCCAGTTGCTGGTCGCGACCGATAATTCGGGTGTCGAGCATGTGCAGGTCCACCAGGTCGCCGAACCGGAAGGTCCGGAAGATGGCCTCGTCGCTGCCCTCGATAACAGGGCGGATCGGCATCCATTCGAAATAGGCCTTCAGGGCATTGAGCTTACGCTGGGTGAAATCGCCCTCGCCCTCGTTATGGTTTTCAGCTCCCTCTTCCCAGGCGTCGTTCGCCACCTCGTGGTCGTCCCACACCACAATGAACGGCACTCTCGCATGCAGGGACTGAAGATCCGGGTCCGCACGATACGCAGCGTAACGTCTGCGATAGTCCACCAGTTCAATCAGCTCAAGATTGTTGTCCTCAGAAAAGGTCCTCCCCAGCGCCTGGGCATCCTGTGCCGCATAACTGCCGCTGTCGGAGCTGTATTCGTAGATGTAGTCGCCCAGATGGACCACGGCATCCAGGTCATTCTGTTTACTGATTTCCCCGTAGACGTTGAAATAACCGGCCGGATAATTCGCGCAGGAGACCACGGCCAGGCGCACTGAGTCGATACTGCCTTCCGGTAAGGTCCGGGTTACGCCCACCGGTGACTGCCGATCGGTCGTCTGAAAGCGGTAATAGTAGCTCTGCCCCGGTGCCAGGCCGCGAACGTCCACCTTGACGGTGAAGTCATGGGCCTCAGTGGCCTCTGCCGTGCCGGAGTGCACAAGGTTCTCGAAACCCTCATCCGTCGATACCTCCCAGGCGACACCGACAGGTGCCGAACCGGTCGCCGGTGCAGCCCTGGTCCAGAGCATGACACCATCGGCAAGCGGGTCGCCGCTGGCCACTCCATGGGTAAAGCTGATTGTTCGCTTGTCGGAGCTGTCCAGTACACAGCCTGCGAGGCCGGTCGAAATCACCACGGCGCCCATACCCATGGCTGATGCCTTCAGAAAATCCCGTCGTGTCAGTCGTTTCATTGTTATATCTTCCCCTGCGTTCGTCCCTTGTAGTCTCGGCGTTCTGCACCTTTCGCCGTTTCTACTCCAAATGAAGAAGCTAATCGGGCTTGGTTAAGAACGCATTGCCAATTTGCGACAGGGGGATGGCAAATCACGACAAGTCTTTTGCAAGAAACAGAAACCATAAAAAAGGGGAGCCAGTGGCTCCCCTTTTACGGTTCGTTTAAACCCGGTCTATCCGCTGATAAATACCGGACCGACTCCGAAGTTCCAGAGAATGACGGAACCCACTCGAGTGGATACCAGGATGACCAGGGCGACGGTCAGCAACGCTCCGGCGTACATGACCGCCCGCTCCTTTTCGATGCCCATGACAATCGGCAGTCCGTCATACATGAGATAGGCGCCATAGCAGGCGGCGGCCAGGAAGACGATGGCGTTGAACCAGGGCACTGGATACAACAGGGCAAATCCTGCCAGGAACAGAGGAGTGCAGGAGTAGGCTGCCAGGGCAATACCGTTCGAGGGTACGTGTTCTTCCTTGGCGCCGTAGGTTCTTGCCATCCAGTTGATGGCATAACCCAGCGCAAAAACGCCGACCAGCATTGCCAGATAGGTCAACACGCTGAGCTGCATTGCACTGATCTCGGTTAACTTGATCAGCCGCTCATTGCCAACCGTCCAGCCGAAATAGGCAGTCGATATGTAGGCACAAATGGGAGCTATCGCCGCCAGAATCAGAACATAGGCAACATAGACCCGGCGCGGAGTTTCATGTTCTTTTCGTATGGAAGCCCACTCTTCATCAGGATGGGTAAAGAGACCGAACGCATGTGACAGGAGCATGGATGACCCCCTCTCTCTTCTATTGTTGGTATTTATACGTACGGAACGCGGTAACCGGCAGATCAGACGCTGTTCCTTAATCTTAACTATAGTCAAGAACAGCGATTGCGAAAGCAAAATGACGCAGGATGATCGGGCAAGTTTTTTTCAGCCTTGGCTGGAGGCGGCGGCCGGCGATTGCCGGCCGCGCGGAGTCAGGAATTGCGCGGATCGGTCTCGGCAACCCAGGGGTAAACCCGGTGGCTGTCGCGGAAGGATAACAGGCTCTCCACACCGGAAAAGTCCACAAGGTCCCTGAAATCCAGCCAGTCTACCAGGCAATAAAGACAGATGGCCGGGTAATTCCATTCCTCGAACTGGCCCTCTTCCGCCATTGCCGACAGCGTGCGCAAGGTTGTCATGATGCGTTCACGTTGAAGGTTGTAGAACATCAGGTCGGCGCCGGTATCGATTCCGGACTTCTCCGAGAGCAGCAAGGTGACCGCGGAGTCATTGGCGCCATCAATCATGGTCAGCTGGTTTTCCTGATCCCAGGTCAGCGGATCGCGGCCCTGTTTGGCACTGATGTAACGGGCGATAATCCGGGAATCATAGATTTCCTTGCCACCGTCTTCGAGTACCGGAATTTTCAGGGTCGGATTGTTTCGCCGCAGCTCGTCCCGGCCTTCACCATAGATATTGAGATTGAGGAATTCATAGGGCTCTTCGTCCAGCAGGATACGAATGCGCCGAACGTAAGGTGAAGTAGTGGATCCGATCAGTTTCATGGTTTCTCCGAGGATTTCACACTCAGGATCCCAACAGGGATTCAGGGTTGGTGTATGGGTGCCCGGTCGCTTCTGCCACTTCCCTGTAGGTCACCTTGCCCGCGGCCACGTTCAGCCCGGCCCTGAGGTGTTGATCTTCCTTCATCGCCCGATCCGGACCCTTATTGGCCAGGGCCGCCACAAAAGGCAAGGTGACGTTATTCAACGCCAGAGTCGACGTGCGCGCAACGGCACCCGGCATATTCGCCACGCAGTAATGTACCACACCATCAACAATATACGTGGGATCGTCGTGCGTCGTGGCCCGGGAGGTTTCGGCACAGCCACCCTGATCAATGGCAACGTCCACGATAACGCTTCCCTCCGGCATCCGGCGGATCATATCGCGGGTGATCAGCTTTGGCGCAGAGGCCCCTGGAATGAGCACACTGCCGATGACAAGATCGGATTCCGTCACCGCCTGATCCAGAGTCTGGGCCGTTGAAAACAGGGTTGTGATGCGGTTGCCGTAGAGATGGTCCAGGTTTCTGAGTACGTCCATGTTGCGGTCCAGAACCGTGACCTGGGCACTCAACCCGACCGCCATGGCAATCGCATTCTGGCCGACAACTCCGCCACCAACGACCGCTACCCGCGCCGGACTGACACCGGGTACGCCGCCCAATAGCACGCCGCGACCGCCCATGGCTTTCTCCAGGCAATGGGCACCGGCCTGGATCGACATGCGCCCGGCGACTTCCGACATAGGCGCCAGCAGGGGCAAATGTCCTCCATGGTCGGTCACTGTCTCATAGGCAATGCAGGTAGCGCCGGACTTCACCAGGTCGTCCGTCTGCGCTTTGTCCGGGGCCAGATGCAGATAGGTGAAAAGCGTGTGTTCCGGCTTCAGCATGGCCCGCTCTTCGGCCTGGGGCTCCTTGACCTTGACGATCAACTCTGCGGTATCGAAAACCTCCCCGGCCGTCTCAAGAATTCGCGCTCCGGCCTGCCGATAATCCTCGTCAGAAAAACCGATGGCGAGGCCAGCTCCGGTTTCCACAAACACCTCATGATTGTGGCCGCACAGCTCATGAACGGCAGCGGGTGTCATGCCTACACGGTATTCACGGTTCTTGATTTCCCTGGGTACACCGATCCTCATACACAACCTCCAGATCATTCGGGATTTGCGGGTGTCTGACTGTAGTGTAGTCAAAAGGTCCTATACTGGATTGGCAACTGATTGCATCGGTTTACCGGTTCCGGGCGTAGATTTCCGGACAAAAAGACAATCCGACCCAAAAGGAGTAGGACAGATCATGACACCCCTAAAAGCAACAGCGGCAGCCGCAACCTTCTCAATAGCGCTGGCAAGCACGCAGGTACTGGCAGAAATGCAAACCAAGACTGTTGAATACAAGGTCGGTGAAACCACCTTCACCGGTTACATGGCCTGGGATAATGAGTTCGAAGAGAAGCGCCCGGGTGTTCTGGTGGTGCATGAGTGGTGGGGCCACAATGACTTCGCCCGGGATCAGGCAGAGCGGCTTGCCGCCGCCGGCTATACCGCCTTTGCCCTGGATATGTATGGCTCCGGCAAGCAGGCGGACCACCCTGATACCGCCCAGAAGTTCATGCAGGAAGCGACCAAGGACATGGATCAGGTGAAGGCGCGCTTCATGAAGGCGACGGAGATCCTGCAAAACCATGAAAGCGTTGATGCGTCCCGCATCGCTGCACAAGGCTACTGTTTCGGCGGCGCGGTGGTCCTGAATATGGCACGTATGGGCGTGGATCTGGACGGCGTCGTCAGCTACCACGGTGCGCTTGGCAGCCCCATAACCGCCGAAGCCGGAACAGTGAAGGCCAGGGTTCAGGTGTACACCGGTGGTGCCGACAAGATGGTTCCCTCGGACCAGGTCGCCGGCCTGGTGAAGGAGATGCAGGATGCAGAAGTCGATCTCACCCTGGTGAGCTTTCCCGGCGTGCTGCACTCATTCACCAATCCTGGCGCTGACAAGGTCGCCGAGGAGTTCGGCATGCCGCTAGGTTATGACGAAGAGGCCGCCACCCGTTCCTGGGAGGGAACCATGCGTTTCTACGAGGCTATTTTCGCCCGGTAACACCTTGCGCTGAACACCGGAACCCGGCCGGACGGCCGGGTTCTTCTGCTTCAGAGGGACGACGCAATACTGTTGCGAACGTCTGTCATCAGATCATCCAGCGGCAAAGCCCCGGACGCCATCGGGGGATGAATGACGATTTCAATGTCACCTCTGCTGAAGGCAGCACTTCCCTTGGGCAATCGCTGGTGGGACCCACAGATGGTGACGGGAAGAATCGGAAGCTCGCCATCCTGTGCAATGACGAAACCACCCTTCTTGAAGGGTAGTAATTTGCCATCCCACGAACGGGTTCCTTCCGGGAAAATCAGAATGCCGGTGCCGTCCGGGAGCTGGCCGACACCCCGCTTGATGCTCTCCAGTGCATCACTGCCTTTCGAACGATCGATAAACAAATTCCGCGAGGCTTCCAGTGCCAATCCGAACAGGGGCACCTTGCGCAACTCTTTCTTGATCACCCACCGATATTGCAGACCAAGGGCGAGCACCAGCGCCGGGGGATCAAGATAGGAGGCATGGTTGCTCAGAATGACATATCGCTGACCGGGCTCGATGTTTTCCCTGCCACGAACCTTGAGGCGGATACCGCAGACTTTCAGGATAATCCATGCATAGATCTGGGTGCCGTGGAACGCCGCATCCCCTCGCTTCCCCAAAAGGGCTGCAATAACAATCGGGAAGAACAGAATCAGGGTGAGCAGTATGGCCCAGAACAGGATCCAGGCGGCCTTGAGCAGTCGGAGCATGTAATGATTCCTGGAGATCTCGACTTCCGGTTAAACGAGCAGCAGGTCGGTAAAGATTACACAATGATGGGAAAATGACAAAAGCGTGCCACCTTGCCAGGCGTTTTTCAGCCATTAAAAAAGGCAGCCGAAGCTGCCTTTTTGGCGGTTATTGCCGAATCCATCAGGGATTACAGGGCAACAACGTTCTCCGCCTGAGGACCTTTCTGGCCCTGGGTAACGGTGAACTCAACCTGCTGGCCTTCTGCCAGAGTTTTGAAACCGCTGCCCTGAATAGCGCTGTAGTGAACAAAAACGTCCGGGCCGCCTTCACGAGTGATAAAGCCAAAGCCTTTTGCTTCGTTGAAGAACTTAACAGTACCGGTAGTAGTAGACATACTTAAACTTCCTGAAATCAATCATATTATCTGCCGCCTCGCACCTTCATGGTGTCAGGTCAGCGTTTTGCGGAAATACAGAACTCGCGGAATCAAAAACAGGACGGTCACTACTAACTGCGGAGGTACGTCTTATTCATGAAATGCTTTACTGAATCTTTCCTACGCCCTTCACTCTACTCCTGAATCCGAAGCTTGCCAAGGGTATTTTCGAGAATTTGTGTAGGTAGTGGTACCCATCATCCCTTCACCAGGCCAAAGGTGTAAATTCCCAGTGCAGTCATGAGGATGGAGCCGACAACGTGGGCCAGAATACCGGTGATGGCCATGGCCCATTTGCCGTCCTGGATTGCAGCAAACATCTCGAGTGAAAACGTCGAAAAGGTGGTCAGCGCACCGCACAATCCGGTTATGGCAAAGAGCCGCCACTCCGGTGCCAGCGTGGTGCCATGGCTGAAGTAACCGATCAGCAGCCCGATCAGCCAACCACCACTGAGATTGGCAACCAGCGTTCCGTAAGGAACGGCATGGTATGTCGTGTTCAACCACAATCCCAGAACCCAACGAAGGTTGGCGCCGATGACGGCGCCAACACTCACAGCAACGAACGACAACCACATGTCAGGGCTGTCTCCTGTCAGGCAGGGTTGTGATCAATCACTGTCTCCTTGTTGCGCGCAAACTCATCAAACGGGAAGTCATCGACCGTTAGCATCTCGAGTACCACCGTCTCATACTGGCGCATGAAATCGGCCTCTTCCTTGGTATAGATACCAGCCTTCAGGGCCGCCTCAAACCGCTCTTCCGGATGCAAGGCGGTCATCGGCAATTCACCTTTGGCGTAGGCCTTGGTCGCTTTCCGGTATAGCTGTTCTGCCTTGTCATAGTCCTTGAGCAGACCGTTGTAGCGAGCCACCGGATTCTCCACGGTGCCCTCGCCATTGGTATGCCAGATGCTGGCAATCAGCTTATTGCGGATAGGCGTGTCTGTGGATATTGCACGAGCCAGTTTGCGCGCAAGGTCGTCTTGCGGACTGCCCCAGCGACGGCCAAGCGGCATCGTGACGCCCCGCAGAACCAGCGCCACGGCGCGATTCGGCAGGTTCTGGAGGAACTCATCCAGGGCGTTTTCAGTGCGATGCAGCAGCATGCCCAGGCTGTACTCCATTACTTCCTTCTCACCCTCTACCGGCTGGGTCTCGTGCCAGTTCTTGAGGACCATGGAAGCCAGGTACAGGTTGGACAGCATATCCCCCAGCCGTGCAGAGATAAGCTCCCGCATTTTCAGTTCGCTGCCAAGCGTGGTCATCGCGGCATCCGAGCACAGACCAAAGGCTGCGCTGAAGCGGGCCACGGCCTGCGCGTACTTGCGACTGGCACTGTCAAACGGCACATCTGCCCGTCCAAGACCAAGAGCCTGGGTGAAGGCGCGGGCGGCATTGCCGAAAATCAGCCCGGCGTGGCCGAAGAACGCATCGTCAAACGCGTTGATATCATCGTTGTCCTTGGCCGCCAGCTCCTTGAGCACATAGGGATGGCAGCGAATGGCGCCCTGGCCGAAGATCATCAGGCTGCGGGTCATGATGTTGGCACCCTCAACAGTGATCGAGACAGCGGCACCGCTGTAGCCTATGCCCAGGTAGTTACGCGGGCCAAGCGTGACGGTCTTGCCACCGTGAACGTCCATGGCATCGGTCAATACACCGCGCTGGAACTCGGTAAGGTGGTATTTAAGGATGGCAGACGGCACTGCCGGCTTCTCACCTTTATCAATCATATTGGCAGTGTGGTTTACAGCTGCCTGAGAGATATAGGTCTTGGCGGCGATTCGGGCCAGAGGCTCCTGCACACCCTCCATATCAGCAACCGGCGTATTGAACTGACGGCGGATACGGGTGAAACCACCAGCGGTGCCAACGGCCGACGCAGCCGCACCGGCCGCACCGGACGGCAGGGTGATGCAGCGACCCACCGACAGGCACTCAACCAGCATACGCCAGCCCTGACCGGCCATATCCACGCCACCGATGATGTAGTCCAGCGGAATGAAGACATCTTTACCCTTGATCGGGCCATTCAGGAACGGGCTGCCAATCGGGCAATGACGACGGCCGATCTCCATGCCTTTGGTGTCCCTGGGGATCAGTGCGCAGGTAATACCATAGTCTTCGGTTTCGCCCAGGAGCCCGTCCGGATCGAACATGCGGAAGGCAAGGCCAACAACCGTGGCGATGGGCGCCAGGGTGATCCAGCGCTTCTCGAAATTCAGCCGGATACCGACAACTTCCTTGCCATCGACTTTCTTTTTGCAAACGATACCGGTGTCCGGAAGCGACGTCGCATCTGAACCAGCCCTTGGGCCCGTCAGACCAAAGCAAGGAATTTCACGACCGTCTGCAAGCCTTGGCAGGTAATGGTTTTTCTGCTCCTCGGTGCCGTACTTGACGAGCAGCTCGCCAGGACCAAGGGAATTGGGTACGCCCACAGACACCATGAGCGTCTCGTTGGATGCCAGTTTTTGCAGAACTGCAGACTGCGCCTTGGCAGAGAATTCGAGGCCACCGTATTCCTTGGGAATGATCATCCCGAAGAAACCTTCCTTCTTGAGGAAGTCCCACAGCTCTTTGGGCAGATCAGCCCGCTCGACCGCCACGTCCCAGGTGTTACACATGGAAATTGCCTGGACACACTGATTGTCGACGAAGGCCTGTTCTTCCTCGCTCAGGCCGGTATTGCGGTTGATCAGCAGGTTGTGCCAGTCAGGCCGACCAGTGAACAGTTCACCGTCCCAGCCGACCGTACCGGCTTCGAGAGCCACTTTCTCAGTCTCGGAAACCTTCGGTGCGACCTTCTTGAACATCGCGAAAATGCGGGGTGTCAGCCAGCTTTGGCGAAACCCGGGGAGGCCGGCAGCAGCTGTTAGGGCGGCACCAATAAACAAAACCAGGGCCAGCAAACCAGAGGCAAAAATCAGCGACAGCAGGCCGGTAACGGCCATTACGCCAATCGCGGACGTTGCACCAGACTCGCGCCGCATCACAATCAGCAGGCCAGCCAGTGCCACTACAAACAGTATGAAAGTCATCATAGGTTCTCTCTGTCATCCATGGTTCGGGAATGTCGAAGACTATAAACCGTTACGTTTACGGTACCGCATCAGATGAGGGCTGACCAGCAAATGCCGCACAGTCAGCCAGTTACGGAGATCACACCTGGCATTATGCGGTCACGATCACACGAATGCCTTCCAATGCCAGACTGGCGTGCCCTATCGCCTCTTTTGCCGCTTCGAACTGATCGCGGAAAAAGTCGATTTCCTCCTCACGAATCGCCGGATTCACCTTTTGCAATGCTTCCAGCCGACGGATTTCCGGTCCGAAACTGGCCTCCAACTGCTCAAGCGCCTGAGACTTCAGGGGCTCCAGATGAGGCTCCGACAACCGCTCCACGTGGTCCACCATGGTTTCCACCTGGGGCCGGATCTGCGGAACGATGGCCTGGGCCGTGCGCCGCCGGATATTCGAGCACATCTCGTTGAGCCGGTCGTGAGGCAACGCGCCCGAAAGCTCCTTGCCATTTACATCCACCAGCAGCCGAAGTGGCGAGACCGGCAGGTAGCGGGTCAGTTGGAGCGCTTCCGGTGCCGGGCAGTGCACAGTAAACAGGGCCTCCATCAACAGCGTTCCGGGCGGCAGCGCCTTTACGGAAAGACTGGCGAGGGCGGCCTTGCCAAGGCCGGAGCTGGTCACCGAGTCCATCACCCCCGTGACCATCGGGTGCTCCCAGCTCATGAAAGCCAGGTCTTCCCGCTCCAAGGCATTCTGTCGGTCCCAGGTCACGGTAATCCCGTCTTCCGGTAATTCGGCGACATGGCCGGCCTGATATTGCTCGCCGGGTCGCAGAATGTCGGAGTGATCGGCATGGTCTTCGACATCCACGCCGAGGATGTCAAAAGCCTCCATCATGTAATCCCGAACCCGGGCCTCGGATTCTTCGTCTTCGATGGCGGCGATCAGATCCTCTGCCACCTCAGGGCGACAGGAATTCAGCTCGATCAAGGCATCACGGCCAGCCTGCAAGAGCGTTTTCAGGCGCGTTGCTTCGTCCGCAGAGGCCTCGACCAGCCCATCAGCCACATCAAGGTCGCCATCAATAGCCTGCTGCCACTGGGCCTGCAACGCTTCCTGAACGGCAACGCCCACCGCGCAGCTCTCGGCAAAGGCGTTCAGGCCCTCGTGGAACCAGCGGAACTGCACCTCCTGACTGGTGCCACTGAGGTAGGGCACGTGAATATCAATCGCTTCTGTCTGACCGATCCGGTCCAGCCGCCCGATGCGCTGCTCGAGCAAGTCCGGGTTTGCAGGCAGATCGAAGAGCACCAGATGATGGGCAAACTGGAAATTGCGGCCTTCGCTGCCGATTTCAGAGCAGATCAGCGCCTGGGCACCCTGCTCCGTGTCAGCGAAATAGGCGGCGGCTCGATCACGCTCGATCAGGCTCAGGTGTTCATGGAAGGCAGCACTGCGGATACCCGCTCGCAGCTGGAGATAATGCTCCAGGGCCATGGCAGTCTGGGCACTGGCACAGATCACCACCACTTTGGCGGGGCGCAGGCCGATCAGCTTTTTCTCAAGCCATTCAACCCGGGGATCGTCCGCCAGCCACTGCTCCTCGGGCACCAGTTGCTCCGGGGTCAACCCCTGAATACCTGAGGCCTGCCCTTCGTACATGGCCGGACAAGGCAACGGTTCAGGATCGGGTCGACGCTCGGGAAATCCCTGGATGGCCGCCCGGGTGTTCCGGAACAGCACGCGACCGGTACCATGCCGGTCCAGCAGGGCATCGATCACCGATTGCCTCGGATTGTCACCGGCAAACAGCTGGTCCAGCTCTTCACCCAACCATTCCCGCAGCAGCTTCTGATCGCCCTCGCTGATATCGGAGCTTTCGTCCTGAAGCCGTCGAACAACACTGTTGATGGCTTCATACTGCTGCTCTTCTCTGCGGAAGGTTTCCAGATCATGGAAACGGGCCGGGTCGAGAAGCCGCAGGCGGGCAAAGTGACTGGCGATACCCACCTGCTCGGGCGTTGCTGTCAGCAAGAGCAGGCCGCGGCTGACCGCCGACAGTTCCTCAACAATCCGGTATTCCGGGCTAACCTCTTCAGGGCTCCACGCAAGATGATGGGCCTCATCAACAATCATCAGGTCCCAGTGAGCCTTGAGGGCATCGTCCTGCGCCTTCTGGCTTTTCTTCAGGAAGTCGAGACTGCAGAGCACCAGCTGTTCGCTCTCGAACGGATTCACCGCATCTTCATCGCCAAAAATATGGTTAACCAGCGCATCCACGTCGCTTTCCTGCTCTTTCAGAGCGTCGTAGCGACCCTGATCCACTATGGAAAATCGCAGATTAAAGCGGCGGAGCATTTCCACCAGCCATTGATGGGTGAGGGAATCCGGTACCACGATCAAGGCACGCTTTGCCCGGCCAGTGTGCAGCTGATAGTGGAGGATCAGCCCCGCCTCGATGGTTTTGCCAAGACCGACCTCATCTGCCAGAAGAACCCGTGGCGCATGGCGCCGGGCAACTTCATGGGCAATGTATATCTGGTGTGGCAGATGCTGCGTGCGGGCGCCGATCAACCCCTGGGCTGACGATGCCCGCAGGCGGTTCATGTGCTGAAGCGTGGCAAACCTCAGGCGAAAGGCGCCGTTGCGATCGAACTGGCCCGCAAACAGCCGCTGGTGCGGCGCAGAAAAATTCACGGATCCGGCGAGTTTCACCTCGGATATTTCTTGCAGATCGGTGCCGTCGTCCCCGTGATACAGGAGCACCCCGCCCCGGTCCTCAACTGCGCGGACGGTGTACCGTTCGCCATCGAAGGTCTCAATCTCTTCCCCCAACTGATAGATGATGCGGGACAGCGGGGCGTTATCAATCGCGTAGGTGCGCTCCTCATCGGCGGCAGGAAACCCCAGGGTCACCCGGCGCCCGGAGATATCCGTGACGATCCCGAGCCCCAGGCCGGTATCACTGTGGCTGACCCAACGCTGACCAATAACAAATTCCGATGTATCCAAGAAACCTCCAGACCAATTAAGTTCTTGTGGCGCCGTTCTCACGCACCCAGTAAGCCGTCGCCCCACATACCGCCGCCGGCACCACAAACAGATTCAGCACCGGCACCATGGCAGCCAGCGCCACCGGCAGGCCAAAGCCAAAGGCAGACAGGCGTGTGTCGCCGAGCAACCGTCGCAGGGCAGGGAAACTCACCTTGTGGTTGTCTGCCGGGTAGTCCACGTATTGCAGCGCCATCATCCAGCTGTTGAACAGGAACCAGAGAACAGCAGCCACCAGATTAACAACCGGTATAAGACCGATGATCAGCAAACCGATAGCCCGCGGCAGGTAATACAGGATCTTCTGAACCTCGCGCCAGAGTGCGCGGGGAATATCCTTGATGATCGATGCCCAACTGTCATCGGTATTCACCTCCTGGCCGGTCAGGTGCTTTTCTGTCAGTTCGGCAAGATAGCCATAGAAAGGGGCACCAATCAGATTGGCAACGATCACAAAGCCGTAGGCGAGCATCAGTACGATGACCGCCCCGTACAGAATCCAGAACAGCCAATCCAGTGCCTGAAGCCACGCCCAGTCCGGCAACCACGACATCGCGGTGGCAATCAGGCCTGCAAACAGCTCTCCCATGAAGAAGAACAGCAATCCGAAGAGCAGAATATTGATAACCAGTGGAATGATGACGAACAGCCGAAGACCGGGCTGACGAATCAGGCGGAAACCCTCACCCAGGTAGCCCAGTCCACGAAAAAATTACCCTTGAGCATAGCTGGCAGGACCTCCGCTTCAATGACAATGACGGGGCGCAAAGCATATCATGTTGGCAACATTCCCACAGCCCGAGAACGCTCAGTGACTTCCCCGATGGATACATTGAAACAACAACTGACCAGCCTGCTGCAATTCCGCCCCCTCTGGCAGGCAGCCTTTGTGGTTTCCGTTCTGGCCATCGGGTTTCTGGCGACAACCGACAGCCCTCATGCCATACCTTCATCGTCGAACGACAAGGTGAACCATCTGATCGCCTTCCTCGAGCTCACCATCCTCACCCGGCTGGCCTGGCCGGAGCTCCGGCCCATCTGGTTTGCGCCGGCCCTACTGGGCTTTGGCCTTGGCATTGAGCTTATCCAGGCAACCCTGCCCTATCGGGAATTTTCCCTGGCCGATCTGGCTGCGGACGGCGCCGGCATTGCCATCGGACTTCTTCCCTGGCCCGGCATCCGAAACACCGGAAAACCGGATTTGCGAAATTCGCCAGAATCGCTGTGAGATATCTCTTACAAAGGCGTGAGATCTTGCAGTGACGTTGTGTACGCGGCAGTGCCAGAAACTCTTCAGGGAAAAGCTAACTCACTGATAAATTTGTTTTATTGTAGACACCCACGCTGACATCTCCTGCGATGCGTGCACAGTTCACACGTTTGTCAGAATCCAGTTGGTATATTGTTGTTGTCAAGGATGACAGGGAAATGGACGACGCACTGGATGCACCCCGGCAAGGACCGCGGGGAGAGGTAGGGACACAAGGACGCCTCGCTTAAGGGATAACTATTCGGATAGCCGGCTCGGATGCCGGCACCACGGAGTGGCTCAAGGATCTCGCAACACGGCTGTTGCCAAATGCGCAAGGATGCGCCGACCTGTTCCGAGAAAGGGTAACCGTTTGGTTGCCCTTTATTTTTTTATACCTTCTTTTTTCTCACCTCTGATCCATCACTGGTTGTTCTCGGCCAGGTAGATACGAACCCTATTGAACTCCTCGAATTCGTTAAGATCCGGCCAGGTCCGGGCCTCAAGCGTTGTCTGCTTGCGGTAGGCATCGTCACCCAACACTTTCATCCGCGAATCCGCCAGCAGCACCCGAGGAGCCGCCTCGCGTAAAACGCCGAGCAACGGCCGGTTTTCCGGATCGTAGAGCACATCCGCCGCGGTCACGACATCTATTTCGTCCGGTCGGGCTGCCCAGTCAGGGCAAAGGCCAACGGAAACACCATTGAGAGCCGCATTCGCATTAGCCGCGTCCAGCGCAGCCGGATCAATGTCACAGGCGATGGCTTCCTTCGCTCCGGCCATTGCCGCCGCGACAGCCACGATTCCGGATCCCGAGCCGAAATCCAGGACGCGCTTGCCCTCAACCCAATGGGGATTGTCCAGAATCCAGTTGGCGAGCACCTGGCCGCTGGCCCAGCAGAACGACCAGTAGGCGGGTTCGGCAACGACCGCCTGGGCCTCTTCGTGCGATAACGGCCCCTCAAGCACCCTCGGGTCAAAGAGGTACAGGGCAATGCGCTCACAACCGGCAGGACGGGAAACGGCCACCCGGCCTCGGGAGAGGGTTTTGCGCAGGTGCTGATTCAGACTGTCCACTGACATGGGGTACCCAACCTCAATTTTCCGGAAGGCGTCATTGTACCCGTGACCAGTCCGGGAAACAGGCGGCGACAAGCAGAAAAACCCCATTTCCGCTATACTGCCGCCTCCATCTGACAACTGGTTTACCGCTGAAATGGCAAGCAGACCCGACACCGACGACTACCTTTCCCTGTTCCTGAATGATGTGCCGCTGATGGACGTCCGGGCACCGGTAGAGTTCAGCCGTGGCAGCTTTCCGAATACCGAAAACGCGCCCCTGATGAACGATGAGGAGCGCCATCGGGTTGGCATCTGTTACAAGGAGAAAGGTCAGGACAAGGCGATTGAATTGGGGCACCAGCTTGTGTCCGGTGACATCAAGGCCCAGCGCATTGAAGCCTGGAAACGTTTTGTCGCCCGCCACCCGAACGGCTACCTGTTCTGTTTTCGGGGCGGCCTGCGCTCCCGGCTCACACAGCAGTGGATCCGGGAGGCCGGCATTGACTACCCGCTGGTCAAAGGCGGCTACAAGGCATTGCGCCGATTCCTGATCGACAGCCTGGAAGCGCAGATCGAATCCGGCGAGTTCCGCATTCTCAGCGGGCGCACTGGAACCGGCAAAACGCGGGTTCTGCAACAGTTACCCAATCCGGTGGATCTTGAAGGCCTGGCCAATCACCGGGGCTCCAGTTTCGGGCGTCAGGTAACACCGCAGCCTTCACAGATCGATTTCGAGAACCGGCTGGCGGTAGCCATGCTCAAGGCCCGCCACCTGAACAGTGGTCCGGTCTATCTGGAAGATGAAAGCCGCCTGGTGGGCCGTTGCGCCCTGCCCGAATCCCTCAAGGAGCGCATGGCCAGGTCGCCGTTGCTGATCCTCGAGCAACCGATGGAAGAGCGTATTGGCATCATTCGCGAAGATTATGTTGAGGGAATGTACTCGGATTACGTGGATCGCGACGGGGCCGAAGCAGGGTGGCTGAATTTCCGGGACTATCTGCTTAGCGCCATTGACCGCATCCGCAAGCGCCTGGGCGGGGAGCGACACCAGCAGCTGCGCGGCCTGATGGAACAGGCACTCGTGCAGCAGGAAGCCACTGGAGAGACAGCGGCCCACAACGCCTGGATCCAGTCACTGCTCCAAGATTATTACGACCCCATGTACGACTACCAACTGGGCAAGAAAGAAGGCCGGATTCTTGTCCGCGGAGGCCCCGAGACCATTCTCGACTGGGCCAACAAGAGCTCGGTTGCGTAAGGCCCTGACTGAATATTACGCCTGCAGTACACAGCCCTGACATTTGTCTGCTATATAAGGAAATAGACGAATCAGGTTTTTGCAGTAATTTGTCCGTTAATCCGACACTTATGAAAAATACCAACGAACAAGGAGTCCTTTATGGAAGACCTATTTGGCGCTGAAGGCGGTGCCTCGGAACTCATGAATCAGGCCATGTCTCTGGTCATGACATACGCACCCAAGGTCGTGCTGGCGATTGTCACTCTGATTGTGGGCATGTGGCTGATCAACCGGTTTGTCGGCGTTCTAGATAACAAGCTGGGCAAAAAAGACCCCACCCTGAACAAGTTTCTCTGCGGCCTGATCGGAGCAATCCTCAAGATTCTGCTGCTGATCTCTGTCGCCTCCATGGTCGGCATTGCCACCACCTCCTTCATTGCCATTATCGGTGCTGCCGGCCTGGCCGTGGGTCTTGCTCTTCAGGGCAGCCTCGCCAACTTCGCCGGCGGCGTGCTGATCCTGATCTTCAAACCGTTCAAGGTTGGTGACACGATTGATGCCCAGGGCTATCTCGGCTCCGTCCGCGAAATCTCCATCCTGTACACCATCGTCGACACCTTCGATAACCGCCGGATTGTGATCCCGAATGGTCAACTGGCCAACGCCAGCCTGACCAACCTGAGCGCCTATGAAACCCGTCGCTGCGACATGAGCTTCGGTATCGGCTACGGTGATGACATCGACAAGGCCAAGGCCGTCTGCAAGCGCCTTATTGAAGAAGACGAGCGCGCACTGAAGGACCCCGAACCACTGATCGTTGTTGGTGCCCTGGGTGAAAGCTCCGTCGATCTGACCGTTCGGGCCTGGACCAAATCAGGTGACCTCTGGCCCTTCTACTGGGACATGCATGAGAAAGTGAAGAAAGCATTCGACGCCGAGGGCATCAGCATTCCGTTCCCCCAGCGCGATGTTCATATGATTAAAACCGACTGAGATTCGCGATCGGTTTCTCATTGATACATCCGGTTACTCGCAAACTGCGTAACCTCGACTAAGCTGACCATTAATGGCGGGGTTGACCAACCCCGCCAGGCCATCGGGGCCAGGCAATTAGATCAACACAGGCTCCGGAACGCTGTCATTGCTGGTAGGAGGTTGTCACTATGCCGGTACAGCAGTTGAAGGAATTCCTCGATGAGGCAGGTGTGGAATACATGTGCCTCTCCCACCCTCCTGCATTTACCGCCCAGGAACTCGCCCACCACGTCAAGATTGCCGGCGACCGTGTCGTCAAAACGGTGATCATCGAACTGGATGGCAAAATGGCAATGCTGGTGATGCCGGCCACCTGGCGAATCCGCTGGGACAGGTTATCCCGCATCCTAGACACCGACTTTCTTGACCTCGCTGACGAACAGGAATTCCAGGACCGCTTCCCGGATTGCGAGGTAGGCGCCATGCCCCCCTTTGGCAACCTGTTCGGAATGACCGTCTATTGCGCCGAAGCGCTGACCGAGCAGCCCGAACTGGCGTTCGCCGCAGGCAGCCACAGTGAATCGGTACATATGAAAACCTCGGATTTCCTGACCCTCGTGCAACCCATGGTCCTGAACCAGGGATTCAACAAACCGGGTGCACAGAAGCCCGCCTGGCTGATCAAGAACCGTCGCAGGCCTGACGACACTGCCGAGCCGCGGGTGTCAGGTATGGCAGGCTATTGAGGGTTTTCATTCCGGCTTGATCCCGGTCTCTTGTCTGGCTGCCGTCATCGCGTAAACTGAGGGCATCAGACAGGAAACCGATATGACTCAAGTCTTTGATATTGTCGTAGTTGGTGCCGGCATGGTCGGCGCTGCTCTCGCCACTGGCCTCGGCCAGAATGGCTTCCGCGTTGCCCTTGTCGACCGGGCTCAGCCCCCCGACTTTGACCCGGAAAGCGCCCCGGACATCCGGGTTTCTGCCCTGAGCGCCGGCAGTGAGCGCTATCTCCAGAGCCTGGGCGCCTGGGACCACATCCTCGGGATGCGCTCAACGCCCTATAGGCGACTGGCCGTGTGGGATGAAACCCGCTATCCACTGCAGAACCTGGTGCCCCGAAAACTGGCTGAGGTCCAATTCGACGCCACCGAGCTGGGCGCCCACCACCTGGGACACATCGTCGAAAACTCAGTAACCCAACAGGCGCTCTGGCAAACCGCCGAGGCCTGCCCCCAGGTATCCCTGTTCCACGGTCAGGGTGTCGCCTCACTGGCGCAGTCCGGTGATACAGCCACGGTCACCCTGGATGACGACCGCGAGCTGCTAGCAAGCCTGGTAGTCGGTTGCGATGGCGCCCAATCCCGGATCCGGGACCTGGCCGGCATCGGCGTAACCCGTAACCAGTATGACCAGCAGGCAATGGTCATTTCGGTACGCTATCAGGGGCCTGTTGAAGACATTACCTGGCAGGGCTTTCACCCCTCGGGGCCCCGAGCCTTCCTGCCCTTGCACAGTGCCGGTCCGGAACATCCCGGCGAAAGCTGGGGCTCCCTGGTCTGGTACGATTCGCCCGAGGAGCTTGCTCGCCTGAAAGCAATGGACGACAGCACCCTGATGAACGAGATTCAGTCGTCGTTTCCCGCGAGCCTGCCGCTGCTGACACACATCGACAGCAAGGCCTCGTTTCCCATCGCGCGCCAACATGCCAAACACTATCACTCCGGACGGGTCGTCCTGGCTGGCGACTCGGCCCACACCATCAACCCGCTGGCCGGACAGGGCGTAAACCTGGGCTTCCAGGATGCGCAGGCGTTACAGTCGGCTCTGAAAGAAGCCAAGCGCGCTGGAGATGATCTGGCAAATCCGAAGTGGCTGAACCTCTACGAACAACAGCGCCGGCCGGCGAACCGCAGAATGATGCTGACCATGGATGTGTTCTACCATCTTTTCAGCAACCGGATTCCACCGGTCCACCTGCTACGCAACCTCGGCCTCGGCGCCGCCCGCGCCCTGCCCTTCGCCCGCAACCGGGTTGCCCGCTACGCCATGGGCATCGACGAGGAACTGCCGGCCGTGGTCAGGCAGATAACTGCCCGGATTCCCGGCCTTAGTCAGATTTGAAGCCAAACAACAATCCCAAGGACACGCGAAAAGGAGCCACCATGTCAGAGACGATTTTCACCAAGATCATCAACCGGGAAATTCCCGCGGACATCCTGTACGAGGACGACATCGCCCTCGCCTTCAGCGACATCAACCCCCAGGCGCCGGTTCATTTCCTGGTCATCCCGAAAAAGGCCATCGCCACCATTAACGACATCACCGAGGAAGATCGGGAACTGGTGGGGCATCTGTATCTGGTGGCAGCGAAGATTGCCCAAGAGAAAGGCTTTGCCGACGACGGCTATCGCGTCGTCATGAACTGCGGGGAAAATTCGGGGCAGACGGTGTTCCACATCCACTTGCACGTTCTTGCCGGCAAACCTTTGGGCTGGCCGCCTTATACCGACAAGATGAAGCAGGCCTGATTTTCTAGGCTTGGGTGGAGGGACGGCATGTGGGCTGGTAGTGCTGTTTGGGACTATCTTTCGCCAAGGATGGCGAAAGCTAAGCGCGCATGGATGCCTTGAGCGTGTCCCAAACAGCACTACCAGCCCGCTTGCTCCCTCCAAAGCAAAAATCAGCGTCCGACCACCTTCTCAGCTTCTTCCACCGGCGTATGACGAACGTCCTCGCCTTTGACCATGAAGATCACGTTCTCAGCAATGTTACATGCGTGGTCACCCACCCGCTCCAGGGCACGGAGCACCCACATTACGGACATGCACCGTGAGATGTTGCGGGTGTCTTCCATCATGAACGTCAGCAAGGTACGGGCCGCAGCCTGATATTCCTCATCGACACGCTTGTCTTCCTTCATGATCCGCAACGCCTGCTCGGAATCCAGCCGGGCAAAGGCATCCAGGGCATCGTGAAGCATGCTGAGCACGTGGGTGCCAATGTGGCGTACTTCCACATAGCCCCGCGGGGCCTGGCCCTCTTCCTGCAGCTTGATCGCCAGCTTGGCGATTTTCTTGGCCTCGTCGCCAACCCGCTCAAGGTCGGCCACCATCTTGATGACCGAGATCACCAGACGCAGATCCCGGGCCGTCGGCTGGCGACGGGCGATGATCAGGGTGGCTTCCTCGTCGATTTCCACTTCCATCCGGTCAACTTTCTTGTCGTTGGCACGGATTTCGTCAGCCAGATGACCATCGCCATCCACCAGGGCCAGGATGGCATTATCGACCTGGGCCTCAACCATGCCGCCCATTTTGAGGAACTCGGTCTTGAGTTCCATCAGTTCGTCATTGAACTTGTGGGAGATGTGATCCCCGTAAACGTCGTCCTTCTTTGTAGGCATACTGTTCTTCTCCAAAATTCCTCAGGTCCGGAATCAGCCAAAACGGCCGGTGATGTAGGACTCGGTCAGTTCATGTTCCGGCGAGGTGAATACCTTGTTGGTCTCGTTCACTTCAACCAGGTGTCCCAGGTGGAAGTAGGCCGTACGGTGAGATACCCGGGCCGCCTGCTGCATCGAGTGGGTCACGATAACGATCGTGTAGCTTTCGGACAGCTCGGCAATCAGCTCTTCCACTTTGGCGGTCGCAATAGGGTCCAGGGCCGAGCAGGGCTCATCCATCAGCACCACTTCCGGGCTGACGGCAATGGCACGGGCAATACACAGACGCTGTTGCTGGCCGCCGGACATGCCGGTTGCGTTGGCGTCCAGGCGATCCTTTACTTCTTCCCAGAGGCCGGCCTTGCGCAGGCTGTTTTCCACTATCTCGTCCAGATCCGACTTGCGGTTGGCCAGCCCGTGAATCCGGGGGCCGTAAGCCACGTTGTCATAGATGGACTTGGGAAAGGGGTTCGGCTTCTGGAATACCATACCGACCCTGGCCCGCAGTTCGACCACATCCCGCTTGGGGTCGTAAATGTCGTGGTCGTCCAGTTGCAGGGAACCCTTCACACGACAGATATCGATACTGTCGTTCATGCGATTCAGGCAGCGCAGGAAGGTGGATTTGCCGCAACCGGATGGGCCGATGAAGGCAATGACTTCGTTACGGCCAATATCCAGGCTGATCTTCTTGATCGCGGGGGCATCCCCGTAGAATACCTCGACATCCCGAAGCTTGAACTTGGGGTCGTCCGAGTATGGCTTACCAACGGTCTTGCCTTCCTCGATGATGGTTTCAGCGGGCTTCGATTCCTGAACTGGCACGGCAACCTCGTCCGGTTGGGTAACTTCACTGGTAATGGTTGTATTCACACTATTCATCTTGATTCTCCTTACCACCGGCGCTCGAGACGTTTGCGCATCCAGATGGCCAATGCGTTCATACTGATCAGGAAGGCCAGCAGCACCATGATGGCTGCCGACGCTCGCTCAATAAAGGCCAGCTCCGGGCTGCCCGCCCACAGGAACACCTGCACAGGCAGCACCGTCGCCGAATCGAAGAACCCGTCGGGTACGTCCACAATGAACGCCACCATACCGATCAGCAGCAGCGGTGCGGTTTCACCGAGTGCCTGCGCCATTCCGATGATGGAACCGGTGAGCATGCCAGGCATGGCCAGCGGCAGCACATGGTGCAGAACTACCTGCATCTTGGATGCACCGATACCTTCAGCGGCCTCGCGGATCGAGGGCGGAACGCTTTTGATCGCGGCCCGGCTGGAAATGATGATGGTCGGCAGCGTCATCAATGTCAGAACCAGACCACCAACCACAGGAACCGAACGTGGCATCCCGAACAGGTTGATAAACACCGCGAGGCCAAGCAGACCAAAGATGATGGACGGCACCGCCGCCAGGTTGTTGATATTTACCTCGATGAAATCGGTGAATTTGTTCTGGGGCGCAAACTCTTCCAGATAGATCGCGGCCGCGACACCGATCGGGAACGACAATATCAGGGTGACGAACATCGTCAGCAGCGAACCGACAATCGCCCCGAGAATACCTGCCTTGGACGGATCACGGGAATCGCCGCCACTGAAGAACACATCATTGAACGATGTCTCGATAATGCCCCGCTCCAGAAGATCATCTACCCAGGCTTTTTGCTGGTCGTTCAGCTTGATCGAGTAGGCATCATCCCCTGCATGCTTGACGTAGACATCCACATCAGTGTGCGTGAGAAACGTCATGGTCTGGGTGGTACCCAACCACTCGGGATTTGCCTTCAGGGCATCCCGGAGCGTCACCGAGGCGTAAGGGTTGATCAGCTCGCGAACCTGTTTCCGGTCGTCCTCCGTTGCTCCGGGGATCTCCTTGATCAGCGCCTGAACCAGAGGCTCGACAAAATCGGCCATCTTGATCTGGCGCTCGTCCGTGGGATCATCCAGGTACATCATCTCACCATCCAACTGCACATCCATGGTGATGGTGGTCTTCACGAAGCCGGTATAACCCTTGCCGATGATATCGGTGAACAGGATTAACAGAGCCCCCAGGGCAATGGCGATGGCCAAGATGCCGTAGGCGCGGAAACGGCGTTCCTTACGGTAGCGGCGCTTGAGCGACTGGCGGACAATCTCCGCCTGTGAACGTTGGTCAGTCATACTGTTCCCGATATTTGCGTACGATTTTCAGTGCAATGACGTTGAGCAACAGGGTTGCCAGGAAGAGCATGGCGCCCAATGCAAAAGCGGCCAGCGTCTTGGCGCTGTCGAATTCCTGGTCACCGGTAAGCAGGGTCACGATTTGCACGGTCACGGTGGTAACGGTTTCCAGCGGGTTGGCCGTCAGGTTGGCCGCCAGCCCTGCGGCCATGACCACGATCATGGTCTCGCCGATCGCCCGGGAGACCGCCAGCAGAATACCGCCCATGATGCCGGGCAGCGCAGCCGGGAAAATTACCTTCTTCATGGTCTCGGACTGAGTGGCGCCAAGTGCCAGAGAGCCATCACGCATAGCCTGTGGCACGGCATTGATCACGTCATCCGACAAGGAAGACACAAACGGAATGATCATGATGCCCATAACGGCACCGGCGGCCAGGGCACTCTGGGATGACGCCTCGATACCCATGGAGGCGGCCACATCGCTGATAAATGGCGCTACGGTCAGGGCGGCGAAGAAGCCGTAAACCACGGTGGGAATACCCGCCAGCATTTCCAGCAACGGCTTGACCACACCGCGCACTTTTCTACCCGCGTATTCCGACAGGTAAATAGCCGACAGCAAGCCGACCGGCACGGCCACAACCATGGCAATGGCAGAAATCAGCAGAGTGCCGGTAAACAGGGGGATCATGCCAAAGGCACCCTGGGAAGCTACCTGATCAGCACGAAGGGCGGTCTGAGGACTCCAGTGACTACCAAAGATAAATTCGGTGAACGGGACCTTGCCAAAGAAACGAAAAGTCTCGAACGCCACCGAGAAAATGATTCCGACGGTCGTCAATATAGCCAGGGCTGCACAGGCGAAAAATACCCACTTGAGAATGGACTCAACCTGGGAACGGGCATTCAGCCGCGGACGGATTCTCAACCAGCCAAGGAAACCGGCGAGCACGGCAACCGAGATAACAAGGCCAGACATCAGGAACCGACTCTGCGTGCGCAGCGTCTGTAAACGCTCGGCGGCCTCGGCTATCGGGGCTTCAACAAAGCCCGGAGGCAAGGCTCCGCTGGCCACATTGCTGATTTTGCTCAACAGCAGGCTCGCTTCACCGTCGGTCGCCGGAATCATGCCGTCCGGCAAACCACCAATAACAATCAGCTGAATGACTTTGCCCTGAAATGCGGCCCATAAACCGAGCACGATGAGGGCCGGGATACCACTCCACAATGCCGCTCTGGCTCCGTAGTAGAAAGGGAGGGATTTGAGATGACGGATCCCACCCAGCGGCATCGCCAACGACCGGGAGCGAGCGTAACCGAGCCAATAGGCTACGATCGCCAGCACCAGAGTCAGTAATAAAAGATTAGCCGGTTGCATGAAAATTCCTGTATTCGACTTCGGATTGGCGCACAGTTTACAGATTCAGGTCCGCACTGGCACCGGATCGTCCAAACGTGCAAAAGGTGCGGGCCTCCAACGAGACCCGCACCTCCATTCTTGACCGGACGACGGTGTTACTTGAGCTCGTCCAGGGTCAGGTTCGGCATGCTTTCTGCCTTATCCATCAGGTCCATCAGCGCAGCACGGGGCGGCACGATCAGGCCTACATCTTTCAGGTAGCCGTTCTGGCCCATGGCAGCGTTACTGATGAACTCGCCAATGTATTCCTGGATTCCCGGGACCACACCAACGTGGGCCTTCTTCACGTAGAAGAACAGTGAACGGGCCACCGGATACTCATCCGCAGCAATGGCTTCGGCAGTCGGGATCATACCGTTCAGGGTGGCAGCCTGCAGACGGTCTGCGTTTTCTTCCAGGAAGCTGTAACCGAACACGCCGTACATGCCGGTATCACCGATAAGCTTCTGCACGATCAGGTTGTCGTTCTCACCCGCTTCGATAAAGGCGCCGTCTTCACGAACGCTTTCGCAGATGGAGGCGTGCTCGTCCTTACCCAGATTGGCGGCTTCAGGCAGCTGGTCACAACCTGCGGCCAGGGCCAGCTCGTTGAAGGAGTCACGGGTACCGGAAGTCGGGGGCGGACCCATTACACGAATCGGCTTGTTCGGCAGGCTGGAGTCAACATCGCTCCAGTTTTTGTTCGGGTTGGCTACCCACTCGCCGTTAACAGGCACTTTGGAGCCCAGGGCCAGGAACAGCTGCTCGAGGGTGATATCCAGGTTCTCGGCTTCTTTGGAGCTGGCGATCACAATGCCGTCAGAACCGATACGGAACTCGGTAATGTCTGTAACGCCGTTGCTCTGGCAGAGCTCAAGCTCGGAGGTCTTCATACGGCGTGAAGCGTTGGTGATATCCGGGTGCTGGGTACCAATACCCTGACAGAACAACTTGAGACCGCCGCCAGAACCGGTGGATTCCAGCTTCGGAGTGCTGAAGTCGGTCTTGGTGCCAAAACGCTCGGCAACAACCGTGGCGAACGGATAAACGGTAGAGGAACCCACGATGCTGATGGTGTCACGGGCCATGGCCGGTGCAGACATGGCGGCAACGGAGCCAGCCAGTGCTACAGTCGCGAGTGCTTTGTTCAGTTTCATCACGTCAAGTCTCCATTATTCGGTTTGGACGTTGTGTCGGATGTGTTTTACCGATGTGTGCAGACTAATGGCACTCTGTGACAACTTTGTTACAGCTTCTGAAATATAGTCCGGAATGTTCAAATTTGCTTGCAGCGGTGCCTCAGCCCGCTACCATGCGTGTTAAAACAATTCCAGGCTCGCAAGAAGGCAGTACTATGACAGCGTTAGATGATGACAAACCCACGCCCCGTGGCGAACTCACCCTGCAGATTATCCCGCTCCCCTCAGACACCAATGCCAATGGCGACGTCTTCGCAGGCTGGCTGGTAAAACAGATGGATCTCGCCGCTGCGACCATGGCCGGACGGATTTCCCAGGGCCGTAACGCCACCGTGGCCATGGACCGGATGGAGTTCCTGTCACCGTTGCGAGTAGGTTCTCAGGTAGGTTGCTACTGCGAACTCGTCGATATCGGCCGCAGTTCCATGAAAATCAGCGTGGAAGTGTGGACCCTTGACCGCACTGCCAAGAATCCACGTAAGGTCACCGAGGGTCTGTTCGTCTACGTTGCCATTGATGAGCACGGTCGGATCCGCGAGGTGCCGGAGCAGGTTCTCTGACCCTGATCCGCTCTAGTTCCAGCCGTGCAGAAGGCGGGCGTAGTTGAGACGCTCCCAGGTTCGGGCATTGGGGGCGTTCGCCATTGACAGAACGCCCCGGGCTTCCGCCAGCGAGCGGTATCCCATTCCGGAGAGCCGAGCCGTCATTTCCCGGGTAATCCTCGACAGGGCGCCAGCACCCTCCGACAACACGGCCGAGACCACCTGCACAGCGGAAGCGCCCGAAAGGATGGCTTTTGCCGCATCGTCACCACTGTGAACGCCGCCCGAAACTGCCATCTCCAGTGTTGTCTGGCCATACAACATGGCGGCTGCGTGTAACCGCAACGGCAGCTCCGCACTGGTCGACAGCACCACCTCCCGGCTTAACTCCAGCTCGTCCAGATCCATATCCGGCTGATAGAACCGGTTGAACAAAACCACGCCCCGTGCTCCTGACTCTTCGATACCGGCGACGAACGCAGGCAAGGCCGAGTAGAAAGGCGACAGCTTGACGCTGACCGGAATGCTCACCTGCTCAGTCACTGACCTCACAACCGAGAGTTGCCTCTGTTCCAGTGCCTCCGCAGTTTCCTCCGGATCCGAGGCCAGGTCGTAGAGATTCAGTTCGATGGCATGGGCGCCCGCCGCTTCCAGCTCACGTGCATGCCGGGTCCAGCCACCCGCTGAAATACCGTTGAGCGAGGCAACCACCGGCACACCCAGTGAATGTCGCAACAGCTCCAACCGCTGCAGGTAGCTGTCCGATCCCATCTCGAAGAGTTCGGATTCGGGAAAAAACGATCGGGCCTCGGCGTCCATGTTGATCCGCGAATCAATAAACCGGTGAGCCGCCAGCTGCTCCTCCACAAGCTGCTCCTCGAAGAGGGAATGCATCACCACGGCACCGGCGCCAGCGTCAACACAGGCCTTCAGCGCGTCCAGGTCATCGGTCAGGGGGCTGGCGCCGACCACAAGGGGCGAGCGAAGCTCCAACCCCAGCCAACGGGTTGCCAATTCAGTCATGACGTTCACCCTTTTCGTTGTCAGCGTCAGAAGTTTCATGGGGCTCGAAGTGGATCCCCGCCAGCTGCTTGTAGAGCTCACGCTGCTCAGTTGCAGCCTCAGAAGCTGCCGCCACCAGCTGTTCGTAACGTTGGGGATCCCGCAGCTCCAGCATCCGGAACCGGGCCTCTTCCTGCATGTAGGCTTTCATGGTGACTTTCTGGCGCAGGGAGTCCAGCTGCAGGGGCGGCAGCCCTTCGTGGATGCGCCGGGGATCAAACCGGTACAGCGGCCAGGCCCAGCTGTCTACCGCCCGCTTCTGCTGTGCGGGCGAGTGCACCAGGTCGTAACCGTGGGCAATGCAGGGGCTGTGGGCGATGATCAGTGCCGGGCCGTCGAAGCTCTCAGCTTCCTGCAGGGCCTTGGTGGTGTGATTGCTGTGGGATTGCATGGCAATCTGGGCCACGTAGACGTGACCATAACTCATGGCCAGCAGACCCAGATCCTTCTTGCGAGTAGCCTTGCCGGCGGCGGCGAACTTGGCAATTGCACCCATGGGGGTGGCCTTAGACTGCTGCCCACCGGTGTTGGAATAGACTTCGGTATCGAGTACCAGCAGTTTCACATTCTGACCCGAGGCCAGGGCGTGGTCGAGACCGCCATAACCAATATCGTAGGCCCAGCCGTCGCCCCCTACTACCCAGACACTCTTCGGGCAGAGTTCATCGGCCAGGCTGTCCAGCTCCCGGGCCTCTGGCGTCTGCTTGTCCGCCAGCCAGTTCCGCAGTTGCTCAATCGCTGTGCGTCTGGCTGCCATTGCCGATTCATCAACGGTGGTGCAGGCGCTGGTCAGCTCCGGGTAGAGTCCGTCAGGCAGTTCTTCCCGGAACCCTTCCAGTAACTGCCGGGCCCGACCGACAAGCTTGTCCAGCCCCAGACGCATGCCCAGGCCCAGTTCCGCCGCGTCCTCAAACAACGAGTTGTTCCAGGTAGGACCACGGCCGTCGGCGTTCACTGTGTAAGGCGTGGTGGGCAGATTGCCACCATAGATCGAGGAACATCCGGTGGCGTTGGCAATCAGCAACCGATCGCCCACCAGCTGGGTCAGCAGACGGATATAGGGTGTTTCACCGCAGCCGGAGCAGGCGCCGGAATATTCAAACAGGGGAATCAGCAGCGGCAGCGATTTGAAGTCCCGGGGGATACGATCCCGGGGCACATCCGGCAATTGCCGGAAAAACGCCAGGTTCTCTGCCTCCACCTCACGGTACGCTTCGATCGGCTGCATATTGATGGCTTTGCGTTTGGGCTGGGTGCGGTCCTTTGCCGGGCAGACCTCGACACACAAGCCACAGCCGGTGCAGTCATCCGGCGCCACCTGAATCCGGTAATCCAGGCCCTCCAGTTCAGACGTCTGGGTTTCCGGCACCACCTCGAACGCCTCCGGCGCCCCTTTGACCGACTCGGGCTCAAACACCTTGCTGGTGATCGCGGTGTGCGGGCAAATCATCGCGCAGAAGTTGCACTGCACGCAGAGGTCGGATTCCCAGATCGGGATTTCCAGGGCGATGGTTCGCTTCTCGTACTGGCTGGTTCCCGTTGGCCAGGTACCGTCCGGCGGGAACGCGCTGACCGGCAGTTTGTCCCCCTGCCCCTCCAGTAACAGGCGAGTGACTTTCTGCACAAAGTCCGGCGCATTCTCGGGCACCCTTGGCGGTCGGGTGCGGGTGGCCGTCACCTTGTGCGGGACCGGCACCTCATGCAGGTCGTCCAGGGCCGAGTCCACAGCTTCCACGTTGCGGCGCACCACCTCCGGCCCACGGCGACCCCAGGTTTTGCGAATGGATTCCTTGATATGGGCAATGGCCTCTTCCCGGGGCAGGATATCTGCCAGGGCGAAGAAGCAGACCTGCATCACGGTGTTGATCCGCCGCTCCAGACCCGCCTTTTCCGCCACCTCGGCGGCATCAATCACGAACAGCCGGGCCTTGCGCTCGACCAATACCCGCTGGACTTCGACCGAGAGCCGATCCCAGATCTCGTCCTTTGACCAGGGCACATTGAGCAGCACCGTGGCACCCTCGGCAGCGTGTTCGAGCACATCAAACCGCTCCAGAAACTGGGGCGCGTGAATGGCGACGAACTGGGCCCTGTTGATCTGGTAACTGGAGCGGATCGGCAGCGGCCCGAACCTCAGATGGGAGACAGTGGTAGCGCCGGATTTCTTGGAGTCATAGACAAAATGGCCCTGGGCGAACAGCTCCGTGCCCTCACCCAGGATCTTGATGCTGGCCTTGTTGCTGCTGACAGTGCCATCGGCACCGAGACCGAAGAACAGCGCCCGGCGGGTTTTCGGGGATTCAATATCCAGTTCGCTATCCACCTCCAGCGAAAGGTGGCTGACATCGTCCCGCACGCCCACGGTAAAGCGGGTTTTCGGCGCTTCGGCTTTCAGCTCGTCGAAAATAGCGCAGACCATGGCCGGGGTAAATTCACGGGAAGACAGACCATAACGGCCCCCGATCACCCGTGGCAGTACCTTCCGATCGCCCCGACTGTAGGCCTCCATCAAGGCACCACTCACCTCCAACAACAACGGCTCGCCCTGGGCCCCCGGTTCCTTGGTGCGATCCAACACCGCGAGATGTTCGACGGTGTCGGGCAAAGCGTCCAGAAAACGCGCCGTGGCAAAGGGTCGGAACAGGCGGACCTTGAGAACCCCGACCTTCTCACCCTGCTCCAGCAGCCACTCCACCGTTTCATGGGCGCATTCGGCCCCGGAACCCATCAGGATGACCACTCTGTCGGCCTCAGGGTGCCCAACATAATCAAACAGACGGTATTGCCGACCGGTAATACCGGCGAAACGGTCCATCACGGCTGCCAGCTTCTCCGGAAAGGCCTCGTAGAAAGGATTAATCGCTTCCCGGGCCTGGAAGAAGGCGTCCGGATTCTGGGAGGTGCCCCGAACCACCGGTCGGTCCGGCGTCATCCGGCGACTACGATGCGCCTCCACCCCTTCGTGAGATACCAGCGCCTGCAAATCTTCGTTACTCAGCGCTGCGATCTTGGAAATCTCATGGGAAGTCCGGAAGCCGTCGAAGAAATGCATCACCGGCACCCGGCTTTCCAGGGTGACGGCGTGGCCGATGGCCGCAAGGTCCTGGGCCTCCTGTACCGACCCCGAAGCCAGCAGGGCGAATCCGGTACCGCGGGCACTCATTACATCGGAATGGTCACAGAAGATCGACAAGGCATGGGTGGCGATGCTGCGCGCAGCAATATGCATGCAGAAGGGCGACAGCTCACCGGCAATCTTGTACAGATTGGGCAACATCAGCAGCAGCCCTTGGGACGCGGTAAAGGTGGTCACCAGTGAACCGGCCTGCAGTGCCCCGTGCATGGCACCGGCGGCACCAGCCTCGGACTGCATTTCGACCACACTGGGCACCTGCCCCCAGAGATTGGGTTTGCCCAGGGCCGCCCAGTCATCGGCATGCTCGCCCATGACCGAGGCAGGGGTAATGGGATAGATGGCAATGGTCTCGCTCAGGCGATAAGCCACCGAAGACACCGCTTCATTGCCATCGAGGGTATGAAACTCCATGGCCACGACTCCTTGTGGTGAGGCCGAAAGACAGTTCTGAGTCTAGTATCGGCCGGGCCAACCGCAAAGGATCGGGATTGATCTGAGACAGATTTGAAGAAGAAACAGGTTCAGGAACTGGCTGATCCTGCCTGAATCAAATCCTGGAACAGGGAATGATAATCGCCGGCCAGGCTGGATGCCCGCCAACCCTCCGGCGGGCAGGCCAGAAGCTGTCCTTCCAGCAGCTGTTCAAGCGTGTCGGCAGCCACTTCAGCCTCCAGCGCCGCATCTTCCTGATGACTCTCATAGCGACACAGATCCGGCACGTACTCGCGATAGGCCAGGCGATCCGGCGCCAGTGGCACGCAACCTGAAGCCATGGCTTCCAGCATCGACAGCCCCTGGAAATCGTGCAGTGCCGTGGAGATCACAATATCGGCCTGACGCAGCAACTGATCATAGTCTTCACGATTCTCGAGAAACCCCCAGTGTTCGATGCAAGGACCAAACTGTTCCCGGATCCGGTCAAATGCCTTCGGATAGCTGCGAAATCGCTCACCCACCACACTCAACCTGAACGGCATCGAACGCTGGTCCAGCACCTGCAGGAACTTCAGCAGACGATCAGGCCCCTTGTCGTATTCCCAGCGATGGTTCCAGAGCAGATGGGGGCAGGCCCGGTTCATAAGTGACCGGCGATCAGCAAACAACCGGTCCTCGATCGGCACCGGTATCACGCGGGACTTGTCACGCAGCGTTTCGATCAGTCCTTCGGGCACTTCATCGGGCAACTTCTTGAGGAAAGAGTCGGCGCCTGCCAGGAAACTGTTCCGGTTCCAGCCACTGTTGAATACCACACAGTCGGCAGAAAGCGCGCTATAGAGGTTCACCATCTGCGGATCGGCACTGGCGTTCTGGCCACTGGATACCGGGAAGGCGAACTGGTTTTCATGCATGTACAGCAGGCAGGGGGTATTGGCTAGGCGCGGATGTAGCCCCCGCAAGGTTGCCAGGTCCACCATGGAGGTGGCGATGATCAAATCCCAGGATTCCTGCAGGAGTGGCTCGTTCAGCCAGCTCAGTGGATTGCCACGGATACGCCAGCGGAAGAACCTGGGCGGCAGAACAAGACTCTGCCATTCATAACGCGGAAACATGGCGCCTAACTGCTCCCGCCAGCGCCTGTGACTGGCGGCATCGTAGCCAGACAGAAGGAGTATTCTCGGCGTGGTTCCAGAGGTCGTCATACGATGTCTCACTAACCAGCCTGAACCTCAGGCCGAGCCCGGGAGAGCGCGCAAAGCCCGAGCACCGGACCGGGGAACAGCAAGAGAACCACCCAGACATTCAACTGGCCCCAGAGCCCACTGGTCAGCCAGATGGCAGGCAGCGTCAGACCAAACCCGACCGCATTCATCACCGCCAGAGAGGAGCCTACCGACTCCCTCGGTGCCGTTGCCGATGCCAGCGCCGAGAATTGAGGTGAATCGGCAACCACAGCAATGCCCCAGACTATCAGCAAAACGATCAGCAAGGCCGGCGATAGTCCGTTCAGCCAAGGGTAAACCAGGCAGAAGGCTCCGGACACCATCAGGGCTCGCCGGGCCACCCATTCACTACCCCGTGTTCGGCTGAGCCGGCCACCACCGACGCAACCTGCCGCACCAATGCCAATGACAGCAAACGACAACCAGGGAATAAGTGAGTCACTCTGCCCCATCCGCTGCAGCTCCCGGCCGATGAGCAGGGGGGTTAATGTCCAGAACGCGTAGAGTTCCCACATATGGCCGAAGTAACCACCGGCCACTGCCCGGAATCTCGGAATGCGCAGAGCCGCCAGCCCCTGGCTGAGGGGCAATCGCCCGCTGCTTTTAGGCAGGTGCGGGCCGTCACCCAGCAGAAACACCAGCAGCCCTCCGGCCACGGCAAGACAGGACGCTGCCATCAGAGGCCACTCCCAGGGCATGCCCAGGGTTGCTCCGCGCATCAGGTGTGGCAGCGCCGTTCCCAGTGTCAGCATGCCCACCAGCCAGGCCAGGGCAGCCCCGGCGTACTTTGGCGTCCAGGCGATTACCATTTTCATGCCCAGGGGATAGATGCCGGCCAGACACAGCCCGGTGGCAAAGCGCAGGAGGAAATCGAGCGGCGGCGCACCGGCAGCGAAAATAAATCCACCGTTAACCAGAGCCCCCAACAGGCTCGACAGCGCAAAGATCCGACTCGCGCCAAAGCGGTCGGCCAGGCCGGTCACCGCAATGGTCAGGGTGCCCGCGATAAACCCGGCCTGCACCGCCAATGTCAGCCGCCCGAGATCACTCTCGGTCAGGCCCAGCTCGCCGGCCAGCGACAACCAGACACCGTTGATACTGAACCAGAGCGAGGTGCCGAAAAGCTGGGCCAGAACGATCACAGGGAGGGGGTAACGTCGTAGCAGGTCGATCATTGTTTCACCAGTCGGTCCAGTCGCAGGCGCTCCCGGTCGTCGAACAGTCTTCGCCCGCCCCAGGAAACTGCCATCAGGGCACCGAATCCGGTGCCGACGGTGATGATCAGCATCACCAGAATCTGGTATTTCACCGCCACTGCCGGCGGGCTGCCTGCGAGAATCTGGCCGGTCATCATACCGGGCAGGCTGACGATACCGGCAGCGGCCATGGCGTTGATGGAAGGCATCATACCACTGCGCATGGCGTCCCTCCGGATATCCTCCAGTGCCTGCTTCCAGGTCTGGCCCAGCATCAGGCGGTTTTCGATGACGGCCCGCTGCCGCCAGACCGATTCGTTCAAACGATCCAGCGCCAGGCTGACGCCTGTCATGGTGTTTCCGAGCATCATGCCCAGAAGGGGAATGGCGTACTGTGGGGTGTACCAGGGGTCTGGGCCGATCACTACCGAGAGCGCCAGTACCGTCACCGAGAAGGACGATACGAACATCGATCCGGTGCCGATACCGAACGCCCACCAGCCCTGGAGTCTTCGGCCCTGACGCGCAACAACCTCCCGGCCGGCAACCAGAAGCATGACCAGGGCCATCAGGGCGATCCAGTAGAACCCGGACGACGCAAACAGTGCCTCCAGAACCAGCCCGATCAGCGCCAGCTGAATCACTGTTCGAAGTGCAGCGATCAACAGGTTTCGGGTAATGCCCAGTCGGGCCAGATACCCCGTCCCAGCCAGGGCGAGCACCAGCAGCGCCGCCAGCCCCAACTTCCACCAGGCCAGATCAATCACTTCCATCGGCGCGCTCCAGACTGGTGCCAATAATCCGGTAATGGGCATCGGCCACCCGATGAATCTGGCCAACATCATGGGCGACCCAGAGCACTGCGATCTGCCGCCTCCGGATTTCCTCAAGCAACCAGGTTTCAATCGCTTCTGTGCTGTCGTTGTCGAGGTTGGCGGTGGGTTCGTCCAGTAAGAGAACCTCAGGCTCAAGCAGCAGGGCCCGCCAGAGCGCCAGCCGCTGCCGCTCACCGGAAGACAACCGGCTTACCGACCACTCCATAACCTCGGGCGGGAAGCCCAGCGCTGACGGCAAATCTGCCTTCACATGATCCGGGAAGTGACCTCCAACCTCATCAAACCACCACTGGCTGTCTGCCGGCACCATCACCACCCGGCTTCGCCATTGGTGGGCGGGCAAATCCTCCTGGCAGGTATCAGCCACAGACACGGTGCCCCCATGGGGCTCCAGGTCCGCCACGGCTCTCAGCAGCCGACTCTTGCCACTGCCTGACGGACCGGACAGACAGACAACCTGTCCACCAGGTACCGTCAAAGACACGTTACTGAGAGTGCCAACACAGAGATTTTTCAGGACCAAATCTGTCAAGATAGCCTCATCAGGGCTCGCCAATGTTCATAACGGATATACCATTGCACAGTGTCCTGCCAACAACCAGCCACACAGGCCAGGGATGTATGAAGCTTCGATCTCTTGTTACGTTCACACTGGCAGCTGCACTGATTGCCCCGCCGTTGGCAGCAGAAGTCAGTCTGGCACCGTTTGCCGGTTTTCGCATGAGCAGTTCGGTGGATATCGAGACCGCTGGCGCCAGCACCTCAGACCAGATCGACTTCCGGGATTCCGCCAGCCAGGGACTGGTGTTCAATTTTGATCTGGCAGAGCCCGGCAAACAGGGAGAGATTTATTTCGGCCAGCAGAGCACCTCGGCCCGACTGGACAATGGTCTGTTTGCACCGGGCCTGGATTCCATCGACCTGACCATCTACCAGCTCCAGTTCGGCGGGCTGTATTTCCCGGGTGGCCAGAATCACGGCGGGTTTGTCTCTGGTGTGTTCGGCGTTACCCGCCTAGAGCCGGACGATTCACGGTATGAAACCCACCACCGGGCCGCCCTGTCCATTGGCGGCGGGTACCAGTTTTTCCTGACGGAACAGCTGCGCCTGAGGCTTGATCTGCGTGGCGTTTACACAGCCCTGAACTCGGGCGGCTCCGCGTTTTGCTCCGGCGGCTGCGAACTCAGATTCGACAGCAGCGGCTACCTGCAGGTGGAAGCCGCCGCAGGGCTGGCCATTCGGTTCTGAAGCCCGGTCAGGCCGTCACTGGCCGACGCTCCGGCAACAAAACCGACAGCAACGCGGCCATGGCCACCAGACCCGACGATATCCACAAGCAGGCCTCCAGCCCCCAGGCCTGGTAGACCCAGCCGGACAGAATCGTTCCCAGCAATCGCCCGGCCGCATTCGACATATAATAGAAACCCACATCCAGCGACACCCCATCCCCACGGGCGTAGCTAACGATGAGATAGCTGTGCAGGGAAGAGTTGACGGCAAACAGCACGCCAAACAGCAGCAGACCACCAACAATCACGATTTGGGGTGACCAGCCCGCCATCAGGCCAATGGCAATCGCCGCCGGAATCAGCGCCAGCGCTGCTGCCCAGAGCACAGCAGGCTGTTTGCCTTCCATGTTGCCGGTGATGCGCGGGGCAATGGTCTGGATAAAGCCATAGCCGATAATCCAGCTCGCCATAAAGCCGCCTACTTTCCAGAAATCCCAGCCAAAGACCGTGTGCAGGTATACTGGCAAGGCCACCACAAACCAGACATCCCGGGCGCCGAACAGAAACATCCGGGCTGCGGACAAAACGTTGATGGCCCGGCTTTTGGAGAGGATCTCGCTGAACTTCGGTTTGGCTTTGCTCTTGCCCAGATCCTGTCCCAGCAGGAACAGGCTGGACAGCCAGACCAGTCCCAAAGCCACCGCCATGATAATCACGGCACCCTTGAAGCCGGCCGCCATCAGCAGGAGCCCACCGAGGAAAAAGCCCACACCTTTGAGGGTATTCTTGGAGCCCGTCAGAATGGCCACCCACTTGTACAGGGTGCCCTGCTGCTCATCCGGCACCAGCAGCTTGATGCCGCTCTTGGCGGACATCTTGTTCAGATCCTTGGCAATGCCTGAGAGCGCCTGCGCCGCCATTACCCAGGGCACGGTCAGCATCGCCGCCGGTACCGCCAGCATGGCCAGCGCCACAATCTGCAGGAACAACCCGATGTTCATGGTGCGGTTCAGCCCCATGCGGGCGCCCAGGTAACCACCCACCAGATTGGTGACCACCCCGAAGAACTCGTAAAAGACGAACAGCAGGGCGATTTCCAGGGGCGAGTAGCCCAACTGGTGAAAATGCAGCACTACCAGCATCCGCAGGGCGCCATCGGTAAGGGTGAAAGCCCAGTAGTTGCCGGTGATTACCAGATACTGTCGGATGGCAGCCGTCATATCAGGCCAGACCCACCCTGCGCGCCAGTTCCGCGGTGCGGTTGGCGTAGCCCCATTCGTTGTCGTACCAGGCGTAGATTTTCACCTGGGTGCCATTCACCACCATGGTGGACAGGGCATCGACGATGGAGGAACGCGGGTCGGTCTTGTAATCGATCGACACCAGCGGTCGCTCTTCGTAACCCAGGATGCCTTTGAGCTCGCCTTCCGCGGCTTCTTTCAAGAGCTGGTTTACTGTATCCCTGTCCGTGGCCGTTTCAACTTCAAACACGCAATCGGTGAGCGACGCATTGGTCAGCGGAACGCGCACTGCGTGGCCATCCAGACGCCCTTTCAGCTCGGGGAATATTTCGATAATCGCCGTTGCCGAACCGGTGCTGGTAGGAATCAGTGAACTCCCGCAGGCCCGCGCCCGGCGCAGGTCCTTGTGGGGCGCATCAATAATGGTCTGGGTGTTGGTCAGGCTGTGAATGGTGGTGATAGAGCCGTGCTTGATGCCCAGCTTCTCGTGAATCACCTTTACCACCGGTGCCAGGCAGTTGGTGGTGCAGGAAGCAGCGGTCACAATGCGGTCGCTGGCCGGCTCGAAAATATCGTCGTTCACACCAACCACAATGTTCTTGGCGCCCGCCTCCTTCACCGGTGCGGTGACCACGACGCGTTTCACGCCCTGATCCAGATACGCCTGCAGGGCACTGACCTTCTTGTTGACGCCACTGGCCTCGATCACCAGATCGCAGCCGGACCAGTCAGTTTCGCCAATGGTGCGGTTATGGGTCACGCGGATGCGCTTCCCTTCGATCTCGATCTCCGTTCCATCGGCTGTTGCGTCATGGCTCCAACGACCATGGATGCTGTCAAAGTTGAGCAGATGCGCCAGCGTAGCTGCGTCGGCACCCGGATCGTTGATGGCTACAAACTCCATGTCTGGCCAGCCCCAGGCGGCCCGCAAGGCCAGACGACCGATACGGCCGAATCCATTAATGCCTACTTTGATTTTGCTCATAATCTGCTCCTGATGGACCTGTTCCCTGAATTTAACCGCGCGGGCACTACAGGCATTGGACAGCCGGGCGGTCTGCCATGGCCAGCAATCGCGCCAGCGGGCTCTCTATCAATTGTTCGTTATGGCTGGCGGTTTCATCGAGCACCCGGGCCAACCACTGTGGAATTCCCGGGCTGAGGGAATAGTAGATCCACTGGCCCCGACGCTCCGTGGCCAGCAGGCCTGCATCCCTCAGAGTGGCCAGATGCCGGCTGACCTTTGGCTGGGGCGCCTCAAAGGCTTCCGTAAGCTCGCAGACGCAGAGTTGTTCCTGGCTTCGAATCAGCAGCAGGGCTGCCAGGCGTAAGTCGTCAGCCATGGCCTTGAATACTGTAACCGGGTCATAGCTGGCGGGTTTTGGTCCGGTTTTTTTCTCATGCACCATTGCGAACAGCGCAATGCGCTCTTTGATTTCCTTGAGAGTGAGGGCGAAGGTGGAGTGGCGGTTTGCCGGTACCGGATCGGCAAAATCCCAGGCAATCTGCTGGGCCGGCTGGCAGACCGTGCCGCACTCGCTGGAGGCTTTCTCGCAGAGGGTAATCACGTAATCCCAATACTGTTCCTTCAGATCTGCCAGCTGCTTGCTGTGTAAGCCTTGGGTGGAGATGCCGGCTTCCTCCAGCACCTGCAGTGCTATGGGGTGGGGCCTGGTTGGCTCGGTACCGGCGCTGGCGACTTCAAACCGGTCCCCCGCCATGTCGCGAAGCAAGGCTTCTGCCATCAGGGAACGGGCACTGTTGGCGGTACAGACAAATAGAACGCGGCGCTTCATATCTGGAGTTCCGTATATTCGGTTTTATGAATATCTAATTTTGTGCATAATAGATTCAGCGTCCCTACGAGTAAAGGAATCATCAAACAGGATGAGCACCAACACAGAAATAACCCGGGCTGAAGACGCCGACGGCGGCATGGATTTGTTCGGCAAGTTCCTGTCGGTATGGGTGGCCCTGGCCATCATCGCCGGCGTGGCGCTCGGTCAGCTCGCACCAGTGGTACCCGAAACCCTGTCCCGTTTCGAGTACGCGCAGGTCTCCATCCCCATCGCCATTCTGATCTGGGCAATGATTTTCCCGATGATGGCGCAGATTGATTTCAGTGCAGTGGTCGGCGTCAGAAAAGAACCGAAAGGCCTGGCGATCACCACCATCGTCAACTGGCTGATCAAGCCTTTCACCATGTTTGCCATTGCCTGGTTTTTTCTGATGGTGGTGTTCGAGCCATGGATCGCTCCGGGACTGGCCAGCGAATACCTGGCTGGCGCAATCCTGCTAGGCGCGGCGCCCTGCACCGCCATGGTGTTCGTCTGGAGTTACCTGACGAAAGGCGATGCCGCCTACACCCTGGTCCAGGTATCTCTCAACGACATCATCATGCTGTTCGCCTTCGCGCCAATTGTTGTTTTCCTGCTGGGCATTTCGGACATACAGGTGCCCTGGGATACCGTGCTGCTGTCCGTAGTCCTGTACATCGTGATTCCGCTAGCGGCCGGGTACCTGACCCGCCGCGCCCTGATCTCGCGGCACGGTCAGCAATGGTACGACGACGTTTTCATGAAGCGCCTCAGCCCGGTCACCCCGGCGGCGCTGATCGTCACTCTGGTGTTGCTGTTCGCCTTCCAGGGTGAAGTGATCCTGAACAATCCCCTGCACATTGCACTGATCGCCGTGCCGCTGATTGTTCAGACTTTCCTGATTTTCTTCCTGGCCTACGGCTGGGCGAGGCTGTGGAAAGTCCGCCATTGCATCGCGGCGCCAGGCGCCATGATTGGTGCCAGCAACTTCTTCGAACTGGCCGTGGCCGCCGCCATCGCACTGTTCGGCCTGCAATCCGGCGCAGCGCTGGCAACCGTCGTCGGGGTTTTGGTGGAGGTACCTCTGATGCTGGTGCTCGTTCGCATCGCCAACAAGACCCGGGATAGGTTCCCGGCATAAATCGCGGCGGCCACCGCCGGGCTTTTGGTCACGGCGCTGGCCTCACTCGCATTACCTGTTCAGCTCACCGTCACCCTGCTAATATCGCGGCCACATTTCTGACGTACTGAATCTGACGGAATCCACGCAATGGACGTTTTCCAGGCCCTTTTCCTTGGCCTTCTCCAGGGACTGACCGAATTCCTACCCATCTCCAGCTCCGCTCACCTGATCCTCACCCCGGCGCTGTTCGGCTGGACCGATCAGGGCGTAGGCTTCGACCTGTCGGTGCACGTCGGGACCTTGCTGGCGGTTGTGCTCTATTTCCGGAGGGATGTTTTTGGTATTGCCCGGGACGGAATGATTTCCGTCAGCCGCCGCAAAATCGTTGGCCAGGGCGCCCTGGCCTGGTACCTCGTCATCGGCACCATCCCTGCGGGCCTGGCCGGCCTGGCGTTGCTCGATATGATCGACAACGAACTGCGGGCGGTGGAAGTCATCTTCTTCACCACCCTGTTCTTCGGCCTGCTGCTCGGTCTCGCCGACTGGCTGCCCAAACGTCAGCGCACGCTCGACAAACTGAACTGGAAAGACGCCGTCCTGGTAGGCATTGCCCAGGCCATGGCTTTGGTCCCCGGGACGTCTCGCTCTGGCGTTACCATCACCGCCGGTCTGTTCCTGGGCATGACCCGCGAAACCGCCTCCAGGTTCTCATTCCTGTTGGCAATCCCGATCATCGTGCTGGCATCGGCAGTGAAACTGCTGGAAGTGGCAACTTCGGATGTGATCGTCGACTGGAGTGGTTTTCTGATTGGCGGAGTGACCTCATTCCTGATGGCCATTACCGCAATCCACTTCTTCCTGAAGTGGCTCAACAAGGTAGGCATGTGGCCGTACGTTATCTATCGGATTGTTCTGGCGGGCGTGATTTACGCAGTTCTTATGTAAACGCGGCGCCCAGCAAAGAGTCTGAAGCGCAGGGTTGGGGTGGCCTTTCCAAAACTGTGCGGAGCCAAGGATGGCGGAGCCCAAGCGCCACATGGGTGAGGCCGAGCGCTTATGAAGCGAAGCTTCATGCGACAGCCGAACGACTGCAATCTGTGATTGCAGGCTGGACCCCGGAGGGGTGCCGCAAGGAGCGTGTTTTGGAAAGGCCACCCCAACCCTGTGCACGCACCCAAACTAGCAGGCCTCCAACGGCGCATACGCCAGAACCAGCCACTTGGCGCCCTCATCAAAGTTCACCTGCACCCGAGTATGGTGCCCGGTACCCTCCGAATTCATCACGATGCCCTCGCCAAACTTGGGATGGCGTACGCGCTGACCCAGGCTAAAGCCTGACTGCTGCGCCGAATCCTGGCTGAACATGCTCTCATTCGGACGCTCGACCATGGCCGGACGGGTGACGGTATTTCGCAGCCGTACTTCCTGTAGACAGTCGCCCGGAATCTCCCGCACAAACCGGGACAACGCGTTGAACTTTTCCTGACCGTACAAACGCCGGGATTCGGCGTAAGTGAGTACCAGCTTCTTCATTGCCCGGGTTATGCCTACGTAGGCCAGTCGGCGCTCCTCTTCCATGCGACCCGGCTCTTCCAGGGACATGCCGTGGGGAAACAGCCCCTCTTCCACACCGGCCAGGAACACCAGGGGAAACTCCAGGCCCTTGGCAGAGTGCAGGGTCATCAGCTGAACGCTGTCTTCATGATCCCCGGCCTGGGACTCACCCGCATCCAGAGCCGCCTGGGCGATGAATTCCGACAGCGCGTCGACCCCATCCTCCACTTCGTAATCAGACAGGGCATTCACCAGTTCCTCCAGGTTTTCCACCCGGGCCTGGCCTTTCTCGCCTTTTTCGCTGGCGTGATAATCCTTCAAGCCGCTGTTTTCGATGGTCTGTTTCATCAGGCCATGCAATGACGCATCGCCGACCATTTCGGAGAGGCCTTCGATGATCGCAATGAAAGACTGCAGGCCGGTTTTGGCCCGGCCTTTCACCTGCCCGGCGTCCAGCAGCCGCTCGGCGGATTCCCACAAGGAGATGCTTTGCTCGGTGGCGTATTCCCGAAGTTCAGCGAGACTTTTTGCGCCTATGCCACGGGGCGGCACATTCACCACTCGCTCAAATGCTGCATCGTCGCGGCGATACTGGACCAGCCTCAGGTACGCCAGGGCGTTTCGGATTTCCTGGCGGTCGTAGAAACGCAGACCTCCATAGACCCGATAAGGGATCCCCTGGCGCATCAGGGATTCTTCCAGAACCCGGGACTGGGCGTTGGAGCGATAGAGAATCGCGGATTCACTGCGCAGATTGCCGTCCTGCACCCAGGCGGAAATGCTGTCGGCAATGTAGTTGGCTTCGTCCTGCTCGTTGAACGCCGCGTACAGGCTGATCGGTTCACCTTCAGGACCGTCGGTCCAGAGCTCCTTGCCCAGCCGGCCCTGGTTGTTGGCGATCACCGCGTTGGCCGCCTTCAGGATCATCTGGGTGGAGCGGTAGTTCTGCTCCAGACGCACCAACCGGGCATTGGGGAAATCCCGCTGGTACTGCTGGATGTTTTCGACCTTGGCGCCCCGCCAGCCGTAGATAGACTGATCGTCGTCCCCCACCACCGTCATTGGCACGCGATTGCTGGCCAGCACCTGCAGCCAGGCGTATTGAATGGTGTTGGTGTCCTGAAACTCGTCCACCAGGATATGCTGGAACCGGCTCTGGTAATGGGCCAGCAGCTCCGGGCGATGCAGCCACAGTTCATGGGATCGGAGCAACAACTCGCCAAAATCCACCAGACCACCCTGCTGGCAGAGTTTTTCGTACTGGCGATAGATCTTCAGCATGATCGACAGGAAATGGTCGCCCGGATTCTCCTGGATATGATCCACCCGCAGCCCTTCGTCTTTCTGGCTACTGATAAACCACTGGGCCTGCTTCGGCGGCCACTTGCTCTCATCAATCTGGTTTTCCCGCATCACCCGCTTGATCAGCCGCAGCTGGTCGTCACTGTCCAGCACCTGGAAGTTCTCCGGCAAGCCAGCGTCTTTCCAGTGCGAGCGCAGCAGACGGTGCGCGATGCCGTGAAAGGTGCCGAACCAGAGGCCGCGAGCCGGAATGTCCATCATCTGCTCAATGCGGTAACGCATCTCCTTGGCGGCCTTGTTGGTAAACGTAACCGCCAGGATGCCAGTGGGCGGTACCCGATCCACGGTCATCAACCACGCAATCCGATGGACCAAAACGCGGGTTTTGCCGCTACCTGCGCCGGCCAGAACCAAGAGGTGATCGTTCTGAGCGGTAACAGCTTCACGCTGGGCATCGTTCAACGGATCGATGATGTGGGAGACGTCCATAAAGAATCGGTTCGCTACTGGTTAAATAAACAGGTCTGAGAGTATAACAGGAGAAATGCGGGATTTCTTTTGGGCTTGGGTTAGCCCTTTTCTTGAGGGGAAAAGCACGAGGGCGGGGCTCTGTTCAGGACACGCTACGAGCACATCCATGTGCGCTTGGCTGTGGCCATCCCTGGCCACAGACAGTCCTGAACAGAGCCCCGCCCCCGCGCTTATCTCGCTTTGGAGATGGCTTCTCTGTTAAAAACCCCTTGGTACAGTCTGCGCTTCAACAAACTCGAACAGACCTTCCAGGCCGCCTTCACGACCAATACCAGAGGCTTTCATGCCACCAAACGGCGCTTCCGGTGTCGGGCCGGTGCCGGTGTTCCAGCCGCAGTGGCCGAAACGAAGGCCAGCAGCCACGCGCTGGGCGCGTTCGGCATCGTTGGTGAACACGTAGGAGGCGAGACCGAACTCGGTGTCGTTACCAGCTTCGATGACTTCCTCTTCCGTGCGGAACAGGGCCATGGGCACCAGCGGACCGAAGGTTTCTTCCTGGTAGCAGCACATATCCCGGTTTACGCCGTGCACGACGGTCGGCGGGAAGAACAGGTCGTTACCCAGATCTTCCGGTTTCTTGCCGGCAACCAGGGTAGCGCCTTTTTCGAGGGCATCCTGTACGTGACGCTTGACCTTGTCGTAGCCGGCCTGGTTGATCAGGGGGCCAAGGTCCACGTCGCCGTTGATGCCGTCGCCGACGGTCATCTTGTTGACCCGCTCGGCCAGTTTTTCACCGAAGGCATCGGCCACTTTCTCGTGCACAAAAATCCGGTTAGCACAGACACAAGTCTGACCGCCACCCCGGAATTTGTTGGCGATGAGGTTATCCGCCGCCGCATCCAGATCGGCATCATCAAAGACAATGAACGGCGCGTTGCCGCCCAGCTCCAGGGCCAGTTTCTTGACCTGATCCGCCGTATCGACAATGAGCTTGCGGCCCACTTCGGTGGAACCGGTAAAGCTGAGCATGGGCACGTCGGGGCTCTCGCAGAGAACCTTGCCGATCACGCTGGCTTTACCCATCACCAGGTTCACCATGCCGTCGGGTATGTCGGTGTGCTTATCCATCAGGCTGAAGAGGGCAATCATGGTCAGCGGGGTTTCACTGGCCGGTTTGATCACCGAGGGGCAGCCTGCCGCCAGCGCAGCGGAGAGCTTCTTCGCGATCATGCCAATGGGGAAGTTCCAGGGCGTGATCAGGCCGGTGACACCAATGGGCCGGTAATGGACCGTCCAGGTGCAGTCTTTCGGCTTTTCCGGAATGGTATGGGCATCCAGGGCCTGGATGTGCTTGGAGCAGTAATCGAAGAACCCGGCGGCGTAATCCACTTCACCCTGGGCCTCCTGCAGCGGCTTGCCGTGCTCCATGCACAGGATCCGACCGACTTCCTCCTTGTTGGCCTTGAGCGCGTCCCGGATGTCTTCCAGCCACTTGCGGCGGGTCTCGATGCTGTAGGGACTGGTCAGTCGCAGTGCCGACTTGCCGGAGGCAACGGCGGCGTTCACTTCGTCTTCAGACATGGATGCGACCTGGGCGATCACCTTACCCGTTGCCGGGTTATAGACATCGAAGGTGTTGCCATGTTCATTGTCAGTCCAGCGACCACCGATATAGCCGGTCAGCTTTTCCAGCAGGGGTGACTCGATCATCTCGGCTCCTCTTCTGTGATTGGCTCCGCCCCGAGTGGGGCGCAGTAAGGGTAATCTGGTTGCGTCAGTGTTTTATGTCTTTCATAGTGGATGTTGTATCCCAACCTGTAAAGTCAAGGGCAGGCTTTTGATCATCGCCTGAGTGTGCCTATACTCGGGGGATCAGCCACCCAGGAGACCGAACAATGAAGGCATTTTCCATCCCGCACAGGATGAGCATGTTCCACAGACCTACTTTACCCGGGGACAGATGCGCCAGCCCCAGGAAATTCCTGCCCGCACTGGTGAAATGCTGGGCGGACTCAGGGAACTGGGCATCTCTGTGCTGCAGCCAGCAGACCAGGGCGCGGGGCCGATTTCAAAAGTCCACGATCTGGGCTACCTGCGCTTTCTAGAATCTGCGCATCGGCGCTGGAAGCAGATGGATGACTGGGGCGATGAGGTTATTTCGAATATCTTCGTCCGCTCCCCGAATCACCTGACTGGCATTCTCGCCGAGGCGGCCCGCTATCAGGCCGATGGCAGCTGCCCGATTGGCGAACACACTTGGCATGCCGCGTACTGGTCTGCCCAGAGCGCGCTGGGTGCGGCTGATGCACTGATCGCCGGCGACAGAACGTCGTACGCCGTGTGCCGTCCGCCTGGGCACCATGCCCGCCGGGATGCCGCCGGTGGTTTCTGTTACCTGAACAACGCCGCAATTGCTGCCGAGCATATGAAGGCCCGGTTCCCGAAAATCGTTATCCTGGATACCGACATGCACCACGGCCAGGGTATCCAGGAGATTTTCTACGATCGCAGCGATGTGCTGTACATCTCCATCCACGGCGATACCACCAACTTCTACCCGGTAGTCAGCGGCTTCGAGAACGAACGTGGCGAAGGGGAAGGGTTTGGCTACAACATCAACATGCCGATGCCCCATGGTTCCACGGAAGATGACTTCTTCGCGAAACTGGACGACGCCCTTGCAGCGATCAAGCTGTTCCAGCCGGACGCCATCATTCTGGCCCTCGGGTTCGACATCTACAAGAACGATCCCCAGGCCAAAGTATCGGTATCATCGGAAGGTTTCTGCAGGCTCAGCACCCATGTGCGCCAGCTGGGACTGCCTACTCTGGTGGTGCAGGAAGGCGGATATGACCTGGACGCCCTGAGCGAGAACGTCCAGCAGTTCTTCAAAGGCCTGGCCGGCTGATATTTCAGGCAGCGGGCGCGTAAACCTTTACGTTTTCGTGCCCCTCGGCCCTGAGGTGCCCCGCATGCATGCGGCTCATGGTGCCGCGATCGCAATACAGGAGATACTGCCGGTTGGCCGGCAACTCCGGCAGCTGTTGATTCAGCTCGTAGAACGGAATCTGCAGAATTTCGTTGTTAGTCAGTTTCAGCGGTGACTGCTCCCCCTCGGAAGGGTGGCGGACATCAATGATCACGTCGTCCACGGAGGGCGTCTGCACCATTTCCACTTCCTCGGGGGTCACGGTCGTTTCCAGCAACCGATTGACCGGCGTTTCTTCCCGGGCCTCGATTGCGCTTGCAAGCACGGAAAAATCCATCCGGGATTCATCTTCCTCTACCCGGTGTAACTTGGCACGAGTGGCCGGCTTCTGGGAAATCACACCACAGTATTCCGGCATGTTGCGGGCATAGACTTCGGTACCAATCTCCCTGGCGATGCGGATAATGGATTCCTTGTCCATGGACACCAATGGGCGCAGGACCACTTCGTCACTGGCCCGATCCACCACATTGAGGTTACTCAGGGTCTGGCTGGACACCTGGGCCACGGCATCTCCTGTCACCACCCCCGAGGCGTTGTTTTTGCGGGCAATCTCTGCTGCCGCCATCAGCATCTGACGCTTGAGCACCACGCCCCAGTGACGGTGACTCACCGAACGCATGATTTCAGCGACAACACCCTCGAAGGGCACCGAGATAAACTTGGCACTGTGGGAGGCACCGTAGCGATCCCACAGGTAGTGCACCACCTGGCGCACACCAACCTCGTGAGCCGTGCCTCCGAGGTTGAAAAACAGGAAGTGATTGCGCAAACCCCGACGCATCATCAGGTAAGCCGCCACCGACGAATCATAGCCCCCGGAAATCAGGGTCAGCACATTTTCGACACTGCCCAGCGGATAGCCGCCCAACCCCCGGTGCTTGCGATGGGCAATATGGAACTGGTCGTCCTGGACTTCAATCCGCACCTCAACCTGTGGGGATTTCAGGTCAACCCCACTGGCACCCGATGCCTGCATAAGCGCGGCACCCACGGTGCGCTCCAGATCAATAGAGCGGAAACTGTGTTCACCGTGACGTCGGGCCCTGACGGCAAAGGTTTTGCCAGTCAACCTGTCCGCAAAGGCCTCAACAGCCTTCTTGGCAACGTCTTCCAGACTGACAAATGGAAACGCTCCGATTTCCTGGATCGTGGAAATGCCCGGTATGCGCAAAAGCAGCTCAAGGGCCGGCCCGGACAACCCGCGACCGTCTGGCACCTCCACGTCTACCCTGTCCCAGCTGCCTTCAACCCGAATCTCCGGATCAAGCCGCGCCAGCAGCTTTCGGATGTTCTGGCGCAGATGACGCATCTGCTGGCGACGGACGGGTTTACTCTTGATAGCAACTTCCGGAGCGGGACGAATAAGCAGTTTCATAAATCGGAATTTTGTCGGGTGGCGTATTGTACTGAAAGGCCTTAGTCTACCCTTTTGACTGCGCGCCTCAAAATCGGGCATTTCCGCAACATCCAGGAGTTTCACCGTTAATGCAGGAAACCACCATCAATGCCCTCGTCTCACCAGAGGGCAGCCTTGAAATTCTCTCCAATCATGAGGTCAACCGCCTCAAGGACCGCAGCGAAGGCGGGCTTTACCGGCTGTTTCGCCAATGCGCGCTGGCGGTTCTCAATACGGGCATCGAGACTGACGACTGCAAGGCATTGATGGAATCTCATGCCGACTTTGATGTCCGCCTGGTACCGCAGCCCCGGGGCCTCAAACTGGAACTGATCAATGCGCCCGGCCATGCCTTTGTTGATGGCGAAATGCTGAGGGCGATCCGCGAGCACCTGTTCTCGGTTTTACGAGACATTATCTACTCGCATTCAATCCCTCAGACAGCCGCCGGTTTTCGCCGGGATGATCCGGAGGACCTGACCAATTACGTATTCCACATTCTCCGCAACGCCCGGGTGCTGCAGGCGGGAAGACAACCAGACCTCGTGGTCTGCTGGGGTGGCCACTCCATCGGGCATGAAGAATACCAGTACAGCAAGGATGTCGGTCATCAGTTGGGGCTCAGGGCCCTGAGCATCTGCACCGGATGTGGCCCGGGTGCCATGAAAGGTCCCATGAAAGGTGCCACCATTGGCCACGCCAAGCAGCGGGTAAAGAACGGTCGCTACATCGGTATTACAGAACCCGGCATCATTGGCGCCGAAGCCCCAAACCCGATCGTCAATGAACTGGTCATCATGCCGGACATTGAAAAGCGCCTGGAAGCGTTCGTCCGCTGTGGTCACGGCGTGATTGTATTCCCAGGCGGTGTCGGCACCGCCGAGGAAATTCTCTACCTGCTCGGGATCCTGCTGCATCCGGACAATGCAGATCTGCCCTTCCCGGTGGTATTTACCGGCCGGCAGGAAAACGCGGAATACTTCGAGATGATCGATAAGTTTATCCGGAACGCCCTCGGGGATGAGGCTGCGAGCAAATACGAGATCATCATCGACGATCCGGTGCGCGTGGCCCAGACCATGAAAAAAGGAATGAAGGAGGTCGAGACGTTCCGGCGCGCCATGCAGGATGCCTATTATTTCAACTGGATGCTGAAGATCGACCCGGTGTTCCAGCTGCCGTTCGAGCCCAATCACGACAACATGCGGGCGCTGGAGCTGCATCGGGACCAGCCTGTGCACCTGATCGCTGCGAATTTGCGCAAGGCCTTCAGTGGCATTGTTGCCGGTAACGTCAAGGAGGGTGGTATACGACAGGTTCAGGAGAAGGGGCCGTTCGAAATCGCAGGCGACCCGACTCTGATAAAACCGCTCGAAGCCATGCTCGAGCAGTTTGTGACCCAGAACCGGATGAAACTACCGGGTTCTTCGGCCTACAGACCGAGCTATCGCATCGTCAGCGGAGCGGCCTGAGCCGCTTCGCTGACAGGGTAAGGCTTACTTGCCGCCGTCTGCCGGCAGGCTCGCGAAGTAGGCCGCCAGATTGGCAATGTCGGCGTCACTTAGGGCAGCAGCCTGCCCCTGCATAATCGCGGCCTGGCCGCCAGAGCGTTGCTTGTTCTTGTACGCCTTCAGGGCCGATACCAGGTACTGCTCGTTCTGGCCCGCCAGGTTGGGGTATGTCGGGATTTGCGCAAGACCATTCTGGCCATGGCACGCAGCACAGACAGCCGCCTTGGCCTTGCCGGCTTCGGCATCTGCGGCAGAAACTACTGCAGGCACAGCAGCGCCAAGCGCAAAAATTCCCGCAACAGCGTAGTGTTTCAGATTCATTGTTATTACCCTCTCATCGTCATTTTCCAGATTTTAAGGCCGGTTCGGAGGCCGGGCGCTAAACTGACTTGCACTTATAGCACAGAGCGGGGCAACCTCAAATGCGATAGGTCAAGGACATCTTTTCGACGTTAGTCCTCTTTCCTGTTCTGGCTATTAGGGTGAAAGTACGTTCGATTCCGTATCCAAGATTGATTTAATTCTCCGGAGAAAACGCCAATGTCTGTAGAGGCCGAGGAACTTGCATGCCGCGAAGGGCACATGGGTGTTCTTACACTGAACTCCCCGGGCACTCTCAACGCGCTTTCCGAACACATGATCGAGCAGATCCAGGACATCCTGGACCGCTGGGCCAATGATGACCGAATCTGCATCGTGGTCATTCAGGGCGCCGGTGAGAGAGCCTTTTGCGCCGGCGGTGATATCCGCGAACTCTATGATGCAATTCTCGACGGGCAAGAGCCGGAGAAACCGGTACGGTTTTTCAGCCGGGAATACCGGATGGATTACAACATCCATCGCTTCCCAAAGCCCGTGCTGGGTATAGCCCACGGCGTGGTGATGGGCGGCGGTCTTGGTGTGTTCTCAGGCTGCCGGTATCGGCTGGTTACGCCGGATGTCACGCTGGCAATGCCCGAGATCACGATCGGGCTGTTTCCGGATGTGGGTGCCAGCTGGTTTTTGAAACGGCTGCCAGGAAGGCTGGGGCTGTTCATGGGGTTGACCGGCGCCCGTTTGAACGTCAGCGATACGCTGCGGGTTGGTCTCGCCGACATGGCCATCCTGCCGGAGGACCGGGATCGCCTGCTTGACCGACTGGCCTCGGAACGCTGGACCGGCCAAACCGCCGCCGATGACAATCGACTGTTCAGGTTACTCAACCAGATCCAGACACCGGATTACCGGACACTGCCACCCAGTCACCTCGCCCGGCACGAACAGCGGATTGCCAGGCTGAGCGCCGGCGATGAACTTCCGGACATCGTTGATCAACTGCTGGCAGCGGAGGTTGACTGCGACTGGTGGCATGCCTGTATGAACACGCTCAGAAACGGATGCCCGGTCTCTGCATGGCTGGTCTGGACCCAGTTACAGAAAGCGCAGCAAATGTCCCTGAAGGACGCCTTCCGCATGGAACTGGCGATGGTTTCCGAATGCATCCGCCGGCCTGATCTGACAGAGGGAATCCGGGCTCTGGCTATCGACAAGGACCGCCAGCCAAAATGGAGTTACCCGAGCGTGGCCGATGTGCCGGAAGACGTGGTTGCGGCTCATTTCACCCCGGAGTGGGATGACGAGACGGATCCGATGGGCCTGGAGTAAGCCGGTCGGCGCTAGAATTCGGCGCCCGCCTGCACCAGCAACATTTCCAGATCCCGATTGTTGGTGGCGCGGGCAACGTCCAGTGCCGTTTGTCCGTCGCTCGCCTCGTAATTGACGTCGGCTCCGGCCGCCACCAGCCTCTCCGCCGTCAGCAAATCCCCGTTGGCCACGATTTTCATCAGCAAAGATTCGCCTCCCTGACTCACGTTGACGTTGGCACCGGCTGCCACCAATACCTTCACCACCGACAGATGGCCGTTTTCCGCCGCCCGCATCACGGGGGTATACCCGTACGGGTCACTGGTGTTCACATCGGCGCCGGCCGATAACAACAGCTGCACGCGCCGCTTTTCACCATTCCCGGCGGCTGAAACCAGCAGTGCATCCGCCTCGGCCAGGGCCTCGGGGCTCAGGGCAACCGGTTGGTTCGGGGAGGCGCAGGCGGACAGGAAAACAACAAGCGGAAGCAATATGAGCAAAACACGGAAGGCGCCGGTTCCCTTGGCCATAACAAACAGTCTCTGTGGATCTCGTTGAAAGGATACGAGGGCCCATTCTGGGCAGACACCGGCGGAAATTAAATCGAGCGAGTCACAAACCCGGGCCATCCTTCAAAAGATCACGCACCACCTGTCGCAGACGATCTTCGCCTTCTCTCTGGCCCAGGCAAAGCCTGTCCGCCTGCAGCGCGGACCAGGGCCGCCCCTGAAGAACACCCTGGCACCAGACCGCAAGCGCCTCATGGCTTTTCAGCCACGCCATGATCCCCGGTGCCTGACTCAGCTTCCGCAATACCGGGACCGTGACCTGAAAGCCACGATGCCCATTGGCGAAATTGCGGAGATCCCGCAAATCATCCCTGTCCAGCGTCGGCCCGGGGGGCAGATCGGCGGTTATCCCGGCCAGCAATGTCGGCTCCAGCCCCTGCCAGTTGCCGGGCAAGAGAGTAAGCCAATGGTCGGCCAGGCGGTTGCGGATGCGTTCTTCCAGATCGCGACCAGCCTGCGAAAAGCCGGCCACCATCTGCAGTGGATATTCGCCACTGGATGCTTCCTGCTGCCAGCCAACCCTGACAACATGCAGACCGCAGGTCTGCCAAAACGCGAGCAGGTCAGCGCTGCCACCGAAGCTGGTTCCGAGGTAATCAACATCCTGCTCGGCGGCATACGCCCTGGCAGCCTGCACCATGCTTTGGCCAATGCCCGCGCGTCTGACCTCGTCTGATACTGCAATGCGGACAACCCTCAGACCCCGCAGGACCGCGGCCTCGGGATAGCCGCTGTGGCTGGCCAACGATTGCGGCAGCAGATGGCCCCGTATTCGCCGGGTGCCCAGACTGACCTGTTCTGCCAGCTCAGCCGGAAGGCCACCCTCAAGCGCGCACCAGAGCACACCAACCGTCTGATCGCCAATTCGCGCGCGCCAGCTACGGGCGGCCGGGTCATCCAGCCACTGCCTCAGATCAGCGGGGCTGGTCCGGTAATGGGCATCCACCAGCAACCCAAAGGCACGGGACAGGGCTCCGTCACTTGCCTCTGCCGGCTCCCAGGGTTCGATGACCAGCTCCCCGGCGCTGTATTCAGTTTTCCCGGGCAAGCGACCACCGTCGGCAGCCAGCAGAAAGAGTCGGGTGATCAGGGCTTCCAGCGGATCGTTCAGGGTCCAGCGTACCGGCTCGCTCAACGTTACCGACTGCCACTGGGGCGTTGATTGATCAAGGACCTGCCGAAAACGAATGGCAAAGCCCCGGCCGGCCCCTTCGTAACCATGGACCGTGGTGGCGAACGCCACTCTCGGCCAGCCGAGCAGAACCGATTTCAGCAGCGGCGCCGGAATCGCTGCTGCCTCATCCACCAGGACCACTTCGGCTTCCGGCCGCAAAGTCAGCAATTCACGTACCGGCATAAACCTCAGGCGGCCACCGGCTCGGGAGCTGAGTATCCCTGGGCTGGCTTCGGCCAACTGGTCTCCGAGAGTCTCACAGGCGTGGCGAAAGAGGGTCTCCACATTCTGCTCCGAGGGCGCGGTAACCACGATGTCCTGCCTGCCTTGGCGCAACAATTCGGCTGCAGCCATACCCATCGCCGCAGATTTGCCACGGCCCCGGTCCGCCGTCACTACCAGCGGCCTGCGCCGGCGGCCTAGGCCAAAACGGACGAGGCGCTGAACCAATTGTTCCTGATCCCGGGTGGCGGCGATTCGAAAGCGTTTCTCAGGCAGGGGCGGAACCGGCGGCCGTGATTCCGGACGGTCGGGTGACACCCGGATGACCGCATCATCGTCGGCAAGCAGGTCGGCCATACGGGCAGCAAACGGATGGTTCGGACCATGCTCCAGACCGGTTCTCGAGTAATCGGGATCCGCAAAGCGGGACCACTCTGCCAGCGGCGGCATCAGCCAGAACAGCAGGCCACCAGCGGTGAGCGCACCCGAGAGCGCGGCAAAGGCATCCGGAGGATTGCCGTGCCAGCCATCCCAGACGATAAGCGAGACTTCACACCCGAGCCACTTTCGAGCCCCGGGAGGCGTGACCCGGGTCAGCCGGGTATCGGGGCTATGATCCGCTGGTCCCGTCCATAGGCCGCTCTGTATTTCCAACCCGGGTAACAGACCGGAAAGCCACCTGAGGTTCTGTTCCCGATCACCCTCAAGCAGAACCAGTCGGCGTTCACCGTTGGCGGTGAGGCTGTCCTGCAGGGCACGCCATGCGGACGGATCCGCTTTGGCATCGGGTCCGGAATGGCTCATCAGCTAAGGTCGGCACCATGAGACTTGAGGTCGTCCAGGGCGCATTTTTCAAGGGCAGCCCGATGGGTAGCCCGCAGTCGGACCCTGGGGGCGCAGCCGGCTTCAAAGGCTTCCTGCCACCGGCCGGCACACAGGCACCAGCTATCGCCCGCTTTCAGGCCTTCGAAGCCGAATTCAGGCCTGGGGGTGCTGAGGTCGTTGCCCTGGGCTTTGGAGAATTCGAGGAATTCGTCGGTTACCACGGCGCAGACGGCGTGCAGGCCAAAATCATCCGGGCCGACGTTGCAGCAGCCATCGCGGTAAAAGCCGGTGATCGGGTCTTTGCCGCAGGTTTCGAGTTTTTCGCCAAGTACGTTTACCGATTCGGACATTTCCATGTTTAAGACCCTTTCGCTCTCATGTTTTGATCGCAATTATGCGGGAGCGGTATCCGCTCTACCAGCAGGCCGTTACAATACCGGCCATGCCGACCGAACCCCAAATTCCTGAGACCACCAACCTCCCGGATTTCCTCACCGATGAGCAGCGGGCGATTATCACCGCGGGCTATGAGAATTCGGTGATTACCGCCGTAGCCGGCAGTGGCAAGACGTCGACGCTGGCCTGGCGAATCCGGTATCTGCTGGAACAGGGCCACGATCCGGACCGGATGCTGGTGTTGATGTTCAACCGCAGCGCCCGGGTGGATTTCGAGCGCAAGCTGCAGGAGGTGTGCGCCCGGAGCGGGCTGGCGCTGCCGGAGATACGGACGTATCACGCCATGGGCTTGAGGTTGTACAAGAGGTTTGTTCGGGAGGGCTATCTGCCGGGGTTTTCGGACAAAATCCTGACCGAGCAGGAGATCAGCTTCCAGGCCTGGCAGTTGACCCGACGGCTGGCGCCGGAGGATCTGGCGGATGAAATCCGGCGCAACAAGAAAGATTTTGTCGAGACGGCGACGGGGTTTATTGATCTGGTGAAAACAACGCTGTCGCCGGCGGAGATCGTGTTTGAGGAGCTGGGGTACTCGGACAAGCACAAATACCTCATTGACCTGTTCCACAGCTTTGAACAGTGGCGTAAGAGCCAGGGGCGGATCAGCTACGCCGACATGCTGTACGAGCCGGTGATGGCGATTCACCAGAATCCGCCTTTGCAGCGGCTGGTAGGCAACAAGATGGATCTGATTCTGGTAGATGAGTACCAGGACACCAATGAAATCCAGCACCTGCTGCTGCGCTACGTGGCTGGAGACCGGGCCCGGGTGACGGTTGTTGGCGACCCGGACCAGACGATCTACGAGTTCCGGGGCGCAAAGCCCGAGTTCATTCTCAAGCGGTTCAGCGATGAGTTCGAAAGCCCGCTGGAGCAGACGCTCAGCTATACCTTCCGGTACGGCCATCGCGTCGCTTTGCTCGCCAACCATCTGATCTGTCACAACACCGGTCGCAAAGATGTGCTTTGCCATTCCCACGCTTCCACGCCCGGCACGGAGATCACCCTGCATCGGTCGGAAAGCGATGCCGATACCGTGCTGCAGATTCTTCAGGGCCAATCGGAACCGGCTCTGGCAGGCACGGCCATACTGTTCCGGGTCTGGAGTCAGAGTGTCCCTATCGAGCTGAAGTTGCTGGCTCGTCAGATTCCCTACCGGATTGATGCCGGCAAAGGCGCGCTGTTCAGCCGGGAAGTTCAGGCGATCACTGCCCTTCTGATGGTGGTGACCGGGAAACTGGAAAACCTGCCGGACGAGGATCGCCTGGAGCTGGCACGACAGCTGTTGCGCTTTCCTCATGTGGGTCTGAAAGAGCCGGAGCTGGAGCAGTTGGCGCGTTTCCTGGCAGGATTTTCCAGTGGCTGGCACGAGCGTCTGCTGGCGATGGACTTCGACGCGCTTGCGCCCATGGCCGCCCGCAAGCTCAGGAAACTCGGCGAAGTGCTTGCCCAACTGCACAGCTACGGAGGTCCGGTTGCAGGACTGATCAGTGTCTATGCCGAGCACACTGATCTTTACGAGGGCATCCGCAGCCTGGCGCTGACGCATGAGAGTGCCGAGGAACGGATCGATACGATACAAGGATTCCGGCAGTACCTTAAAAGCCTTGATGTCACAGCTGAAGGCGCCCTGGAGCACCTGAAAACCCTCAAGCAACAGGCGGGTGAAAAACAGCAGGGTGGGGTGCTGCTCTCAACGATTCACCGCACCAAGGGTCTGGAATGGCCAACAGTTATCATTCCCGGACTGCAGGAGAAATACCTGCCGTACAGCCCCCGCCCCCAGGACAATGCCAGAGCATTTCTGGAAAGCGAGCGACGGCTGCTGTATGTGGCCATGACACGCACACGCCAGCAGCTTCACCTGATCACCCGACCGGCCAGCAAGCAACCGCACCTGGACGGCGATCTGGGCCCAAGCCGTTTCGTGGAAGAGTGCTGCTTTGAGCTTGCCGAGGAATTCGGTCGCTGGCTGGATGAGCGATCTCCGGCAGAATCATCAACCACTCGGTTAACTGCCCCCCTGACACCGGTCAGCCAGCGTTACGCCGACCGGGAGAGCGTCACCCTTGAGGGCCAGGCGGCAACATTCGAAAACTCAACGGAACCACTCTGGCATCAAAAACGTCTTGGCCACGCGATCTTTGGTCCCGGCTCGGTGGTCGCCGAAGATGAGAATTCTTTCGAGGTACATTTCGACAACGGCGAGGTGCTTAACTTCAGTAAAAAAAGCGCGCATCTGTATTTTTCCGCTCTGGCCTGAAACGACCTCGGGGTCGTAAAGGTCAACTGGGTACAATTGCGGACGTAACAATCCGTATCATTTTTTTGTTTTTTTTGGCCTACTGGCCTAAATTCCGGGTATACAAGCACTTTTCATGTGGAAGTGCGGTACCACAACGACAATGAACAGGAGGTTCTGCATGAACGTCATGCGTCCGATTTCCGCGGCTGTACTGGCCGCTACCCTGGCAACCCCGGCCATGGCCGATCGTCAGGAAACCGTTTACATCAACCCGTTTGCCGGTTTTCAGCTGTTTGACGACAAGCGCGATCTGAGCGAAACCGGCACCTTCGGCGTTGGTGTGGAATACCGCTTCCGTCCCCACTGGTCGGTAGAGGCGCTTTACTCACGTGCCGATGCAGACCGCAAATACGTGCCGGGCGAATCGGAATTTGATGAAGTCCGGGTTGACGGTACCTACTACTTTGCAGGCCCGGACGAAGCCTGGAACCCATACGTGTCTCTGGGCGCAGGCCATGCAGACTTTGGTTCGGACAACAGTGGCGTTCGCACCGCGGGCAGCAATCATGACGAAACCCGAGTGAACGTGGGTACCGGCTTCCGCTACAACATCAACGACGCCGTATCACTGCGCGGCGACCTCCGTGAATTCCACGGCATCGATGAGAGCACCTTCGACACTCAGGTCTCTCTGGGCATCAGTTTTGCGTTTACCCGCACCGTGGCACAAGCGGCTCCGGCGCCTGCGCGCCCGGCAGATGCAGATGGTGATGGCGTGCCGGATTCACGGGACCAGTGCCCCGGCACCCCGGCAGGCGCAACCGTTGACAGCAATGGCTGCGAGCCGGATTCGGATCGCGACGGCGTGGCCGACAGTCGTGACCAGTGCCCGGACACACCGCGCGGTGCGGAAGTAAACAGCCGTGGATGTGAGCTGGACAGCGATAATGACGGCGTGGTCAACAGCAAAGACCAGTGCCCGGATACCACCGCTGGCGCGGACGTGGATGCATCCGGCTGTGAAGGTGTAACTGAAACCATCCAGACCTTCACCATCGAAGTCCAGTTCCCGACCAACAGCTCGGTCATCGGCAATGCCTACGATGAGGAAATTCGTCGCGTCGCAGACTTTATGCAGGAAAACCCGGAAACCATCGTGGAAATTGCCGGCCACTCTGACAGCCGCGGTGACGCGGACTACAACCAGTTCCTGTCCCAGCGTCGCGCTGAAGCAGTTGCCGGCCGTCTGACCGGGCCTCTGGGTGTTGATCCGGCACGAGTGGAAGCCGTAGGTTACGGTGAGGAGCAGCCGATCGCGTCCAACAACACAGCGGACGGCCGAGCTGCCAACCGCCGGGTTGAAGCGCGCATTCAGGTTCGCCGTTAATTTAAGGTTTTACCTGAGTGGTTTGAAAAGGCGCCTTCGGGCGCCTTTTTTGTTTCTGAAAAAATGCGAGGAACCGATGCTCAGAGCCATGGCACTGATCTTCACGCTCTCTGTTCTGGCAGTGCCGGCGCAGTCCCAGGTTTTTCGCTGCGAAAAAGACGGCAATACGGTGTTCTCGGACCAGCCCTGCGGCGAGGATGCTGAATCGCTTGAGCTACGGGATAACCGCATTGGCGGCAGTTTCAATCAGAACCTCCCGGTGCAGGAGTCCCCTGATCCAGAAGAACAGACAGAAGAGTCAGAACAAGAAAAAGAGGCCGGCACATGCCGTTTTATCAACTCCACCGATTTGCGTCGTTATCTGGTTCGCGAGCAGGTGGTGCGGGGCATGACCCGGGACAACGTGCGCCGTGCTTTCGGCAACCCTCCTGAAACCTACACCAGCCCCCAGGAAGTCTGGATCTACCAGACCCGCTATTATGGCGCGCTCTATGAGCTGACCTATGTGTATTTCAGGGATGGCTGTGTTGAACGGGTTGAGTACCGGAAACCCTGACCGCATCGAGCAGGAGGTTGCGGGGTGTCAGTGAACGATCGCAGAAATGCCCCAGCCTGACCCTGTACCCCTGCTCTTCCAGAAAGAGCGCGTAATCCAAGACCATCCAGAGCTCCAGAGGACGCCGGAACAGATGCCTGACCAGCTCATGGCGGCGAACCTCGGCCAGCCGTTGCACGCCAAACGCCTGCCAGTGATCAAAGTCCACCGTATCGGGTAATCGGAGCTGCTTTTTTGCCGCCGCCCAACGGCAAAAGGCGGGAAAGCCTTCGTTCAAAAGGCGGGGCGGATTCGAAGGAACCGGCAGATACTCATCACACCCACGAAGTTGCCGCTGCAGACCATCAAATCCCAGGCGCCACTGGCTGACAAGGCGGGTCTGTTCCCTCACCCGGGCCGGTGCCGTCACGGTTTCCTGAACCGCAAGCCGAAGATCGTTACGGCTCGGCTGCAGCGCTTTTGGGTGATCCGCCGCCCGCTGTGAAAGCGGCCGGTAGTGTTCCATCTCAGTGAGGTGGTAGCAGCAGGGCGAGACACTCAATCTTGGCAACCCGGCTTCACTGCCTCGCTTCAGCAACTGTCGGTGCAGATCGCCACAAGCATGCAGTGCAACACCGTGGTGACGGCTGGGAAGCGACAAATCCTCTGCCATGACATCCTGGCAGCGGATCGACACGGGATCTCCGAACTGTTGTGCCAGTCGGTTGCCATCGCGCACCAGCTCCGGATTCCACTCGAAACCCTGTATCTCACCGGGGCAAAACGGCGCCAGTGTCCGGGACAGATGGCCCTTACCACAACACCAGTCCAGGGCGGGGTGTTCCAGCGGTATCAGTGCCGCCGTAAAGGCGCCCGACTGCAGGCGTTTCCGACCGGGCATATCCGTGGCCCGGATTTCCGGGAGCGTCGCCTCTGATGCCTTTTCGGGTGCCGGCAACAGCTCCGGCAGTTGAACCATGTCGGCGTAACGGTCGAGGGACGGCAACCATGAGGCAACCCGAGCCGCCAACTCAACCGGGCTGCCATCCAGTTGCTGGCATTCCCCATCGGTTAGTTCCGCCAGCATGGTGCCCAGTTCCGGATAAAGACGCGCCCAGGCAGGCTCCGGCGTCATGAACGGCGCCGGTTGCCAGAACTCGGAATGCTGTACCAGCCAGTCGTTCAGCTGCTGCCAATGCTGGTAAAAAGATTCCGCGCCGTGGTGTAAACTCGCCGCCGGAGGTAACGTCATGCAACTGGCCTTTGTACTTGTTGAACCCAAGGTTCCGGAAAACGTCGGTGCAGCCGCCCGTGCGCTGTGCACCATGGGTTTCGGCGAACTGTGGTTGGTCAATTCCGATCTGCACACCCGCCCGGAAGCCCACTGGCTGGCCCATGGCAGCGACCATATCCTGGACAATGCGCGCATTTTCCCCGATCTGGCTGCGGTAAGAAACTCCGTAGACCTGCTGATGGGGACCTCCGCCAAGACCCGGCATCAGCGCCAGGATTGGCACGGCCCCTCAGATCTGCGGAAGGTTCTGGCCACGAAGGGTGCGTCCGTGGCAACCGCAGCACTGGTGTTTGGCCGGGAAGATCGCGGGCTGTCCAATGAAGAGCTGGCTCTCTGCGATCTGTTAACCGGCATCCCCATGAAGGTCACCTACCCCTCCCTGAACCTTGCCCAGTCGGTGATGCTCTACGCCTGGGAAATGTCCGGGCTTTCGGATGCCATGGATATCCGGCATGAACCTGCCGATGACAATCGTCTTGGCGCGCTCCGCGGCCGGCTCGAAACCTTACTACCGGAGCTGGACACTCCGCCGGAAGGGAAACTGTCCCAGTGGGTCTTTGAGCGGCTGCCGTTATTGTCTGATCGGGATATCGGGTTTGTTCATACGCTGTGCTCGAACATTGAGCGCGCTGTGGATTGCAGATCTCAGTCGCGCTCGAATTCCAAGGCGGAGCAGGACGGATAGCCCCTCCCGGGATACGCTGTGAATACGTCCATGTACGCTCGACGAAAACATCCATGTTTTCGACGCTCCCGGGAGGGGCTATCCGCCCTGCTCTCGGGCCTTTTGCGCGCACCGGGGTATTGAGCCTACTCCCGGAATCTTCCTGGGCGGAAGGCATCCAGGCAAACGGACGGTTCCTCGCCTTCAATTACCTGGGCGATGACATCGGCACTGCCGGCAGAGAGAGTCCAGCCGAAGGTGCCGTGGCCGGTATTCAAATAGAGGTTCTCTCTGGGGCCTCGCCCGATAATCGCAGGGCCATCCGGGGTCATGGGGCGGAAGCCGGTCCAGGTTTCGGCGGCGTCGAGATCGGCGCAGCCGGGGAACCGGGACTCCACCGATTTTCGGATCGTGGCCAGCCTCGCCTCCGGAATGTCTCTATTGAAATCCGCCAGCTCGACAAACCCTGTGGCGCGTAATCGATCGCCCAGACGAGTAGAAACCACTTTGAAGTTGTCATCGTGAATGGTGGAAGCGGGGCCTTGTTCCGGGTCCTTCATGGGGACCGTCAGGCTGTAACCTTTTACCGGATAGATGGGCAGTTCGAGGCCGAGGGGCTGAACCAGGTGGTTGGACCAACACCCGGCGCTGATCACCACGGCATCCACTTCCAGGGCTTCCATGACTCCATCGCTGTTTCTGACTGAAATTGCGCTGACCCTCTGGTCATCGGCAATCAGCTTTTCCGCTTCCACGTTGTAACGAACCACTATCCCCTTTGCCTCGCAGACTTTAGCGAGTTCCCGGGAAAATTTGTGGCAATCGCCGGTTCCGTCGGTGTCATAGCTCAGGGCGCCATAAAGCGGACCATTGCCAACCATGCCGGGCTCGGCGTCGCGCACCTGTTCGGGTGTGAGCAAACGGGAAGGGATGCCCAGTTCGTTCAGCAGTTCATGGGTCGTCCGGTAGCCTTCCAGCGCTTCCGGTGTGCTCGCCAGGTGCAGCAGACCCTGGTGGTCGCCATCGAAGGACAGATCAAGCTCCTTCTCAAGCGCCATGAATCGCTCCCGGCTGTGGATACCGAGGCGCAACATGGCGCGGCGATTCAACCCGAACAGCCCTGGCGACCAGGCGTAACGGAGCGTAGCAAACATGAACTTGAGTGTTTCCACAGACGGCGGGAAGCGAAGTTTCAGGGGGCCATCCTGCTTGAGGATCCAGGGGATGGCCTTGAACACAATCGCGGGATCGGCCCAGGGGTACACCACCCCATAGGATCGCTGGGCCGCGTTGGCCTTGCTGGTCTCGTTGCCGGCCATTGAATGACGTTCCAGCACAGTCACCTGGTGGCCCCGGCGATTCAGTTCATAGGCGGTGGTCATTCCCACCACGCCGCCACCAACAACAGCAATGTGCATGCATTCCTCCCTCATGTTTACTCCACGCCGGTCTTCGCCAGAAGACGCCGGTACTCTTTTAAAACGCTTTCATCTTCTTTCGGATATTCCGGCGCCAGTTTCTGCAATTGCTCAGCCAGTATGGCTGCGACAATCGGGCGCGCCTGGGGCTTCCGATCGCCCGGCACGATAAACCAGGGTGCCTGCTCTGTATGGGTCGCGGCAATGGCTTCCTCGGCAAACGCTTCGTACTCCCTGCGTTTTTCCCAGCCATCGATATCGGACCGATCAAACTTCCAGCGCTTGCGCGGCTTGTCCAGACGCTTGAGAAGCCTCTGGCGATGCTCATCCTCAGACAGGTTGAGCCAGATCTTGATCACCGTGGTGCCCTCTTCCACGAGATGATTCTCGAAGTTCCGGATGGAGCGGTAACGGTTTTCCCAGTTATAGCTGTCTGCTTCATGAACCGGCCAGACCCGTTCTGCGATCACAGCCTCATGATGGCTGCGATTGAAGGCGACCATCTCACCAAAGCCGGGCAGAAACGGCGTGACCCGCCAGAGAAAGTCATGGCGGGTTTCGGCCCCCCTCGGCCGGCTGAACGACCAGGCATGGAAACCAGCGGGGTCGGCGTAGGTTGCCAGAGTACGGATCAGGCTGTCTTTTCCACTGGTGTCCGGGCCGTGGGTAACCAATAGAACCGCCCTGGACTGGTTGGCCCAGAGCCGGCGCTGGTATTCACCGATCTGATCCAGACTGGCTTCCAACCCTGGCAGGGTGGTGTCATCGCCATCCAGAAAAGTCGGGTAATCCCGGAATCTGGGTTTTCCAGGGTCGTAGAGAAAAGAACTGGCAAACGCCGACAATTTCATCCAATGCTCCGTGCAAGTCCCTATGAATGTAATACAGGTCAACAATCGTACAAACTGGTAAACTTGTAAGATTGAATTCACAGAATAGCAGCCCGAATACAGGTTGCGATGGAGTGTAGTACCCGGCAATGAGTAAAAAACGTCGCGAGATTCCCGTATTCGATCAGCCGATCATCGAAACCCACTGTCACCTGGATTACCTCACGGACCGCCCGCTTGAGGAAACCCTGGAGCAGGCAAAAGGGGTCAATATCGAGAAAGTGATCACCATTGCGGTGTCCCCGGACAACCTTGCCAGAGTACGCGAACTCAGCCAGGTTGCGCCTTGGGTTTATGGTACTCAGGGGATCCACCCCCACGATGCTGAAAGCTATTCTGATGACGTGGAAGCCGAAATCCGTGCCCACGCCCGGGACGAGAAGATCGTTGCGGTGGGCGAGATCGGGCTGGACTATTTTTACGACAACGCCGACCGGGACGTGCAGCGCGAGGTGTTCCGGCGCCAGCTCCAGATCGCCTGTGACACAGACAGACCCGTGGTGATTCATAGCCGGGAAGCCGACGAGGATACCATCGAGATCCTGGGCGAGTTTGAGACCACCCTCAAGCGCCGTGGCGTCATTCACAGCTTCACGTCCGGCCCCGGGCTTGCACGCTATGCCCTGGATCAGGGCTGGTGCCTGGGCTTCAACGGTATCACCACGTTCAACAAGGCGGAGAATGTACGGGACATCGTGCGCATGGCGCCGATCGAGCAGATCCTGCTGGAAACCGATTCCCCCTTCCTGACCCCGGTGCCCTACCGCGGGAAGGAAAATGCACCGTTTTACCTGCCTTTTGTCGCCGAGAAAATCGCCGAGGTGAAAGAACTGCCTCTGGACGAGGTGATTGGTAAGACTTACGCAAACAGCCTGAGGACGTTTTTCCCCGGCGAATGATCAAACGCGTCCCCATTTCAGCACTCAAGGTCGGCATGTACATAACCGACCTGAACAACGACTGGATTCCCCACAACACCCAGCGCAAGCGCGGTGTGATCAAAAAAGAGGAAACCATCGAGAAAATCCGCCGTATGGGCGTGGAGTTTGTCTATATCGATGCCTCGAAGGGGCTCGACACCCAGGACTCGGAAACCGCCGCCGAGGTGGATCGCCGGAATGAGTCGGCCCTGCAAAAGGCGGGTGAACTGACGCCCGGCCTGCGGCCCTATGTACCACTTGCCGAAGAAATGGTCATCGCCCAGCAGATCCATAGCCAGGCCCAGGGGCTGGTGGGCGAGTTCATGAATCACGCCAAGGTGGGCGGCGCCATTGATGTGGCCCCCATCCATCAGTTGGCAGACGAACTACAGCATTCTGTGCTCCGAAATGCCAACGCCCTGAGCTGTCTGGGACGCATCCGGGAAAAGGACAATTACCTGCTGGAACACTCGGTCAATCTGAGTGTGCTGATGTCCCTTTTCGGAAACTACCGGGGCCTGTCGTCTGACGTCCTGCACCAGACCATCGTTGGCGCCCTGCTCCACGACCTTGGCAAGATCCTTACACCCGACGAGATACTGCACAAACCCGGCCGCCTGACTGCCGAAGAGTTCGAGGTGATGAAACTCCACGCCCGCCATTCACGGGACATTCTGGCTACCACAGAGGGCATTGGCGAGCTCACCGTCATCACGGCGGCCCAGCACCACGAACGCCTCGACGGCACAGGCTATCCAGAGGGTCTGAAGGGTGATGAGATCTCGGAATACGGTCGCATGGTGGCGATCAGCGATGTATACGATGCCATCACCGCAGACCGGGTCTATCACAAGGGCATGACACCAACACAGGGTCTGAAGAAGCTTCTGGAGTGGAGCGGCACTCACCTCGATCCCAGTCTGGTCAAACAGTTTATCCGGTGCCTGGGCCTTTACCCGGTGGGCTCGCTGGTGCTTCTGGAAAGTGGTCGCCTTGGCGTCGTGGTTGAAGCCAATGAAAGTGACCAGAGGCTGCCGACTGTGCGCATTATGTACCACACCAAATTCCGAATGCCGATCACGCTAGAAACCCTCGATCTCGCGAAACCGGGCACACAGGACCGGATTCTGCGAGCCGTTGATCCGGAAACCTACAAGATTGATGTCCGGAAATTCCTCGCCTGAGAACGCTGACAGCCGCGGACAGCTCGGAATGGAGTGGTTCAACGGCTGCTATCAGGAAGATGGATCAGAGAATCGGACATAGCGATTGCGGCCCCGGTGCTTGGCCTGATACATGGCCTGGTCGGCCTGGCGCAGGAGCTGGTCGCCGTCCAGATCCTCTGCCTGCGGGAACAGCGTGTAGCCGATACTGGCTGAAACTTCGACGCTGTGGTCCGCTACCCAGACCGGTTCGGCCACCCGGGCCAGCAAACGCATCAAGAGGCTTTCCAGGGCCGGATCGTCCTGAACATTCATGACAATGGCCGCGAACTCATCACCTCCGATCCGCGCCAGGGTGTCCTCTTCCCGGAGTTCCGAACGCATTCGGTGTGCGATCTCGACCAGCAACTGGTCACCCGCCTCATGGCCGAAGGCATCGTTTACCGGCTTGAACTCGTCCAGATCAATATAAACCACAGCCAGTTTGCCGCTCTGTCGGCGTGTCAGGGCCATGGCCTGCTGCAACCGGTCGGCAAACAGAACCCGGTTAGGCATTCCGGTCAGGGCATCGTAATGGGCCATGATCCGGAGCTTTCTTTCCTGCTCTTTAAGCCGACTGATGTCACTGAAAATACCGACAAAATGCGAGACTTCGCCATGATCGCCACGAACACTGCTGAGTGTTACCGACAAGGTAATCGGCTCGCCATCATTGCGCCTGCTGGCGAACTCTCCGGACCAGAAGCCCTGAGACCGGGCACTGGCGAAAATACCACTGCCTTCCTCCACCGGTAAGGGTGGCAGTCTTCCTATTGCCCGATTGCGGGGCCGGCCGGTTATCGCCAGATACGCATCGTTGGCATCAATCACGATGCCGTGATTATCAGTAATGAAAATAGCCTCGCGGGCGTATTCGAAGACGCTCGCCGCCAGCCGCTGCCGCTGTTCCGCGTGTTTCCGGAGAGTGATCTCATACAGGGAGCAAAGAATCAGAGCCTCCGGTTCGTCCTCGGTGTGGACGGGCGCCATGGTAAGCTCCACCCAGATCTCCGTGCCGTCAGAGCGATTCAGAACCCATTCGCACTGTTCCACCTGACCCGCCGAAACCCGGGCCAGCATGGGCGCCATTTTCTGTCGGGAAATCTGCCCGTCTGGCTGGAATTCCGGCGAAAAGACCGCCAGATCCTTGCCGACCAGTGATTCACTGGAGGTGTACCTCAGCAGGTCGACAGAAGCCCGGTTGGTGTCGATGAAAAGTCCACCCCGGATCAGCAATGCAGCTTGTGGCCAACCCCGGATAAGCTGGCGCAGACGCCTCTGTTCCGCGGCCAGCTGCCGCTTGCTCTTGCCCAGCCAGAGCGACGATGCCACCAGCAACATGAGCAACACCAGAATGGTAAAGACCCAGAGGCGATACTGGTGCAACGCATCCACCCAGGTAAGTTGGGGCGCCTGGTCGTAGGGCGGCACCCGCAGAGTGCGCGCCAGGTACTCAACCGACTGGTAGTCTGCAGGCGGCGAAAAACCCGAAATGCCGACTGACAGCGCCACCTCGTCTTCCGGCTCAATGGCAAAAAGCGCCGACGCGATACGACGGACAGCCCGCTCGTTTACATGGGGCAGCGCCACCAGGGGCCATTCCGGGTATAGACGGGTTGAAACAACGTAGGGGAAACCCGCCAGCCGCTGACGGTTCAGAACCTTTACCTTGGTAAACAGATCAGGGTCTTCCTGCGCCATCTGCTCCAGAATGCTGGTTCGGATAAAGCCTACATCGGCATCTCCGGAGAGAACCGATCGAACCACTCGGTCGTGGGTGCCCATAAACCGGATCAGATTCACTCTCCGGATATCAATACCGGCATCCAGGAGCTCGAGAACCTGCGTCTGGTAGCCCCCCAGGAAATGGACACCGGGCGAGGCAATGGTCTTATCACGGATATCAGCGAGCTGTTCAATGTCGTCGCGCTCGGCCCTGGTAAAGATCACGCCACCAAGACTGCCAGTCGAAGACTGGCCGGAGCGCCTGACCAGAGTCGCCAGAACGCCGGTCAGACTGCGTTCGCTTCGGATCAGTAGAAAATGGCTGGGATTGGTAAGAAAAAAATCGAGCCGGTTGGCGGCGATCGCCCGGCTCATATTCTCCTGATTGAGAACCTCCAGCCTTACGGATATGCCGGTTTCCCTGGACAAGTAGTCCGTCAGAGGCTGGTAACGTTCCTGAAGCACACTGTCCGGCCGATAGGCGAATACACCCATAGTCAGTGTTTCATCGGCACTGGCTGATGCCATCGCCACAAATTCCGTGGCAAACAGAAAACAAAGACAGGCAGCAAACCGGCGAATATTCAAGAGACCCTCGCTGGCAGAAACGAAGGATCTGACATGCGCTGGATGCCAGGATTCTGATCAATCATACCCTCTGCCAGCATAAGGCGAGACAGGGATCCGGCCATGGTTTCGATGGGTCCGGCTGCTCTGAGATAACGCTGGTTCGCGGCCAGATCCGGCAGCATAACGCTGGCCAGTGCCGTGCGGACCTCGTCCGGACTGATCCCCTGACGGGTGGCAATCCGGTACATTGAGTCGTGCATGCTCCGCACGAGATGCTGCAGGCCGGAAAAATGTCCGGTCAAAAGGTCGCGAACCGCTCTGGAATTGCTCTCTGCCACTTTCCGGGTCACCACCAGCACATCGAAGATGGTTTCCGGAATGGCACTACTATCGAAGAGTCTGACGCCTCCGGCGTTCTCTATGAGTGACGCTGTTGGCTCGTAGCACACGGAAGCATCCACTTCACCGCGGGACCAGGCTTGTGCATGCTGGCTTACCGGCAAATCCACTTTTATCACGTCGCTGCGATCGAGCCCCGCTACCTCAAGGATTTTAAACAGCATAACGCCCGAGACACCGTCCAGCTCCACCGCAATTCGCTGCCCCTTGAGGGCTGCCAATTCCGTGATCGATGGCTTGACCATCAGTACATCGGCGCCGGCGGACACATCAGCGACGGCGACCACAACCAGTTCCAGCCCTCTCGACCATACGCGTATGGTTTCATCGAGAGTCAGCGCCGCCCCATCAAGCGCCCCTGAAAGAAGGCCCTCCATGGAGTCTTTGGCAGACGTGCCCGGCACCAGCGCAACCGTATCCGGCAACCAGTTGAAATCACGGGCAAGGTACAGTGGCTCGTAGCCGATCCAGGGGTGGATACCGAACCTCAGCGGGCCGGGATCGCTGCAACCCGGCAATCCCGCCACGGACAGTCCGGCTGCTATCGATAGACCAAGGAATTCACGGCGTTGCATCAGGCTCCGGACCGGGCGAAGACATTAACATTTGTCAATAAACGACAGTTTACTGCTTCACATACTACCCGTAAAACCGCAACTTGCCTTGCACCGCGTCAATTTATCCCAAAGACAGGAACACCCCCATCAGCACCGGCGAGAGAAAAGACAGCAAGAAACCGGAGGCGATCGCCACCGGAACACAGGTCAGCCCGCCACTGCTGCGGATTACCGGCAGGGTGAAGTCCATGGCGGTAGCGCCACCATAACCAATAGCCATGGCCGGCCTGTTGGCAATCAACAAGGGGATGATTGCCAGTGCAACGATCTCCCTGAGCACATCATTGAGGAAGGCCACGCCGCCCCACGCAGGGCCAAGGGCTTCGCCGATGACAATGCCGGACAGCGAGTACCAGCCAAACCCGGAGGCAACCGCCAGGGCGTCGTGCCAGGGCAAACCAAGCCAGGGTATCAACAGGGCACCGGCCACCAGGGAACTGAGCGTCAGAGCCAGCGCGATACCGAGCCCCTGACGATTCATCAGAAGTTTGCGCAGCGAAAGCCCGGCATTGCGCAGCTGCAGGCCGATCAGAAACAGCAGCAACATCAGGGACCAGGTCGCCAGCTGTTCCGCCATGGGCATGTCCGGCAACAGGTAGTAGCCGGCAAGCAGCCCGGCAATAACCGCCACCAGCGGTTTCAGGCCAGCCAGAAAAAGCCGGCGGTATCCGGGGCTGACACTGCCCTCGACCCGCTCGATGGACATTGGCTGCCAGCGGTGGAACATCCAGAGCCCAAACATGTTGGCGACGAAAAGCACCAGCACCAGTGCCAGTACCTGGGTCGCCATGCCACCCAGTTGCGCCGCCAGGCCCTCCATCTGGCCAAGCCCCAGACCCAGCAGCAACAGGATGAAGTAAACCAGTGCCTCCACCGTGTAATGGATCACCGTCATGGCCCGGCGGTTTTCCAGGGCGATGGCAAAACCCAGGAACAGGGGAGCAAGAATGAGCAAGGCTCCAGTCAGCATGGCGTCCTCGAAACAAAAAGGGGGTTATCAGGTCAGGGGTTTGAACTGGTCGGGGTCGGCATCCGGGCTGGCCTGTTCACCCTGCGGAACGCCGATGGTGCGGGCAAGACGTTGGGCGGTAACGGACCAGACCGCATAATCTCCGGGCTTCGGTTCGTAGCCTTTTCCCATCATGGTGCCGGCGACGCTCCTGAGAACCGATTCAGCCCGGGCCTGGGTTGGCCAGGGCCCACGGCAGAACTGTCCATCCGGGCGCCCCTGATCAGGGCCAGAGAGAGCGACCAGGCCCCAATGGCCGCCGCCTGCTGGCCGGATGTGTAGCTCGATGCGTTGGCCGTCTTTCACCATGACAAGATCCCGGAGCGGGCTACGGCCGTGGAAATAGTGGAGCTTCATGGCGTTATGCTGTCAGTGCAGAACATGCCCTGACCTGTCCTGAACGAGAACCCAGGGTGCGATGACGACCGCCCAGAGTTCCGCATTGCGATCATACCAATCCTGCGCGGTGTCCGGCGCAACCTCACCAACGCGTCCATCGTTCATCCACTGTTCGAAACGGGCTTTGTTATCCGCCGCCAACTCAGTCGCCACTTCAAGCAGATCCAGGTCCGGCGACACCCTGACGACCTGTCCCCTCGCAAAGTAGGTCTGCAGTTCGTGCCAGTGGATGCGAGAAGTCTCAAGATTCAGCTTGGCTTTCAATTCGTCCCGGGATGGGGAGGATGACATGACTACCTCATCAGTCTAAACAGGGGTCAGGCTGGCCAGACTACCGGAAATTGCATCTTTCCGCACCTGCCGGAGGACTCTGCCGATCTGCCGGTTTTACCCTCGGGAGTCTTGCAGAATGCGTGAAATCTGATCCGAAAGGGTCATGGGGTCGAAGGGCTTCGGGATCACGCCCAACGCACCTAACTCACGGTACTCGCGTATTTCCGAATTCTGCAGTCGTGCCGTCATGAAAATAACCGGCACATCCGCCATCCCGTCAAGCTCGCGCAGGGCCTTGAGCGTTGCTGGGCCGTCCATACCCGGCATCATGACATCCAACAGAATAAGCTCGGGATCGAAGCCTGGAGCCGCTGCCAAAGCGGCAACGCCGGATTCGCACACAGCTGCCTCAAAACCACCGACATCTTGCAGCGCGATTTCAGCAATTGCCCGAATGTCCGGGTCGTCCTCGACGTAAAGAACTCGTGATATGGAGCTGGTATTGCCTGGTTTCATTGCGTCAATCCCTGATTGGTTCTTCTGTGTCCATTCCAAGGCGACGAAGAAGTCGCTGACACTCCTCGGACTCCTTCTGGCCACCGGCCAGCATTGCAGCGGCACGCATGATAATCCGGTCCTCCTGCGTGCAATCGACAGGCAAAAAATGCACGGCGCCGATCAACTCCCTCACCCTCAATGGCAATCGCCACTGAACTTTCAGGCGATTGCCATAGGGTTGAGCCCAGGTGCGCACCAATTGCTCCGCCTCGGACGCATCAAGTGCCCCACCAAGGGCTATATAATCGTTGAGTACCTTGACTACCGCGAGCTCACCCAGGCGACTGAGCAACGCGGCCTTTTGCAAAGAAACGGGCTGCTTCTTAAGTTTGATCGCCAGCCCCTGCGCCTCTTTGGAGACCTGCAGTGCACCCTCGTAGTGACTCTTCGCAAGCCCTTTGAGAACCTCGTGTTTGAGCTTGCCAGACACATCCAGAGACAAAGCCAACACCTGATTCAAGGCAAGACCTACACCCATCGAGGAGATAGAATCCCGCAGGCTTTCTACTGGCTTACCGGTACGCCGAAAAGACGTGCTGTTGGCGACATCCATCAATCGAGCAGTAATGCTTGCCTCTTCGCGCCAACGTTCTGCCAACTGAGACGGCGATAATTCATCCTGACGTCTGATCAGTTCCAGAACGTCTGCCGGATCGACATCCGTTGGCAGCTGGATAATCCCCTCAAGCGAACTTTTCAGCAATGCCGCCACTTCTGGAACCGTGTCTTGCGAAGGTTGAAGGAGTTTGACAAGACGTTGGTGCAACTGTTGCACATCGAATGGTTTGGTCATATACCCATCGATACCGTAATAGGCGGCCTTCAGCACGGAATCGCGATCTGACCGGGCTGACACCATGACGATGGGTACATCACTATCTGATTTCCGGACTTTCTTGACGAGCTCCAGTCCGGCACCGTCAGGCAGATTCCAGTCAGCAATAAAGAGATCAAATGTATTTCCGCTCACCAGCTCGAGCGCCTCGCCCAGGCTGCCCGCCACTTTGACCAATGCACCGGGATAGATTCCCGCAACGACCGTCTCGAGCAGTTCAGAAACCAGATCGTCATCTTCGAGGATTAGCGCTTTCAAAAAACCACCACCTGACAACAGAAAACACCGTCATTTGTTCGCGGAATAAATCGCGACCCCGTTACGCCCTTCATGTTTGCATTGGTAGAGTGCCTGATCTGCAGCTTCCAGTGCCTCCGCCCCGCTCGGGAATTCGTTGACGCCGGCAATGCCCGCGCTGAGCGTAACCTGGAAATTCTTTTCACCTACCGCAAAAACAAGCTCGGAAAAGCTCTCCCCAATGCTTTTCAGCAAATCTGCCGCTGCCTGCACCGAGCAATCAGGCAAAACAACCATGAACTCTTCCCCACCGTAGCGGCCGATCATATCCGTTTCCCGAAGCCGGTTCCGTAATAAATTTGCAAGCGCTCGTATCACGATATCGCCGTACCGATGCCCCCAGGTATCATTGACCTGCTTGAAATAATCGAGGTCAATCATGGCGACGCTGGAAAGGTGGCCGAAGCGACGGCATCGCGCGAGCTCTTTTTCAAGCTCCTGTTTGATCAACGAATGCTTGAGAAGCCCGGTCAGACTGTCACGGTTCATCAGGTCGGAAAGCTGACGCGCTCGGTAGCAACGAATGCGCGCCGACCGAACCAGATAATCATCTGAGACCGGCTTTACGAGAAACTCATCTGCGCCTTTGGAAAGAGCTTCAAGCTGATCATCGCGGTCATCTTCTGAAGATAGGTAAATAATGGGCAAACTTAACCAGCGAGACTCGAAACGTATCAGTCGGGCGAGAGTAACGCCCGAGTAATCTCCAATCTGAACATCCATGAGCACGATGTCCGGCTGAAACGAATATAGTTCGGCCATCAAACGCCTTGGGTCGGTGAGAGACTTCGCTTCTATTCCTGCTGCGCTCAGTACCAGACAGTAATGCTCGGCCAGCTCAGCATCATCTTCAACAATAAGCACCCGGCCGTTGACGCCAGAACTCCGCTCAATCGCCAGCAATTCAACACGCTCGGCCAACTCTGGCACGCTCACGGGAGCGGAAAAAAACGCCGATGCGCCAGCCTTTGCAATCCGATATTCATTATCAAAGGAGTCATTGGCACCAATGACAACAACAGGGGGCCTGCGACGAGAGCCCTCGTTTTCCTGCTTCCTTGCGTGCTGCATAACAACAGGCATTGCCGAATCTCGGCAAAGAATAGAAGAAGCCCCTGTAATGCCAGAGAAAATACCCTCCAGAGCGGTTTCGTCACGCTGGTCCACGAATTGACAAATAAAACCGTAACGCCCTAACTCGGTGGCCAATGAGGCGACCTGCCCCCCAGCATCATCGTCAACGAGAAGAATCCGGATCTGCATGCCATGGCTGCCCTCAAACCGGTTCTGATCCGGTGACGTTAGATTTCCAGACTCCGCGCTTGAAAGATTCTCAGAGCTTTCCTCGATGAGACTGGCGAGAGCGTCAATGCTGTCCGCAAAGCCGTCGGAAACCTCCACAGATTGCCTCTGCGCCTCCGACGTTTCTCCGAGGGCTTCGGCCTGACTCTTTAACTGTTTTTCAATCAAGCGCGCCTGCTCACCCAGCCGAGGAAGGCCAAAGGTACCTGCCGAACCGGCAAGGCGATGCAACGACTGATAACAGCGAATGAGTCCCTCGGCAGACAATGTTCCAGACCGGGTCTGCTCGGCATAGCCGCTCAATTCCCTGATATCTGATCTGGCCCTGGTGAGAAACTTTTCCCTGAGGACTTTCAGCTTTTCGGAAACGTCATTGTCTGACTGCAAAGCCACTCTCTTTCTCCCGGCAAAAGCAGTTTGCCGCAATGATTAAATCCACTATTCTCGTGTCCAATGAAATCACGTTGCGGCCAGCAAGGCTATTCTTCCAAGGAAGTACTTTGAAACGTCTGTCCCTCGGCACCCGAATTGCACTTATAACCCTCCTGACAAGCGCTATTACCGTTCTGATCCTGCTGGGAACTGCCTACAACGAGTTGCTGAAGGACTTCGAACGCGTTCTCAGCCAGAAACAGCTGATTGAAACGCGGGGCGTTGCAGACGAAGTCAACCGTTCGCTCGAGATCCGGTTGACGGCCTTGCAGGCCTTTGCCGCAACGCTGACAGATGGCAAAAACCTCATCCCTCTTGACCGCATTAAAAACCTGATGGGGCGTCAACCCACTCTGAGCACTTATTTCAAGGAAGGCCTTACCGTGATGGATGCAAATGCCGTAGCCATCGCGGAAAACACTTTTGTGCCGGGCCGCATTGGCACCTCTTACGCAGACAGAAGTCACTTCCGGCGAGCAATGACAAGCAGGCAACCGGTTATCAGCAGCCCAATCATCGGCCGAAAGACGGGCCTCCCACTGCTGTCGTTTGTGGCCCCGATTGAAACCGATGATGGCGATCTGGTCGGGTTTGCCGGCGGCATTGTGAATCTCGAGGAATCCCGGATAGTGCCTCAAACCACCCTGGGTGATTCGCAGACCATATTTCAGGTACTGGACACTGAAAGATTCATTCAGGTCGATTCGCTGTCATCAAACGCGCCGATTCCTGAACTACCGGCCCCGGGCGAAAACCTCATCGTCGACGCGGCCCTCTCTGGTGTGACCTCCGGCGTTGTCACCGATAACGAAGGCAAGAAATGGATCTATGCCACCGAACACCTCGAGAGAGTCGGCTGGATGTTTTTGCGCGCCGTGCCCTACGAGAAAGCCACCAACCCGGCCTGGGCCTCGTTTCGGGAGTTTCTCGTGGTAAGCGTTCTGGCTACCGTGTTGTTAGCGGTCACAGCCCTGATTCTTACTCGCGCAGCAACCCGTCCTCTGGAAATAATGTCGAAGAAAATACGAGCCATTAGCCGTGATGGTTCTGCCACCGGTCGCGTCTCGGAGTCCGGCCCCCCGGAAATCCGTAATCTTGCCCAGGCGTTCAACACTCTCATGCGGGAACGGGAGGGACTCGACCGCCTGAAAGATGAGTTCGTCTCCACCGTCAGCCATGAATTGAGAACCCCACTCACATCCGTTAACGGTTCCCTGAAGTTGTTGCAGGCGGGCGCAGCGGGCGAGTTGCCCCCAAAAGCACGGGCGATGGTCGATGTTGCGTTCCGCAACAGCGAACAGCTTCAGCACCTGATCTCAGACCTGCTGGATTTCAACAAGGCACTGGCTGGCCGGATGCCCATTCATCTCGGGCAGATCGAGGTGCAGCGGGCAGTCCATGAGGCCTGTCAAGGCAACGACAGCATGGCACGGCATTATCGGATCCCACTGAAGCCCGAGGACTGCGAACAGCACTGGCTCATGGCTGATCCACTGCGGTTACGCCAGATACTGGATAATTTTATCAGCAACGCAATCAAGTTCTCGCCGGTGGATGGAACTGTTCGCATCTGGTCCAGTTATGCTCCGGATAACCAGATCAGGATCACGGTCGCAGATGAGGGCGCTGGCGTCCCGGAAACCTTTTCTGACAGATTGTTCCAACGCTTTGCCCAAGCTGAATCAGGTACTGAAAGGTCGAAGGCGGGAACCGGCCTGGGCCTTGCAATCACCCGGGAGCTGGCGGGCTTGATGGGCGGCGAAGTTGGTTACTATTATGACAACGGGGCGCGTTTCTGGGTACAGCTGCCAGCGTGCAAACCCGATAACTCGGAGAAAGGGAGCGACCGTGAAGGCACCTGACGTTCCACCAGACGAACCCTTCCGATTGTCTGCCCTGGAGGAGCTGGCTCTCCTTGACACACCCCCTGAGGAAAGATTCGACCGGCTGACCCGGCTTGCCGCCCGAACCCTGAACGTCCCCATCGCGCTCGTATCCCTGATTGACACGGACAGACAGTGGTTCAAGTCGCGCCGGGGGTTGGATGCCAGAGAGACCGGTCGGGATATCTCGTTCTGCGGACATGCTGTGCTGCGCGAGGAAACACTTGTCATTGAGAACGCACTCAACGACGAACGCTTCTTTGATAATCCTTTGGTAACTGGCGATCCCCATATCCGGTTTTATGCGGGCGCTCCGCTCCACGACCCTCAGGGACAGAGGGTTGGAACGCTCTGCATCATCGATCGCAAGCCCCGATCCTTTTCAGAAGAAGACAAAACAATCTTGAGGGATCTGGCAGATCTGGTGGAACGGGAATTCTCGATCGGTGCCATCCGGGACCACTCCGAGGATCGCACCCGAGCGCTGAACGTGCTGACCGAGATCGTCCTGGATTCTGCCGGTGACACCAATGAGCGAGCGGCGAGAGCCCTGAGGATCGCCTGCGACTATCTTGGTCTTGAAACCGGCATTGTCAGCCGGGTCACCGACACGGTGTATACCATCCACTGGCATTTCACCCGTGGCACTAACCCAATCGAAAACGGCACGACCTTACCCCTCGAACAAACCTATTGCGCCCTGCTCCTCGAATCCAGCCATAAATTGTTTGCCATTCAAAACATGGCCGAATCCGGATTCACCAACCGCCCGTGTTACGAGGTCTTCGGGCTGGAGACGTATCTGGCAGCGCCTATCTGGATCGACGGCGAGATCTTTGGAACCGTAAATTTTTCGTCGCACTCGCCCAGACATCGCCCGTTCAGTGCCACAGAAGAAATGTTCGTCACTCTCTTTGCAGACTGGGTGGCCGATACCCTTTATCGCGTCCAGCGCACAGAAACCCTGAACAAACTGGTAACCCAGGCGCCCGGTATGCTTTACCAATACCGCCTGTGGCCTGACGGACACAGCAGTTTTCCTTACACCAGCCCAGGCATTAAAGAGATCTATGGGATTGACGTTGAAGAAGCGGCTATCGACGCCAACAAAGCCATAGCCCGGGTACACCCTGATGACCTTCCCGAGCTGCTCAAGTCGATCGAGGAATCTGCACAGACTCTTTCTCAATGGCAGCTCCGGTACCGAGTGCGTCTGGATACCGGCGGCTGGAGCTGGGTTGAGGGACTGGCACAACCGGAGGCTCTGCCCGATGAAAGCATCCTGTGGCACGGTTACATCACCAATGTTGATGAACGCCAGAGAATCGATGAGATGAAGAACCAGTTCATCTCCACCGTCAGCCATGAATTACGAACACCTTTAACCTCAATATCCGGTTCTCTGGGGCTGATCCTTGGCGGCGCAACCGGTCCAGTCAACGAGAAAACCGCTCAGATGCTCACTATTGCCCAACGCAACAGTAAACAACTGCGGCATCTTATCGACGATCTTCTTGATATAGAGAAGCTGGTCAGCGGCAACGTGACGTTCGACGCGTCTGTCCAGAGACTGGATGAAGCAGCCGAGGCAGCCATCGAAGAGATCCAGCCGATGGCCAGAAAGCGGGGCGTCGAGGTGCAACTGAATGTCCTGGAACGAGACCTGTATGCCAACTATGACATTGTTCGGCTTACCCAGGCCATAACAAATCTTCTGTCAAACGCAATCAAGTTTTCCCCGGCCGGTGCTGCCGTTAGGGTGGATTTGTCCAAATCTGGGGATGAGGCAAAGCTTGAAGTCAGGGATCAGGGCCCTGGTGTGCCTGAGAGTTTCCGGGACAGGATTTTTCAGAAGTTTGCCCAGGCGAACTCAACCTCTTCAAGGACAAAGGAAGGAACCGGGTTGGGCCTCGCGATTACGCGGGAATTGATGCAGGCAATGGGCGGTGAGGTCGATTTCGAATCCGAAGAGGGATCTGGCGCCTGCTTCTGGATCACCTTGCCGCTCGCGGAGCCGGGGACTCAATAAGGCCCCCGGTTCGCAAACGGTATGCTGAAAGCACGATGAATCAGCTGTCCAGCCCTTCCAGCAGACCGGCCATATCGTCGGCGTGCTCCTCTTCCTGAGCCAGGATTTCCTCGATAATCCGCCGTGAGGTCGGGTCCTGATCTCCCAGATAACGGGCAATTTCGCGGTAGCTGTCGATGGCAATCCGCTCCGCCACCAAATCTTCCACTACCATTTCCCGCAATGTATCGCCCTCAACGAACTCGGCGTGGGACCTCGTTAAAAGACCTTCGGGCGAGAAGTTCGGTTTCCCACCCAACTGCACGATACGTTCGGCCAGCCAATCGGCGTGCTGCTGCTCCTGGTCTGCATGCTCCAGGAACTCCTGGGCAGCGACATTGGCGTTGATGCCATCGGCACGGAAGTAATGGCTCTTGTAACGCAGGGTGCAGACAATTTCGGTTGCCAGCGCCTCATTCAGGATTTTCACGACATTGTCGCGGTTGGCACCGTAGCCCTCGGTAAGCGCTCCTTCTTCGATGTGCTTGCGGGCCCGCTCTCTGAGGGTTTTCACGTCGGTCAGAAACGGTTGATCGGTCATAATGTCTCTCTCGTTTCTCTCATTGATCTCTTGAATTCGGCATAGCGGCCGCCCGCTATGCCATTTCACCCTGTCCACTCAGGCAGTGCGCAACATTTCCCGCACCACGTAATGGAGGATGCCGCCATGCTTGAAGTAGACGGCCTCGTTGGCGGTGTCGATGCGAGATTTCAGCTCGCAGGTCTCCGTGGATCCGTCCTTGTACTTCACCGTCATCTTGAGGGTCTGTCCCGGCTTGATCTCACCAGACAGGCCTTCGATGCTGATGGTTTCCTCACCGGTGAGTTTGAGGCTCTTGCGGTCCGTGCCTTCCGGGAACTGAAGTGGCATTACGCCCATACCGATCAGGTTGGAGCGGTGGATGCGCTCGTAGGATTCGGCCACCACAGCTTTTACACCCAGCAGACGGGTACCCTTGGCCGCCCAGTCACGGCTGGAGCCGGTACCGTATTCCTTGCCGGCAATGACCACCAACGGCGTTCCTTTCTCCTGATACTTCATGGCGGCATCGTAAATCGCCATCTGTTCGCCCGTGGGCACGAATTTGGTGTAACCGCCTTCCACACCGTCGAGCATTTCGTTCCTGATACGCACATTGGCAAAGGTGCCACGCATCATGACTTCGTGGTTACCCCGGCGAGAGCCATAGGAGTTGAAGTCTTTCGGCTCGACACCGTGCTCCTGCAGGTATTTACCGGCAGGGGTGTCCGGCTTGAAGGAACCGGCCGGTGAGATGTGGTCGGTAGTCACCGAATCGCCCAGCAGTGCCAGTATGTTGGCATCCTTGATATCGTCGATCGCGTCCGGTTCTTCCTTGAGCCCTTCGAAGAACGGCGGATGCTGGATGTAGGTGGATTTATCAGACCACTCGTACACCTTGCTTTCTGGCACCTTGATGGACTTCCAGGTGGCGTCGCCATCGAAGACTTCCGCGTATTCCTTACGGAACATATCGGTCTTCACTTTCTCCACCGCTTCAGCGATCTCCTGCTGGCTCGGCCAGAGGTCCTTCAGGTACACCGGGTTTCCATCCTTGTCGTTGCCCAACGGATCTTGTGAGAGATCCAGGCGCACGTTGCCCGCCAGCGCATAGGCAACCACCAGGGGCGGCGATGCCAGCCAGTTGGTTTTCACCAGCGGATGCACCCGGCCTTCAAAGTTCCGGTTGCCGGAGAGCACAGAGGCCACGGTCAGGTCACCATCACTGATGGCTTTCTCTACCGCGTCCGGCAGAGGCCCGGAGTTGCCGATGCAGGTTGTGCAGCCATAGCCGACGAGGTTGAAGCCGAGCTTGTCCAGATCGTCCTGGAAGCCACCCACTTTCAGATAGTCAGTGACGACCTTGGAACCCGGCGCCAGCGATGTCTTGACCCAGGGCTTGGTGCTCAGTCCCTTCTGGACCGCTTTCTGGGCGATCAGGCCTGCGGCCATCATAACGCTCGGATTCGACGTATTGGTGCAGGAAGTGATCGCCGCAATGACGACCGCACCCGGATCCAGCCGGCTTTTCTCGCCATTCATCTCAAGGGGCTGGCTGGCATGATGCTTGTAGCTGTCGTCCACGCCCACCGCGGTCTGGCCACCCTCGGATTCCAGGTTGGCCTCACGGTTCTCGGCAGGCCCCTCGGCAGTTTCCATCAACAGCTCAAAGGAGGACTTCATGTTCTTCAGGGCGACACGATCCTGCGGGCGTTTGGGGCCGGCAAGGCTGGCCTCAACTTCGCCCATGTCGAGTTCCAGGTTGTCGGTGTACACCGGTTCATGGCCGGGCTCACGCCACAAGCCCTGGGCCTTGGCGTAGGCTTCCACCAGCTCCAGCTGTTCTTCCTCACGGCCGGTCAGGCGCATGTACTTGATGGTCTGCTCGTCTACCGGGAAGAAACCACAGGTGGCGCCGTATTCCGGGGCCATGTTGGCGATGGTGGCCCGATCTGCCACCGGCATGTCCTTCAGGCCGTCGCCGTAGAACTCCACGAATTTGCCAACCACGCCTTTCTTGCGCAGCATTTCGGTGACGGTAAGCACCAGATCTGTTGCGGTGATGCCTTCCCGAAGCTTTCCGGTGATCTTGAAGCCCACCACTTCCGGAATCAGCATGGAGACCGGCTGGCCCAGCATGGCGGCTTCCGCTTCGATGCCGCCAACGCCCCAGCCAAGAATGCCCAGGCCGTTGATCATTGTGGTATGGGAGTCTGTGCCCACGAGGGTGTCCGGGTAGGCGATGGTCTTGCCGTCCTGGTCCTTCTGCCAGACGGTCTTGCCGAGGTATTCCAGGTTCACCTGGTGACAGATACCCGTGCCCGGCGGCACCACACGGAAATTGTCGAACGCCTGCTGGCCCCAGCGCAGGAACTCATAGCGTTCCTGGTTGCGTTCCATTTCGATGGCTACGTTGTCCTTGAACGAGGACGCGTCGCCGAATTTGTCCACCATTACCGAGTGGTCGATCACCAGGTCGACCGGCGACAGCGGGTTGATCATCGCCGGATCCTTACCGGCTGCCTGGACCGCCTCACGCATGGCAGCCAGGTCGACGACGCCGGGCACGCCGGTGAAATCCTGCATCAACACACGGGCAGGCCGGAACTGGATTTCAGTGTCGGAATGACGATCCTTCATCCACTGCACCATGGCATCAATGTGGCTTCTGTCCACGGTGGTGCCATCCTCATTGCGCAGAAGGTTTTCCATCAGCACTTTGAGCGAAAACGGCAGGCGATTCAGGTCGCCGAGAGTGTCCGCAGCCTTGGGCAGGCTGTAGTAATGAAAGGTTTTACCGCCAGCATCCAGGCTGGAAAGGGTATTCAGACTGTCTTTACTGAGACTTTCGTTCGACATGTGGTGCCTCCTTTTTCGTCGTTATCCGCGTATTCCGGAAGGCTCTTTCGAAGCCCTTTCAGCAACGCATCGACCGGGAAAGCAATCCCATACCGGGCAATAGCCTGATGAAAGGACTCCACAGCGTGAAGTCACCTTTAACTATTGCAGCAATTAACGAGAGTTCAACCGCGGGCCGATGAATGTTCGGCATCAGCGCGGTGAATATCAGACCAATGTAGGAGAGCCGGACGACTCTCCGACATCAGTTCCTGGAAGGTTTAGATGCGATACAGCTTCACCAGTTCATTCAGTTTTTCGGTGACCGCCTCAAGGTCTGAAGCCATGGTTCTGACCCGCTCCGCCTCGGATACCACATCGTTGTTCCGGTTGGCGATGGAATGAATGTTCTCATTGATCTGAAGCGACGTGGCTGCCTGCTCTTCCGAGGCCGATGCGATCTGGCAATTCATTCGCGAAACCTCGCCGATGGCTGCTTCAACTTCGCGAATTGCCTCGCCAGTTTCTCGCATGGCCCGTGTTGACTCGGCAGAACGGGTCCGGCCCATCTCCATCGAAGCCTTGGTGGCTTCTGATATGTCGCTCAGTTCGCCGACGGTAGCCCGAATCTGGTCAGTAAATTCCTGGGTTCTCAGGGAAAGCGCCCTGACCTCATCCGCCACCACGGAGAATCCACGGCCATGCTCTCCGGCTCTTACCGCCTCGATGGCGGCGTTCAGGGCCAGCAGGTTGGTCTGTTCGGAGATCGCATTGATAGAGCCGACGACAGAGGAAATGGATTCGATTTTTTCGCTCAGCTCATCAACCCGATTAGCACTGCTTTCAAGAGCTTCATCGGTAGACTCCGTGAGTTTCGACGCGTTAGCCATGGCCTCACCACCTCTGGTGGCTGCGGCGGAAGCATTGCTGGCCGCGTCCGACGCCAGCTGCGCGTTACTGGCGACTTCCTGGATACTGGCGGACATTTCATTGGTTGCCGTGGCCGCCTGATCAGTCTGAACCTGCTGCTCGTTGGCAATCTGCGTGGTTGTGTCACTGACACTGGTCATGTCATCAGCGTTCGAACGCAGTTGACCAGAAAGCTCTTTCAGCCGGGCGATGAGTTCGACAAACCTGTCGAGCATGTTATTGAAGGAGCTGGCCGTGACGGACTTGTCTGCGCCATCGAGACGTGAGGTAAGATCATTATCCGCATCGAACGTCCGTATAATGTCAATAATCTGAAACGACTGCCTTTGCTCTGCCCCCATTTGGATCGCAAAAAAGACGAGAATTGCAGACTCAAAAACCACGAATGCAGCATGCAGGAAGGTAATGGACCAATTGCAATCATAGTTGAAGATCATGATCGGCATCTCGCCCAATGTGGCACCCGCCAGTTCAAGCGCTGTAAATGCGACATGATGCAACGCTATCGTTGCAGCACCGACCACCACGGGCAGCCAGTCCCGATAGATGATCACCAGGGCAAGCGCAGCAAAAATGTGGAAATGCATTTCAATACGACCCAACTGCGCCTGGATCATGATGGCCGAGAACAGCATCAGGCAGATTGCGAACAGTGACGACAAGGCCCTTGTTCCACGCATCGTAAAGAAGCCGGCAGTTGCAAGACCTCCCACCAGCAAAGACGCAATCAGAGCGAACATAGTGGTGCCATAGCCCATCGGCACCAGCAAGCCGACCACCGGAATATGCGCCAGAAGGATCAACAACATCTGGCGATCGGTGCGCTCCCGGATTTCAACTTCGTAAGACTGACTGTTTACTGCGGTCGTCATATGGAACTCTCGCTATTTTTGTCTTTTAGTAAGCGGCGAAGATCCTGTTCAACCAGCTTGAGATTCAGATCTGGTGTTGTGTAAACCAGCCTTCTGCGGAACTCTCCCGTCACTACATGCAGATGTGCGCTGTGAGCGATGAGATCATCCTCGGAACTACGCTGTTTAACGGCAAAATCGTTGTAAGTTGAAGCCAGTTTTTGAGCGGCCCGGTGAGTTTCCGGCCGGTAGAATCTGAACGCCTTCCCAAGACTTTCCATGGTTTGACCAAGCACTTCCGGCGTGTCGTTTTCCGGGTCAAGGGTGACAAACAGGAACTCGACCTCAGCCCCATCCAAAAGCTGGCTCAGCTCCATCAGATTGACCAATTGAACCGGGCAAACGGTTCCGCACTGGCGATAACCAAAGAAAATAACGGAAAGTCCATTCTGCGGAGGCTGGTAGCCAGTCAGGTTCTCTCCCGGCTCATCAATCGCCATCCCGTAAAAGCCGCTGTTGTTGAGCAGCGACGGCATCACCGGGAGCGCAAGTGCCAAAAAGAAAGCTGTGGCGAAAAGCAGAATACTTGTCGTTTTCCTGTTCACTTTTCCTGTCCGTGAAAGATCGGCGCAAGTTTGCAGAGAAGTTTGAAACCGGGCTATAGGTGCATTGCGCAACGTTCAGCCCCTAGAACTTGCATTTGCAATCTTTTACGGACGCAAAAAGCGACAGATCTTTTTTTGTTGTAATGAGAAGTAAACTTTAGGAACAGGACTACATCTGGCGCTCGCCATAAAGTTGGGCGTACAGCCCTTCCCTGGCAATGAGCTCGTCGTGGTGACCCTCTTCGATAATCCGGCCATCTTCGAAAACACAGGCACGATCTGCCTGTTTAACGGCGCTGAGGCGATGGGCAATGATCAGGGTGGTGCGCTGTTTGAGGAAAGCTTCGAGATCCCGATGGAGCTGAAACTCGGTTTCCGCATCCAGCGCGGAGGTGGCCTCATCCAGGATCACCACTGAAGGCTCTGACAGTATCATCCGGGCAATGGCCAGGCGTTGACGCTGTCCGCCCGACAGGCGCACCCCCTGTCGGCCGATAACGGTATCAAGCTGGTCGTGCATTGCCGCAACCGTGCCGTCCAATTGGGCGATTCGCAGGGCATCCCAGAGCGCGGCATCGGGCTTGTCCCGGCCAAGGGTCAGGTTCTGGCGAACGGTATCGTTGAACAGCGCCGGGTGCTGAAGCACGGTCGCGACATGTTCACGAAGGCAGGGCAAGCCAATGCGCTCAACAGGCACTCCATCAATCAACACCTCGCCCTGCTGCGGTGTGTACATGCCGAGGATGACCTGAATCAGAGTCGACTTGCCGCCACCGCTGGCGCCCACCAGGGCCACTTTTTCGCCGGGCGCCAACTCCAGATTGATGCCCCGGAGCACCTGCTCCTCGCCATAAGCGAAATGGATATTGCGCAGGGTAAGCCCCACGGTATGACGGTCGCGGAACGGGTTCTCCAGCGCCGGATAGCGGGGCTCTTCTTTCAGATCCAGCAACCGGTTGATACGCCCGAGCGCCGCATTGGCGGCGAACCAGGCGTACTGCATGTTGAGCATTTCCTGAACCGGCGTCAGCATGAACCAGAGGTAGCCGAAAATGGCGAACATCATGCCGATGCTCAGGTCGCTGAACAGCACGGTTACCATCGCGGCGGCCCGGAACGCGTCGACGCCGAACTGGAACAGGGCAAAACTGGCCCGGCTGGCTGCATCGCTGCGCCATTCGAACTGGATCGCGTGGTCCCGCACGTTGCGGGCGCGGTCGATCAGCTGGCGAAGGTAATGCTTTTCCCGATTAGCCGCCCGCAGTTGGTGAATCGCATCCAGGGTTTCGGTCAGGTCGCCCTGGAAGTCTTCGTAAGCGCTGTTCTCCCGGCGCTTCAACTCCTTGACCCGCTTGCCGATCAGAATCGTGGCGAAGATGACCAGCGGATTGAACAGCAGAATGAGTAGGCCCAGCTCCCAGTGCACCCAGAGCAGGACCCCAGCGGTACCCAGCACTGTCAGGCTCGCCACCAGAAAACGGCTGATGGTGGTACCCAGAAACTGGTCTACGGTATCCAGATCGGTAATAAAGTGACTGCTGATTCCGCCCGAGCCGCGAGTTTCGTACTCGGACATGGCCACCCGTTGCAAACGCCCGAGCAGGCGGGACCGGATGCGGAACACCACATCCTTGGAAACCTTGGAAAATTCCCGGGACTGCAAAACGTTGAACGACAGTGCCGCCACACGAAGCAGAAATGCCACCACAACCATCAGGCCGATATAGACCACCGGTGTTTCCCAGCTCCCCGGCAGGAAGGAATCCATTACCGGTAACACAGGGCCAGGCTCGTCCAGCAGCACTTCGTCCACCAGAACCGGCAGCAGCAGTGGCACCGGCACACTCATCACGGTGGCCATGATAGCCAGCAGATTGGCACGCACCAGTCTTGGCTTGTGCTTGAGCGCAAGCCCAAAGATGTCCCGCCAGGTGTACTGCTGCCGGGTTTCGCGAGTATCGATACCGGTTACGCTGTTTTGCGGGTGTTCCAAGCAACCTCCGGAGAATCAGATGTGCCCGGTTGGATACGCCCGGGAACTGACAATAGTCTACCTGTTAACTGGTTTGCTGCGATCAAAACCGACATCTGTCATCATGAGCCAACGATTTTCTGATGGACCAGGACACAAGCACCTGTGAAACACGATTGCCACTATCACCCCGGCGACCCTGCCAAATGGCACTGCGGGGAGTGCCAGATTCACTACTGCAGCCGCTGCATGCCCGACGCCGATACCCGACAGCGTCGGGCCCTGTGTCCGCACTGCAGCAAGGCCATGCGATACCTGGGCGCCGCCACCGAAGTGGTCCCGTTCTGGCAGCGACTCGGCGCGTTCTTCCGCTACCCGTTCCATACCGATCCGCTGATCGTGATCGCCATCTGTACCCTGGTGCCGGTAGTCGCCCCCGCCAACCTGATCGGCATTCTGATCTGGCTGGTGCTGGCGCTTGCGCTCTTCAAGTACACCTATGCGGTGATCAACCACACCGCTGAAGGCCACCTGAAACCGCCCGCCGTGTCCGTCGCCTTCACCGGCAGCGGGTTTGATATTGTCATCCTGCAGTTGCTGGTCTTCGTGCTGATGGGCGGGCTGGTTGGCGCGGCTGCCATGCTCGGCGGCCCCATCCTGATGCTGCTGGCGCTGGCGTTTGTCATCCTGGCATTGCCGGCCAGCATCATGGTGCTTGCCATGGAGCGCTCGGTGGGCGCGGCGGTGAATCCGATGAATCTGGCGGTGCTGATCTCCCGAATCGGCACCCCCTATTTCCTGCTCTACGGCTACCTGATCCTGCTGACCCTCGCCTCGGGCGCGGCCCAGGACTTCGCGGTTAATCACTTTCCGTTCTGGGTGGCCCAGCCCCTGGCCGGCTTCCTGAACAGTACTTTCACACTGATTCTGTTCCACATGCTGGGCTACCTGCTATTCCAGTATCAGGAAGAGCTGGGATTCGCCTCGGATATCCAGGATGAAACCGCCGGGCAGGACACCCACCAGCGCGACCGAAGCGCCCGTTTTGATGCCGATATCGACATGAACCTGAAAGACGGCAACTACGACCGGGTGCAAAGCATGCTGAAGGAAGCACTGAAGCGGGACCGGGACAACGCCCTGAGAATCGGCCAGCTGTACCAGCTACTCACAGCCCGCCAGGACACCGACGAGCTCTACCGTTACCACCCACGAATCCTGGGCTGGTTGGCCGATCGCAACGACGGAGAAGGCATCGCGGGTGTGCTGAATACGATCCAGAAAGCAGAACCCGGCTTCAAACTGGAGGATCCGGACCTTTCAGTGCGCTGCGCCCGGGCCCTGTATCACCGGGGCCAGTTCAAACCGGCCTTGCGAGTGCTTCAGGATTTCCACAAGCGCTTTCCGGACAGCGAGCAGCTGGCGCCGGCCTATCTGCTGGTGGCCCAGACCCTGGCCAACGGATTGTCCCAGTGGGAAAAAGCGACGGCCTTCCTGACGTTTATCCAGAAAAAATGCGTGAATCATCCGCTGCATGAGCAGATTACGGTTTATCTGCAGCAGGCGCAGAATAAAGAGCCATTGAAGGGTCCCAAGGCGTCTTTTTCGGTTCAGGAGTAAGGCAGCGTATGGGGGCGGCTTCCCAAAACTGTGCGGAGCCAGGGATGGCGGAGCCAAGCGTACACGGATGTATTTACAGCGTGTTTTGGGAAGCCGCCCCCATACCCTGCCCCGAACTGTGTCAATTGGCCTGCAATAATTGGCGATAATGGCGTGCTTTGGGTGCCATCTGACGCTTCTCAAACTCTTCCACCAGCAACCGACAGGCCTCGGTTGTCAGCATGTCATCGCCGGTGCTTTTCAATCGCTCAAAGGCTTTCTCGGCAGCTTTCAGATCATGCTGTTTCAGGCTGGTAAACAACACCCGGTTATGGTCCTGCGCCGATAACGGCTGATAGCTTTCCCCTTTACCCAGGTATTCCTGCCAGATAGCAATCATCTGCTCTGGCTGGCGCCGGCTGAGGGCATCGTTCATAAGCTCTATGGCGCGATCACGATATTCAGGCAAGTCCGGGCGGAGTTTGGCCAACTGGTAAAGGTGTTCCAGCAGAATATGGCGTTCCGGATAGTGCTCACGAAGAGCCTCGAATTGCCGCCGGGCCAAATCGAACTCCATTCGGCCGAGGCTGGCCATGGCCTGGGCGTAACCGGTGGTAAACCGGGCATCCTGCTCTTCCTCTTCCGGTTCGAAAAATTCCTCTCGCACCTGCAGCCAGCTTTTGCCAAGCAGCCAGACCAGACCGGCACCTGCGATCAGACCGCCAGCGTGGGCCATGTAGGCGATACCGGTGGCACCGGCATACCAGTAATCGTAGATTTCCTTGCCCACCCATACCGGTAACAGAGCAATAGCCGGAGCACGGAAATAGTTGAAGTAAACGCCGAGAAAGTAGAAGAAACGGATCTTCTGCAGGCCATAAATGGCTACGTACATGCCCATCAGGCCGGAGATCGAGCCCGAGGCACCCACCAGGGGTACATAGCTACCCGCCGAAACCGCGGTAAACATCAGACCGGACAAGGCACCGCAAACCAGATAGGCAATCAGGTACCGACCCGGCCCCAGGGCTTTCTCAACGGTGAATCCCAGCAGGAACAGGAAGATCAGGTTACCGATGATGTGGCCCCAGCCGCCGTGCAGAAACTGGTAGGTGATCAGGGTATACAGTGACAGATCGGCAGGAACCAGTCCCAACTGGTTGGCACTCAGCTTCTGGATGTACTGCTGCTCTATCGCAGTGCGCTGCTCCTGCCAACGGGCCCTTTCTGTCGGCGCCCAGATCACATCACGGTTCTGCAGCAGATACTGGTAGAACTCCCGGTCCATCATCAGATTGATGGCCAGCCAGAAGGTTTCGTTCTCTTCCCGGAGTTGCTGAAACTGCTGTAGTTCGTATACCCGGCCTTCTTCACCCTGGAACTGGATTTGCCGTTGCAGGTAATCCTCGTAGGCCGGCGCCTCCAGCTCATGTAGGTCGGCGGCCAGGTACTGTTCAACGGCCTGCTCGAGTTTCCGGCTGTCGTCCCCCTGATAAAACAGGAAAACCAGCAGGCAGGCCATGATCAGGCCCAGGGTGACCCAGGGCGGGCGTTTCCAGTTGATGGCGTTCTCGGCGGGGATAATCAGCATGGGCGGTCACAATTCATCATAATCTGTCCCTGAAAGTCTGCTTTTTACCACAGCCACGCCTTCTTTTCGCGCTCAAATGGAATCCAGCGCAAAGGTCGCTATGGGTCAATCCCGGAAATGTGGCACACCCCACAGAGTCGGAAAAGCCCGGACTACCGGTGAGACTGTCATTGGCGCGTCACACAAATGACATTAAATCATTTCCAGCGACGGACTGTGCCGGGACATGTATCGACTTTTCGCCAATTGCCGTTATTCCTGCTCCGGCCAATAGTGAACAGGAATAACAAGAAAAACCGGATACCGAACCAAGGATTTTCAGATGACCGTACTTGTATTGGATAACCCGGGCCTGATCGCCAATGCTGCGATGGCCGCAGGCTTCACCGCTGCCACTTACGATGCCGGGACCAGACGCCCGCACCGCATGAAGTTCCATTACGGCTTCAACAAGCACTCACTGGACAAGGATGACATTGCCTTCCTGCAACAGCACGCCGCCTACCTGAAGGAGCATCCTTCCGTGAGCGTGCGGATTCATGGCCATTCCGACAACTTCGGTTCGGAGGATTACAACCAGTTTCTGTCACGATTGCGGGCCAATGCAGTGGCGCGAAGTCTCATTCAGGAAGGCGTGGAGGAATCCCGGATTCTAATGCGGCACTGGGGCTCAGCGCGCCCTCTGGCAACGCCGGAAGACAGGGCTGCCAACCGCCGAGTAGAACTGGAATACATGGACATGGATGTCGCCCAGGCACTCTGAGCGGCAATCCGGGATAACGGTTCCACAAAAAAAGGGGGCCTGGCCCCCTCTTTCTCCGTACCCCAGGTTTCAAGAACCCTGTTCAGCCATAGACCTGCCAGACGTTCCACAACAGCAATAAGGCTGTCACCAGAATCGCCAGCCAGGTCAGCAGAATGCCGATCATACGGGCCCAATGGGTGCCACCGCGACCGTTGATCATGCCGAAGGCATGAAGAATGCGGCCAACCACCAGCGCCATACCGGTCCAGTAAATCAGAGTACTGGAAACGCCGTTGAGCTCAGCGATAGCCAGCATGAGCAGACCGAGTGGCGCATACTCCACCAGGTTGGCGTGGGCCCGGACCGCGGCCTCGAAATCCCGATCATCGGTGACGCCCAGGCCCTTTTTGTACTTCAGACGAAATTTGACGACCTGCGCCGACAACACCAGCAAAAGAATGCCGATAACTGCGGCAAACACTCCGGTTACGGGTACGATCATGCTCAGGCCTTCTTGATTGCACTAACAATAGCGAGAAGCAACACAGCGCCTACCGTTGCGGTGACCAGCTCACCAACAGCACCCTGGGCCGCCAGACCGAGAAGGCGGAACACAAAACCGCCGAGAAACGAGCCGACAATACCGATACCGATGTTGGCCAGAATGCCAAAACCACGGCCCTTCATGATCAAACCAGCCAGCCAACCGGCCACACCACCTATAATCAAAAACAGAATCAGATTCATCTCTTGCCTCTCCCTGAGGGTCGTTGAACGAAACGATCAGTCCCGCAAGACTGCCCTGTTTACCGAAGTGCTTCAAGCACTTCCAGACGAGGCGATTACAATGTGGCAATCGTCTCCGACATTTTTTTGTGGCAACGCTCGATCAGCTCCGGAATATCATCAGCCGTGAGACCCTCGGTTTCGATGGGCGGTAAAACCCGAATGGCCACTGACTCACGCCGGCCGGTCCAGCCGACGGCCTCATCGGCGTACTCCTGAACACAGACCATGGTGATGGGCGCGCCCGATGCTACCGCTGCGTGAAACGCGCCTTTCTTGAATTTCTGCAGTCCCCGGCCTCTGCTGCGAGTGCCTTCGGGGAACACCCAGAGGCTCTTTCGATCCCGTGCGATGGCACTGCTGGTAGCCTTCATGACCGCGATAGCCTTGTGGGAGCGTCCGCGATTAAGGATAACGTTACCGCCCAGCCAGAAGACCTGACCAAAGAAAGGCACCCAGACCAGTGACGATTTACCAACCGTGACGGTGCGCGGCGGCAACAAGTCGCCCACAACAAACAGATCGTCATTGTGCTGGTGATTGGCAATGACGACGGTAGGCCGGTCCTGCGGCATGTTTTCCCAGCCTTCAAGAGGGCGCTCCATACCCAGAACCGCCCGCCCGAAACGAGCGACGACGCGCGCCAGGATACGGTTGTTGTCCGGATTGAACGGCCTCGCCGCGTAGAACACGAGCGCGAACAGGCAAATGATCGGTACGCTCAGCCACGCCAGCAGTTTTCTGATAATACCCATGCAACCAAACTCTGCAGCGAAATTTTGGCGCACAAGTGTACGCCAACTTTATATTCCGGCAACAGTGTCAATTTGTTCCCTTTGTTTACCCTTTGCCGAGGCTCTGACGACGTATCGCAGTGGCCCACCGGCGTCGACACTGTCGAACGGGTAACAGGTCACCAGCAGAAGCGTCCCCTCTGGCAGACGCTGGGTATCGATCAGCTCTGAACGGCTGTCCACCACCCGAACACCCTCCACCAGGTAACTCTGCCAACGGCCATCCCTGCCCTGCAGACGCACCTCATTGCCGGTCTCCAGTGCCTTCAGGCTCCGGAAATGTGTATCCCGGTGCCCGGCAATGATCACGGCTCCCCCGACATCTGCGCCTCCGGTTAATCGGCCCGGCCCAAAGGCCAGGCTCTCACCATGGGTATCGGCCAGAACAATCATCGAGTCGTTCAGTTCCGGAATAGCCAGCCGGGCTACCGGCCAGGTGTCCGCCCAGGGCCAGGGGCGCGATTCCGTCTGCCGGGCCTGGCTTTCAGCCCAGGCGATCGCCAGTAATTCCTGGGCGATAACCGCCTTGAGCGGAATCCATAACCCGAATACCAACAAGGTAGCAGAGCTGGTCAATAACAGAAGCAGAAGCCGGGTCATGCGAACGCCCTCCTCTGCAGCAGCACAATCGCCAGTGAAAACATCAACCCCACCAAACCGAGCGCGATAAGCAATGGTGCCGATGTTGCCGTCTGTGGATAGCGCAGCATGCCCGCCTGGCTGCCCGCCGGTAGAAGAGTGGGCAAATTATCCGATTCCATGGGCGCCTCTGAACTTCGGGCGGGTGTGGAATCCACGGCCACAAAACTGGTGTAGGCAGACATCAGGCCGTGCTGAACCGCCAGCTCGGTCAGGCCGGCCTCATCCGGCTCCCGGCCTGTGACCTTAGCCTCATCCTCCAAACTGTCGATTTTCTCCCTCGCCCAATGCCGATGCAGCCCCGTTGCGGGAGCGGCCTGCTGCAGATCGAGCGTTCTGGTCCAGTCCCTGCCACCCGGCAGGCGCCCCGACACCTCCAGCTGCCCCATGGCCGGGACGCCACGAACCACATGAATCAGCGGCTCGCCCTGGAACAAATCGCCCGGGCGTCTCGGAAACGATTCCTGACCGGCTTTCTGGCCGGGCCAGTTGACCCCGATATCGGTCAGAACCGGTGACTCCATGGCTGAGAACAGGGCCTGCAGAGGTCCATCCACATCGGAAGGCGAGTGAATCGCCGTGTAGGTACCCCGCCCCCAGCGGGCGGCTTCGCGCATGAAGTGCCGGTTCGGCGCAGAGCCAATAGCCACCGTAAACAGCCTCTGGTTTCCAAGCTGCTGGCGGATCTGCCGGAACAGCGCAGCTTCATTTCCCACCGCGCCATCGGTAATGAAAATGACCTGGCGCACCCGTGCGCCGTCTTCAGTCTCGCCTCCGCCTTCCAGGGCTCTGGAAAGGGCCGGTGCCATCTCGGTGCCACCGTCGGCACGAAGGCGATCCACATATTGGCGCGCCCGGGCAAGGTTGTTACCGGTGGCCACTTCAGGCTGCATGAACAGGGAATGCGTCTGGCTGTTGAACTGGATGACATTGAACCTATCCCTTGGTGTCAGTGTGCCCAGACCGGCCTGAAGAGCATCTCGGGCCTGGCGGATCGATTCGCCCGCCATGGAACCGGAGGTGTCGATCACGAACACCAGATCCCGGGGCAACGCCATGGCACCGCTTTCTCCAGGCACCAGCATGGCCATGAGGTAGTCCTCTCCTTCCCAGGACTGATGGAACACCGCTGCCGAGGGCTCTTGCCCGGCAACCGGGCGCCAGCGCACCACAAAGTCCCGGTCCATAAGGATTTCGCCCCCATCGGGACGAACGCTGAACGTCTGGCCGTCCTGACTGGTCGCAAGTCGGTGCGACGGGCTGGAGACGCTCTGAAGGGGGAGCCCGGAATCAATCACCAGATTGATCACCGCCCGATGGCTATCGTCCGCCACATCACCCGGATTGACCGTAAAGGGACTGATGGCAACGGCGTCCGGCACTTCGGTCGTCGGCACTGCCCAACCACCCTGCCACTGATCCGGCGCTGCACTGAGCGCCTTTCCCGGCATGTAACGGGGCGTCAGCGTGGTTGGCACAGTGAGTTCGAACACGCCGGCCTGATACTGCACCGGTTGTTGATACTTCAGCTCCACCGATACCGTCTCCCCCGGGGGAATGTTGGCCACCCGTGCGGTAAACAGATTCGGCCGCTGCTTCTCGACATTCGCCGCGTGCTGCCCGGCCTGTTTTGCTTTCTCATAGGTCCGGCGCGCCGTCTCCTTCGGCTGCACCTTGCCTTCGATCGTCCGCTCGCCCACTTTCATGGTCAGTCCATACACACTGGCCTTTTCCGGCAGCGGGAACACAAACACGCCCTCCCGCCACCGGTCGCTGGTGTTTCGAAAACGCCTCAGCAGCCGGGAGTCGGCAATCAAACCGCTGATGCGCACATCGAAATCGCTCTCCAGAACCAGGGCCGGCTCCTGCCACTGACCCTGGCCGTCAACGAAATGAAACTGGCCAACGTTGTCGGTCTCATTCGCCTCGGCATAGAGTGGGTGGACAAACAGCATCAACATCACGGCGAGCCAGAGGCTGATGCCCTCCAGGCAGCGCTTTAACCGGATTCGCTGGCCGCTGTTAGCGGAGGGACGTGAATAAAGCTTTAGAAGGGAACTGGAAATAATCATGAGGGAATCCTTGTGACTGCATGACTGTGCGAAACACCGCCATTTCAGCAATCCGGAAAGGAACTCCCATGGCAGATTGCGACAAACCGCCCTCGAAAAATGATGAATTGTGGCAACAACGCCCTTCGAACTTGTTATCAACACCTGCCGTGGTTAAATAGGCACACACCGGCAAGGGGAAGCAGCCGCCACCATGAAGAAACACGTTGTACTGATCGAAGACGAACCCGCCATCCGCGACAACTATCGCGCTGCGTTCGAGCGCCGTGGCTATCGTGTGAGCGCCCACGGCGACCGGGCTTCCGCCTGGCAGGTGCTGCGTCAGTCGTTACCCGACCTGGCCATTATCGACGTCGGGCTGGGCGATGAACCGGAAGGCGGTTTTGCCCTGTGTCAGGACCTGAGATCACTTTCCCAGACCCTGCCGATTATCTTCCTGACCGCCCGCGACAGCGACATCGATTCCGTCCACGGTTTGCGCCTTGGGGCCGATGATTACGTCACCAAGGACATGAGCCTGGACCACCTGCTGGCCCGGGTTACCGCCCTGCTCAGGCGGGCCGACGCCTGGGCTGAAGCCCTGCAGAAACCGGACGAGGTGCTCGAGCGGGGCAAACTCTCCCTCAATGTGGATCGCATGACAGTGGCCTGGGATGAAACGCCCATCGACCTGACCGTCACTGAATTCTGGATGCTGCACTCACTGGTTCAGCACCCCGGCCATGTCCGCAGCCGGGAACAATTGATGGAAGCCGCAAGCACGGTGCTGGATGACAATACGGTCACCTCCCACATCAAGCGTATCCGCCGCAAGTTCCAGCAGATTGACGCAACCTTTGACGGCATACAGACCGCCTACGGCATGGGCTACCGGTGGAACGCCCGTGAGGTTTGAGCCTTGAATCTCAAGCGCCAGCTGTTCGTTGCCAGCCTTCTGATGCTGCTGATCCCCTGGGCGGGCCTTCAGTTTGTTCTGGAGCTGGACGATGCCCTGCGCCAACAGGCCCGGCAGCAACTCCAGGCCCAGGCCGAACGACTGGCCGCGACCGCCGGCGATCAGATCATCGGCACGCCGGTGGTCCGGCCCGGTGAGCCTGCCATCTACGTGGAACCTTTTGCCGGCAACCTGAACCTGGATGGTTACGCTGACGATTGGCCAGGATATGACGAGGCAAACCAGACCAGAAACTGGCAAAGAGTCGCCAGCGGCAAAGCCGGGGAAACGGCTCTGCAATGGCAGGCCGCTACCGATAGACGGAACCTGTATCTGCTGATTCGCGTTAGCCATCGGCAACCCGTGTTCTTTAATCCCGGCAGCCCGGAACAGGCCCATGACCGGCTGAGGCTCTGGCTGGAGCCCTCTGGCGGCAACCTGGCCCAGGAATCCGGCCGGCAGTCCTGGTTACTGCGCACACCGGCTCCCGGCCAGCTCTATGGCCTTGAAGAGAAAGGCGGCCAGCCTGACTATCGCCTCTCCGGCTTTTTGCAGGGCGCCGGCGATGGCTGGCAGCTGGAACTGAAACTGCCCATGCCAGTCGACCGCAGCCGCCTGGGTTTTGCGGCCTTATGGAGCAGTGATCAGGTAACCGGCGTCTCCACGTCGGTTGATCCATTGCCGGTGCTGGTCAGTCGAAATCTCGCCCTGGAGCGACAGCTGGAACCACAACTTAACCCCGGCCAGCAGGCCCGACTGGTTGAACCGGCCGGATGGGTCATCGCGAGACAACAGGCTGACTCAGCCGTCACAGCGCCAGAGTTCGACAGTCTCAGCCCGGTGCAGGTGATCGAAAAGATCAGTCTCAATGCACTCAGAGGCCTGGTGCGCCTGTACCAGCCAGAACCCACCTCAATCGAAACCGACACCAACCGTGTGGACGTTGAGGCGCTACCGGAAACGAGCCTGGTCCGTCATGAAGATGACAGCGTCTGGCTGCTGACCACCCGGGAGGTTTTCGGTGGCCGCACGCTGATTCTGGAGCAATCGCTGGATCAGCTTCTTACCCTCTCCGGCTCTGCCCTCGGCTCGGTCATTGCCCGCAGCACCCTCATCATTGTTGCTCTCACCCTGGTTCTGCTTGGCTATGCCAGCTGGCTCTCCTGGCGGATTACACGACTGCAGCGTGCTGTCAGCGCCAGTATTGATGAAGACGGCCGGATCACGGGCAGAGTGCCGGATGCCCGAAGCAAGGACGAACTGGGCCAGTTGCAACGGCACTTCAGCCAGATGGTAGATCGTCTCCACGGGTACAACCGCTACCTGGAAAGCTTCTCCCGGCGACTCTCTCACGAGCTTAAAACACCTGTCGCCGTGGTTCGCTCCTCGCTGGAAAACCTCAACCACAGCGATTCGGAGGAAGAGCGCAGGCAATACATCGAAAGGGCCGCTTCCGCCACCGAACGCCTCCGGCAGATACTCCACGGCATGAGCGAAGCGGCGCGCCTGGAACAGAGCTTGGACCATGCGGATAAAGAACAGTTCGATCTGGCGGAGGTGGCCGCAGAAGCAACCGCTGCGTATCAGGCCCTCGACAGCAGCCATCAGATCCGCTACTCGGGGCCGCAGGCAGGCTGCAAGATCACGGGTTCGCCAGAACTGATGGTGCAACTGCTCGACAAGCTGGTGGACAACGCCCGTGATTTCACACCACAGGATGGCCTGATTGAGGTGGGCCTGGAGACAACTTCGGAAGGTCTGTGTCTATCGGTCTTCAACGAGGGTTCAACGCTGCCCGAAGACACAACAACAGACATCTTCAGCCCCTTCGTTTCAATGCGGGACGGCCAGGAACAGGGCCACCTGGGACAGGGGCTACTCATTGTCAACCTGATTGCCGACTACCATGGTGCCCATGTGGAAGCCCGGAACCGCGCCCAAGGTGGCATTGACGGTGTGTGCTTCCGGGTTATGATCCCAGCTATCCACTCTTGACCACAGGACCACCATGCCGTGAGCGCACGCCTGGAATCCCTCGACATTCACCCGCTTCGGAACGATCTCTACAACGAGCTGCACTCAAGGCCGTTCCAGGTGCTACCGACACCGGCGCGGGTTACCCAGATGGCGGTTCTGACAACACCTGAGCAACGGCAGGAACAATTCCGGCACCTGCAGGAACTCCATCGGCTGATGGGGCATCCGGTACCGGAGAACGAGGTGGGCTGCTTTGAACATACCTTCGGTGCCCTGCGGGTGCGTCGCGAGATGCACATGGAATTCGCGTCCTACACCTTTATCAACCTGGCTGCGGGTGAGGAAACACCCTTTAGCGAGACCGGCATTACACCGTTGCCCGAGGGGTGGCTGGAACAGCTGACCGGCACAGTGATTGCGGCATTCCACCTGGAAGTACGGCCCGCCGCTGACGGAACCGAAGGCGACCTGGACTATGTACGCAAGCACTTCGAAGGCATGCGACTGGTCGGGAGCAGTCCCCAGGAGGGTGCCGCCAGGGTATGGGGCACCTTCCGGCTACACAGTGACGGCTTTGGCCGGTTCATGGTGATGAACCACCACATGTCGGACAGCCAGCTGGGCCGTCTGACCCAGCGCCTGATGGAAATCGAAACCTACCGCCTGATGTCACTGCTGGCACTCCCCGTTGCCCGGGAAATCACACCGTCACTGAACGATATGGATGAAAAACTGGCCGTGATCACCCGGTCACTGGCGGAAAATGAGGATGTGGACGAAGAAAAACTGCTGGCCCAACTGACCAACATTGCGGCCCGTATCGAGGCCTTCCGGGCCCACTCCACGTTCCGTTTCTCTGCCACCCGCGCCTATCACCGGCTGGTACTGACCCGCCTGGAAGAATTGCGGGAAGACGAACTCTCCGGCCACCTGACCCTGACCGAATTCATGACCCGCCGACTGACTCCGGCAGTGAAAACCTGCGAAGCGGTGAGCGAACGGCTGGAAGACCTTTCCCGACGGGTCGACCGTGCCTCGGACATGATGCGCACCCGGGTGGAACTGGCCATTCAGAGCCAGAACCAGCAACTACTCAGCTCCATGGACCGGCGCTCCAAGATCCAGTTGATGATGCAGCATACGGTGGAAGGCTTCTCGGTGGTGGCCATCACCTATTACCTGATCGGCCTGCTCAAATTCGGGCTGGATTCGGTTTACGAAGCCGGTGTTGCCTTTAACAAGACCCTGGTTCTGGGCATCGCCATTCCGGTGGTGATGACCCTGGTGTTTCTCGGGGTTCGGGTGGTCCACCATCACTTCATCAAGATGGCAAAACGGCAGTAGCTACTTCAGCCTGCCGAGATCCTGCTCGCCGGCAAACTGCCGGTAAAACTGCTGGGCCGTGCGACCATTGCGTACGCCCTTGGCAGTGGCGAAGCGGATCGCCTCCCGATGCAGGCCTTCCCGATCATCAAAGTCGGGGAACAGCGCGTCCACCGCCTGCAGGTAAACAGCCTGCGAAAACGCATAAAATGAAAGCTGAAGACCGAACCGGTCCGCCAGGGACACCTGCTCTTCGATGGCCTCGGCCGGGTGCAGCTCACCGTCGCGCATCTCGCTCTTGAGGTTATCGGACATAAATTCCGGCATCAGATGGCGGCGGTTGGAGGTGGCATACACCCTCACATTTTCCGGGGGCAGTTCCAGGGAACCTTCCAGCACACTTTTCAGTGCCTTGTAGCTGGACTCACCAACGTCAAACGACAGGTCGTCGCAGAAGATCACAAACCGGAACGGCAGCTCGCAGATCTCATCGACAATTTCCGGCAAGTTGACCAGATCATCCTTGTCCACCTCGATCATCCGCAGCCCTCGCTCCTGGTAGCGGTTCAACAGCGCCTTGATCAGCGACGACTTGCCGGTGCCGCGTGAGCCCCAGAGCAACGCGTTGTTGGAGGGCTCACCGGCCAGAAACCGCTCGGTATTGCGGGCCAGAGCCTGCTGCTGTCGGTCGATGCCCTTCAGATCCTGCCATTGCACCGGATCGAGCCGTCGGATGGCGCGCAGCCCCGACCGATGCCGACGCCAGACAGCCGCCGGTGTGGATTGCCAGTCAAACGATGTTGTCGCGGACATAAACCTCTTTCCTATTCCGAACCGGGCCAGCCTGTGAAACACTGGCACCGTAAAAACCTTGATAACAGGAGACTTTACCCCAAATGGCCGTAAAATCCGTCGCTTTGGTGGCACACGACAACAAGAAAAAAGAACTGGTGGACTGGGTTGCCGAGAACCGCACCCGATTCGCTCCGCTGAAACTCTACGCCACCGGCACCACCGGCCGGCTGCTCCGGGATAACCTGGAGCGGGACGATATCCATTGCCTGCTAAGCGGTCCCCTGGGCGGCGACCAGCAAATTGGCGCCAAGATCGCCGAGGGCGAAATCGACCTGCTGGTGTTCTTCTGGGACCCCCTGGAACCTCAACCCCATGACCCGGACATCAAGGCCCTGCTGCGCATTGCCGCGCTCTGGAACATTCCAGTAGCCTGCAACCGCGCAACTGCCGAATTCATTCTTACCTCGGCGTACATGACAGACGACCAGCATCATCCGAAAAAGCCGGACTTCTCCGATTACACCGGCCGCCCAGTGAGCACCTGAGTAATGTTCAATCGAGTCGGTTAAGGCTACACTTAAGTCGAAGCTGTAAAGGATCGCCGGCTCGCCGATGAAGACTTCCGATACTCACAAAGAAACTCGATACCGGAGCGTGGCCGCGACAGTCCTCTGGGCCCTTTGCCTTTTGCTCGCATCCCCACTGGCGATGTCCGAACAGGCCGACGACACCGTGACTGTCGGCATCGTGGGCGACAACAAACCCTTCTCGTTCGACGATGGTCCCGGCGCCTCCGGTTTTTCTGTTGATGTGCTTCGCGAGGTCGCCCGAAATGCCGATCTGAACTTCCGATTTCGCGCTGGCAGTTGGCCGGAGATCTACGATGCATTTGTTCGGGGTGATCTGGATGTCATTGACGGCATCTCGTTCAGTGACGAGCGGGCAGGAAACATCCTGTTCACCAAGCCCTACCACCTACGCCAGACCTATCTGATGCAAAACACCCAGAGGCCACTGGGAGACATCAATACTCTCTCAGATCTCAAGGGACTTCGGGTAGGCATTGTGCGCGACGTGTACTATCGCGACGCCCTCCAGGCAGAAGGTGTCTCCCTCACAAGCTATGATTCCGTTCACAGCCTCATTCGGGCCCTCGCGTTCGGCTGGGTGGATGTGATTGTGGGCCCCAGGCTCATACTTCAATACTATGCGAACCAGGCCGGATTCGGTTTTCTCGAAATTGTCGGCGCTGCGCCACTCGGGGAACTGGCGACCGAGGATTTTCGCATTGGCGTGCTGAAAACCAATGAAGACCTGTACCAGAAGATCGCCTTCGGGCTGGAACAGATTCCGAAAGAGCGAATCAGCGAACTGCTCAAGCGTTGGCAGGATCTTGGAGGTAACAGTCTCGTAGGCGGAACCAGTTTCTCCCTGTCGCCAGAACAGCGCAGGTTCATTGCTGAAACGGGCCCGGTTCGCGTTGGCCTGATGCGGGATTACGCACCCTACAGTTTCGAAAGCGGCACACGAATTCACGGCTTGAGCGTCGATATCCTCAATCGGATATCGGACCTGACGGGATTACAGGTGATACCAGTTGAGGGGCAATGGGTAGAACTGTTGCCATTATTCCGGGATGGCGAGATCGACGTCCTGGCCAACATGTCTTTCAGACCGGAACGGGAGGCTTTCACTCGTTTTACCAAGCCCTATCACACCATCCCGAATGTCGCTTTTACCCGGGACCCAACCCTGAGAACCGAGACTCTGGCTGATCTCAAAGATCAGCGTGTTGCCCTGGGTTCCGGTATTTACTACGAAGAGCCTGTCAGAGAGGCCCTGGGCGAAAATGCCCGAATATTCACGACCCAGGAGGCCATGTTCCAGGCGCTATCCCGAGACGAGGTGGATGTTGTTCTGGCCGCCCTGCCCAATGGCAACTTCTGGATTCGAGAGTTGGGCATCCCGGGTGTCCGGATCGCCGGCGAGCTGGTTCTGGACGAACAGACGGGAGAAGATCTGCGGTTCGGTGTGAGGCCGGGGCTCGCGCCGCTCGCGGACATCCTTGACGATGCATTGGCAGCAATCACGCCGGAAGAAATGCACACCATCGAGAGCCGATGGTTGGGCGCCAGTGTTGATATGGAAGTCCAGGAAACTGGCGAGGTTTCTCTGAACGCCGTTGAGCTCGCCTGGCTCGGGACGCATAACAATCAACTCAGCTACTGTATTGATCCGGACTGGTTCCCGTTGGAAGGCCTGGACGAGGAAGGCAGGCATGCCGGATTATCCGCAGAGGTTGCCCGACTCTTCTCCAAACGATCGCCCGTGGACTTCGAACTGGTTGCCACGGACAGCTGGACCGAGTCCATTGCCTCGATCAAACAGGGTAAATGTCAGATTTTTACCATGGCGATGCAAACGCCGGAGCGGTTGGAGTTCCTCAACTTTACTGAACCCTATCTTGAAGTGCCTACCGTTGTGCTGGGCAGGATCGAAGCTCCCTTTATCGAGCGAGTGGGCGATCTTCGTGGCCAAAAAATTGGCGTTGTCGAGGACTATGCGTTCGCAGAGCTGCTCCAAAGCCGCTATCCCTCCTTGAACCTGGTCGAAGTTCCCAATGAACAAGCTGGCCTGAGGCAACTGCAGAACAACGAACTGGATGGTTACATCACCACTCTGGCAACCGCCAGTTACTATATGCAGGAACTCGGCCTCGCTGATTTGAAGGTCATCGGGCGGATTCCAGCAGACTGGTCGCTGTCTATTGCAGTCAGGAAAGACGAGCCTGTTGTTCTGGGCATCATGCAGAAACTGGTATCCAGTCTTACCACCCAGGAACGCAAAGACCTCGAAAGGCAATGGCGCAACATCCGCCTCAAAGAGCCTGTGGATTACACCCTGATCTGGCAACTGTCGATCGCCGCCATTGTGATCGCTTTCCTACTGGTTTACTGGAATAGAAAGCTGAATCGCCTCAACCATGATCTGACCGAGGCCAACGAGACGCTCGCGAAACTCAGCGTTACTGACGACCTGACAAAGTTGGGCAACCGAAGCTACTTTGACCAGGAATTCCGGAAGAGCTTCCAGTGGTGCCAGCGCCACCATTCTGGCTTTGCAGTGGCCATGGTCGACGCCGACCACTTCAAAAGGATCAACGACAATTACGGCCATGAAGCGGGCGACATCTGCCTGCAAACACTGGCAGAGCTTATGCGCAAACATTTCCGGCGGGAAACCGACCGGCTCTCGCGCTTCGGTGGCGAAGAGTTCGTCATTTTCGCCAGCTATGAGGACAACAGCGAAATTCGCAACCGGCTGGAATCCTTCCGCAAACACGTCGAAAAAAGCTGCTCGGTATGCGGAGAACACGACGTTCACCTCACCATCAGCATTGGTCTTGCCACTGGCATACCGGGCCCCGACGACTCGCCAGCAGAGTTTCTCAGACAGGCAGACCAGGCGCTCTACCAGGCCAAGCAGAACGGTCGCAACCGGCTGGAAGCGCGTTCAGTGGGTTCCTGAGTGGTGCTAGACTGAACAAAACAAAGTAACAAGGAGAACGCCATGGCTCGCATCTACGAGGACAATTCCCTGTCCATCGGCAACACCCCACTGGTCAGACTGAACCGCGTGAACGACGGCGCCACGATCTGGGCCAAGATTGAGGGCCGAAACCCGGCCTATTCCGTTAAGTGCCGGATCGGCTCTGCCATGATCTGGGACGCCGAGAAGCGCGGCACCCTGAAGGCGGGCATGACCATTGTGGAACCCACCAGCGGCAATACCGGTATCGCCCTGGCCTACGTGGCAGCCGCCCGGGGCTACAAACTGATCCTGACCATGCCCGCCTCCATGAGCCTTGAGCGTCGCAAAGTCTTGAAGGCACTGGGAGCCGAACTGGTGCTGACCGAACCTGCCAAAGGGATGCCGGGTGCCATCGCCAAGGCCGAAGAGATCTTCTCGTCAGACCCGGATAACTATTTCCTGCCCCAGCAGTTCCAGAACCCGGCCAACCCCCGAATCCACGAGGACACCACCGGCCCGGAAATCTGGGAAGACACTGATGGTGAAATCGATATCTTCGTGGCGGGCGTAGGCACCGGTGGCACGCTGACCGGCGTTTCCCGCTACATCAAAGGCACCAAGGGCAAACAGATCGCCACCATTGCCGTCGAGCCTACCGACTCACCGGTGATCACCCAGATGATGAACGGCGAAGACATCAAGCCGGCGCCCCACAAGATTCAGGGCATCGGTGCGGGCTTCGTGCCCAAGAATCTGGATCTGGAAATGGTTGACCAGGTGGAGACGGTCAGCAACGAAGAGGCCATGGACATGGCCCATCGGCTGATGCAGGAAGAGGGCATTCTCTGCGGTATTTCCTGCGGCGCAGCGGTGGCGGCTGCGGTACGCATCAGCAAACAGCCGGAGTACCAGGGCAAGAACATTGTGGTGGTGCTGCCGGATACCGCCGAGCGTTATCTTTCCACCGCGTTATTCGCCGGCCAGTTTGGCGAGCAGGAAAACGTTCAGTAAACGGGAAAAGGCGCAGCCTCGCGCTGCGCCCTGCACTCATCAGAACTGATATTTCAGGCCGACCCGACCGGTATCAAACTCCGGACCGCTGTTGGTTACCTGGCCGTTGAAGTCCTCTTTATCAATGTCGACGTTGTAGCGATTGTATTCCGCGAATGCCGTCAGCGCGGGCGTTACCCGGAAATCCACACCGGCGCCGACAAAGGGCGATACTTCATCGTAGGTTTCACTTTCGTTGAATGCATCAACATCGAACGCGGACGCAAACGCGCCGGCCTTACCATAGACGCCGAAGCTGTCGGTCAGAGGCAGACGGCCAACAGCGCTCAGGCCAAAGCCTTTCAGCTTGCCTTCAACGTCGTCCTCGCCAAAGTTGCCGAAATCAATGTACTCCGCCTCCAGGGCAAAAAACGGATTGAACTGGTAGCCGACAGCGGCGCCAAGCAGATCGTTTTCGTCCTCGAACTCGCCGCCGTGTGATTTGTAGCCACCGTAGCTGCCGCTGACATACGGGCCTGACTGGTCCCTCTCCACGTTGCTCTGAGCTAATGCCACGGGCGCAGTAACAAACGAGGCTGTGAACAGTGCGGCGCTGGTAAAACGGATTGCGGAATTCATAGGGCGTTCCTCCTAATGAGTTCAAATATCCTTTCATTCCATGGAAATCGAAAGTTGCCTTTCAATTACCTGAACTCACCCTACTAGGAATTCCTGCCCTACCGGGTTAAACCCGGACTAAGATCCCGTAATCCGCAATTAACCTCGAAAAAACAACTAGTTTAATTCAGCGACTTCCTCACCAACCCCATGCAGTTGGCATAGAACGTTGTGGTGGCTGGCCAGTCCGAGAAGATACCGATGACACCTACCTCTCGGGCCAGAACATCGATCACGGTAAGCACGTCGCCGTCGTTGTTAATGGCGTCTGTCACTGTCTGGTAGTACCAGCCGCCGCCATTCTCCAGCGGGCCGCTGCGCTCGACGGTCCAGGCAATCAGGTTCAGGCCGGCTTCGCGCGCATTCTCCGCGTACCGGGACGGAACGATCTGCCCCTGGCTGTCCAGAGTCAGAAGCTTCCACAGCGCCGGCGCCAGAATGTTCACCCCCCTGCTTTTAAGGTAAGCCATATAGGTTGCGGACGCGTTCACAAGGGTAGACTCAGACTGGTCGAGGAAGACTGCTTGCCGACCAAATTCCGGCATTTCGTCTACCCAGAAAAGCACGTCCTGCAGGTTGAAGGACTGAGGCCATACCTCCTCCGGATTTACTCCGGCATCAATGTAATCCTGGATCATCTGGCGGGCATAGTCTTGCTGGCTGTATTTCCCTTCAAAGGGCATGGCAACCACCGGTGATTTCAATTCTGGAGTGAACTTCGCGCCTAGAGCCCTGAACAACTCAATGCTCTCACGGTGGGTCATCAAGGTGCCCCGGCTGGCGTAGAGGTCGGTTCGCCAGTCTGCGGTGCCAGCCAGGTATTCCTCGGGCGTGGTCGCCATTGGGTTGTAGGCATCCATCTTGCCCTCCAGTGACTTGAACTCGGCCAGAGTGATATCGCTCGTGCGACACTCGGCCTGAGCCGGCGTGCCCGTGGCAGGATCGGCAGGTACAAACGGCTGGGTACACTTGGCGTTCAGCGCTGGAACGGCAACGATATTGGTGGTGGTATGAAGGTCGTCCTGGGCATGTCGGCAAACCAGTTCCCGATCCCTGGTGAAGGCGACATCACACTCCAGAATACCCGCGCCCATGCGCGCTGCCGCAATGTAGGATTCACGAGTATGTTCGGGAAACTGCAGGGGTGCGCCCCGGTGGCCGATGGAGAAATCCGTTTTCTCGACAGTGTCGGTATTGCAGGCTTGCAGACGCTCTTTGAGCGGACTGTCGTCCATTGCACCAACCAGCCAGAAAGGCCGCGGCCCCAGATGGACCGAGGGCTCCGACTGTTCAGGCGCCAGCGCAATTGATTGCTGGGAGAGCTCTTCAACGGTCGCCGCTTGTGCCAGGGAAAGTACCGAGCACAGCACCAGCCCCGAAAGGATCCGTAACGTCATAACCTCCTCCTTGTGAGACCAATGATACCTTATCAACAGTCTCCCCAAGGAGGATTACGGCCAATTGACAGCCGATGCTGGATTATCTGGCAGGTTGCCCTCAGCTAGCCGCCGAAGCCTCATACTCGCGAATCATGGCAAACAACTGGTCCTTCAGATTCAGCCGCTTCTTTTTAAGGTTTTCCAGATACTCATCGGAGGTGTTTTCAGCGCCCGTTTCAATGCGATGAACGGCGTGGTCCACTTCATGATATTCATCAAACAACTTGGCGAAGTGAGTGCTGTTGGTCTTCAGCAGGTGAATAGCTTCTTTGGATTCCGGCAGTTCGTGAATCAGATCGTGTTTTTCCAGGGACATTTACGCAGTCTCCATGACTGTGGGGGATGAGATGTATTTGACTCATTCCAGTGTATGGTTAGCTGCGCTTGCCAGTCTTGACCCCCGTCAAGCGCCAGTGAGCCTGTGCGCTCAATTACCGCGCAGGTTCATCATTCCGGATACGGAGAAAGCTGGCAAAGCGAGGCAGCCCCGTGGCTGTGAGGCCATAGTGCTTGAATGTGATCGTGGTTCCGGGTCTCGGAGGAGACGCTCGCTCGGAATCGCTGAACCCCGTACCAATCCGGAATCGCCTGCCATCGTCCAACTCCACCAGCAGTGACCCCATCAGCCCCTCGTATTTGCCCTTTCCCGGCAGATGATGAACAACCACCGCTTCGGCATCCTGATACTGTTTTACTTTCAGTAGATCATCGGAGCGCCCACTGCGGTAATGACTGGCCCCCAGCTTCAACATCAAACCCTCTGCGCCGCCGTCGACCATCTTATCCAGACGCTGCATCAGTTTCTCATGGGTGCTCGCCCGTTGCTGATCGACAAGCGCCATGTAGGGCGATTCAACCTCTTGGATTAATACACGCAGCCGGGCCAAACGTTGGTCGAAGGTTGCCTCCTTATCCGGAAGATCAAACACCATGAACCGAATCCGCCGCCAATCGTTGTCATCGGGCACCACCTGACGCACCGCCCCTGACAATTCCGCAAAACGGCCCCGCCCCATCCAGAGCTCACCGTCCAGGGGACGTGCCGGAAACCCTCTGGTGAACCAACCGGGTGCCCGATACTCATGACCGCCACGGGAAAGAAATCGCTCGCCAGTCCAGTATGCTCGCACCCCGTCGAGCTTTTCACTGACCCAGTAGCCGTCCAGCGGCATGCCCTTTTGATACACGTTGGCGAGTGTCAGCTCGGGCTGTTTCGCTACCGCCACGGAGGAAAACAGAAGGGAAATCAGCACCGGCAGCGCGGCGCTGAACAATCGAAACGGCATGGCAATTCCTTTGCTCTCAGTTGCTTTTTCCTACAGAGGTCAGACTTTCCTTTCCGCCCCTGGTCATCAACAGCGTATTAGTCGTTTCCGCAGGTGTTCCTCACCTTTTCCCGGAAATCCTCACGAATACGGGTATTCTCGGCCTCATTGACATAAACCCGCTCGCCCTGATCGTTGATGTTGTAGAACGTCGAAACGCTGGCAAGAAACTTGAGGCGCGCCCGAAGCTTTCTGCACAGTTCGGCTTGCTTCTCCGCCTTCTCCTCGGCTTTGGCATTGGCTGCCTGACGCACCTCACGCTCTTCCTGCTGCTGCTCTAGAAACTCGGTCATCTTCTGATGCCGCTCCCGGGCTCCCGCATCCACGCTGGCCGGGGCGGCCTTTACCGTAACTTCACTTGATGCTGCCTGAGCTGGTGGACGGTCCCCGAAATGGGTCTGACCGTTGGCATCGACCCATTTGTAGACGCCGGCGTTTGTGGAGAGGGGAATAAGGCAGAGGAGCATTAGAGCGATTTTTACAGACACTGCGAATTCCTTTTCAATGACTAGTAGTAGTTGGCTTTACCGAAAATGGCTTCAATTTCCTTCGGCCATTTGTACTTTAAGGGTGTATACTTCGACCATATAATGGTCGGCATAAAGAAGAAAAATAATACATTCCCAAAAATACGACGACCCATTTGGCCAGCCACGTGCTGATTATATGAGTCATAATTTGCTCCATAGAGATTCTCCTTATCCTCTTCAATAACTCCCTCGTTGTAATACCTGACAATAAAGTTCCATTTCCGATACATATTCTCTTCTTTAAACCCAGAATAGATCTTCTTGCGCTGCAGGGGCATCTTAGGGGGCTTCCCGCAAAAGTAATGCTTCTCCCGCATGAACATGTGGGCGTAGTACTGCCGCTCCCACACTACACCAGAGCCCAGATACTGCCAGTTGTAGGAAAAGGTCACTTCCAGCTCGTCCCAGGGAATCCGGTAGAAGGTACCGCGGTGCCCTATGTAGACGACCCCCTCCTTACGGTCGATCCGGACCGGCAGCGTGTACGGAAAGAAGATCTCGAACATGTAGACGGCTACCCATACAGGACCAAAAGCAATCAATACTCCAAGCAACGCCTTTGAGTAGAACAAGCTAACAACCCAACCCAACGCCAGGACAATTATCATGAACATACTTACGATGACTGGCATGGCCCTTCGAAGAGACAAGAAGGCCGTTCTAATGTCTATGAACCGTTCACTAATGTAAGCAACGCCCTGATCCATATCTTCCGAGGAATCGGACACTCCCGACACCTTCCTGGCCGGCGGGCTGGCAAGCCGCGCACCATGAGTACGGTACAGCTTCTTTTCCAACTGTTGCTCCAGGCCCGTCTCCGGAAAATCACACTTCATAGGCGAGTCTTTCATCGACACCCAATTCCTCCACATCGTTACCGTCCAGGATGATACGAAGCCCGTTTTCACCCGTGACTTTCCGGCCGTCCTTCTCGTACTCAATCAGCATTTCAAGCTGATCACACTTGTTGTGGTTGTAGTGGTCAAACCGAAATAAAACACCCCCAGTAGAAGCGTCTAACTGCTTCCTCCTATGAAACAAGTCTGAGATATCCTTCGGCTCATCTTTCTCAAACCAGTTGGTGTCCACCTCAAACAGCCTGATGGAATACGTGCAGCTCCCATCACTGTAACCCGGCAAATACACCACAAATGAGGTCATTTCCGACATGACCTGATGCTCACCCCGGTTTATATCCCAATGTCGACCGATGTGCTCGGTTATCCGAACAATGGGAGAAAACAGCATGTAATAAAACGCATCCAATTCCGCTTCAAAATAACGCCTGACATCGACGCCTTCATCCTGAGAAAGAACGGCTCGGCTTTCCTCCAGCAGTTCCGCGCTCGATGGCCTAGACTGCTCATCCCAGTAACGCAACGTGGGCGCATTGCCCCAGAATGACATAGAAAGGAAATCCTCGATCCGGGACCGGGCGATGTATAGCTGTACCATGCTGATAACGAAGGAGATGGCAATCAGAACCGCGCCTACCACGAGCACAACGGCCACGCCTACCCCGGTAGTAACCGCACCCGCCACCGCCAGAGTAGCCAGGTAGGTGATACCGATGCTCAGCCCTATCTGGCCCCCGGACAGGGCCACCATAGCGTGATGGCCTGTGTCCAAGGCCTTGAGGCCCCGCCTTCCTTCCAGACCTATCGACAGTAAAACACCCACGTAGGGAAGGGTCTTTGTGGTGATTGTCACGAAGCTCTTTGCAGCAACAGACAAAATCTTCACATCCTTTAAGATACGTAGAGCCACCGACACCCTCGCGCCAGCTGCCGACAGGTTTGCTCCGAGAGCTTTCGCGTACTCCTCCTTGACCAGCAACCCGCTGAGGTTAACCACACCTTCGCCGATGCTCCACAGGCCAGATACAAAATACCCCCACCGGTCGATGACGGATCGATCGCCCAGCATTACATCCTGCTGGGTCTTGTCCAGGCCGGAGAAAAGGCTTGCCACATTGATCGCGTGAAAGAAGGTCACAGCCCCAATGAACTTGCCCCGGTTCTGTTTAATGCTTTCAACCACCGGGTCCAACCGGGTATGAAGCCAGCCAAAGGGGTTGTCCTTGAAGTCCGGGGTCAAGTGGAAAACGTCGATCATGGTGCCTCGCAGGTAATTCCTGATCCTGGCATCCGCCATGCCGGCAGCCAGCGGCGTCATTGTCAGCTCAGACAGGTTATGGCCAGCGGCTTCCAGTGAGTTGCGGTGGACCGCCGTGAGCAGGTCCGTCGCGGTATTCAGAGTTATTCCCTGCCGATGAACATCTATGCCATAGCGCTTCTGGACGGCCTTGGTCCACTTTTTCCACTGCGGCCAGGTTTGAGGGTCTTTCGCCCAGGTTCCCATCTTTGCGGCGGGGGCGGCAAATTCCAGCATCAAGACGTCGGTGGCGGTGCTCACGCGCACATACGCTGGCATGTCGAAGATTTTGTTCACAATCTTCAGGCGACCATAATCAAAACCGGGGAGGTCTTTCAGTTTCTGGGCAATACCGTTGGTGGCAGATGCCAGAAACAACACGGTGTTGAGCATGTTACCGACAGTGCCGGCTTCGCCTTCGTCTGCTTCCAACCACCGCTCGGCGTCTTCCTTGCCCTTTTCCGCACCGACATATCCGTCCAGTATATCCGCCAGTTCCTGCTCAACCGCCTCGAACCCTTCCGCGCAATAACAGTCGTTGAACTCCAGCTTCCCGGCCAACTGGTCGGAGTCGATCCACCGCTTCCAGTCATCGAACACCAGTGCACGGGCCTGGTCATACTCTTCAATCTGTGTGTGGTAGCTTTCAACGAACGCGTCTTTTTCCCCTGAACGAATTCTTTCTTTCAGTTCCTCGGTCACTGCTTGCCGGTCGTCTTCCGTTTCCTTCTTGCTGGCCTCACGGGCAATGAGCGCATCCACCATCTGGGAGGTGGTGTAGGCGTAGGCGTTCTCCTCCGCATAATTCGTAATCAGGTTTACATGAAGGGCATGGAGTTGGCCCAGCTCAGAGGCGATACCTATTTCATCGGCAAGGGCGACGCAGTAAGAGAATTCAGTTTCTTTTTTGCACTGACCCTGCAAATCCGACTCACTGATTCCTTGTGCAAAATCCGTCAAGCTCCACTCGAAATCCACTGGCTCTGGCCGAAAATCTTCAACCACTTCGTTTATGGCTTCGGTTTCACTGACATTTATGTCTTCCCGATTTTCCGGAAGCCCGCTCAGGTCGAACGACTGCATGTGCTCTTCACGAACTTGTGCGTCCGTTCGTACTAGTTCCTGCAAACGCACAGTCCACCGATGCTGCACGAATTTCAGAAGCACCTTGCCTTCTGCAGGGTGGTGTATGGCGGGCAAAGCCCTTTGTGCGTCGGCACCTGGAAGCAGTACCGAGTTCACACCGGACTGTACTTCGGTTATCAGGCCCTGCTCATTGACCCGGTATTCATGCAGCGCTCCGAAAACTTCGGAGAACATGTAGACCCAACCAGGTGTCAGTTTTCGAACACAGTAATGAGTAGTTCCAAGCGCCACGGAAGGTGGACGGAAGTTGGAGGGTAAAGCAACCTCTTCCTGACTGATCGCCCAACGTACCGGATACAACGCAACGGTTTTGAACTGGAGCGGGCACATCTGTGCCGCTGAGTCTATGTCATCAGCACCCTGTATAAACGCTGAGCTGTTAGCGCTACCCATAAACCAGTCCCTCCGTTGACTTTTTCTCGGCGAATTCTGCAATTCGCGCTATGGCTTTGCCTGGCGCTGCGGAATTCTCTTTCCACAGAAGCTGTACTTCACTGTCGTCGAATGCCTGGTGTCCAAGCCAGCCAATCGTATTGATAAACAGCGCAATATCTCGGGTACTACAGAGTCCCCGCGCTTTCGCCGCATCGACTAAAGCAGAGACCATCCCCCAATCCTTCCCATCTGTATCCGTTTTCTGAAGCAAATGGGGAAAGTAGTTTGCAACGTGAAGTTCGAGTTTCCTGAGGGCCGTCCGTTCCGCCGCTCTTTCCATGGCAACCTGGTGTTCCTCACGAATGCTTAACCTCTCAGCCTGCCGCTCACTACTGGGCTGATCATTATGAAAATAGTCCCACCCACCAGTGCGGCGATCCTGAATGGCGAACAGGCTACAAGGCCCCATCAATCGCCTCACACTTTCACCTGATGAATCCAGCTTCAACAGGTGCCGCGCGATTTCAGGATCATAAAACCGGAAAACAACCTCATCTCCCGTGACCAACCTCGCCATAAGCAATCCACGCAAGTGGTGCATGACCTCTTCGAAGTGGCATTCAGCCCGCAATAAGATGGCAACACCCTGATGTTTCCAATCATTGAAGCATTTAAGTGTCAGCGAGCTATCTATTCCCGTTTCAACCAGCCACGGTGAAATTTCCAATAGGTCGGCAAGCTCCGTTTGCCTGTAGAGCGCATCACAATGAGGTGTTTCGATCTCACGATAAATAACTTGGGGCAGATTATTTACTTTGGCGCCATCAATAAGAATGAACGTCTTCCCCTCACCGGGAAGTTCAGCCAGATGCCCCATCAGATCGCACCTTGTGATTCTGATGAGCAGACCTGGCAAATTCCCTTACCCTGATTCGCGGCATTCTTGATGGCGCGCATCTGGTCGGACTTGGCCATCGGTCTTTGCTGTGTCTCCGGCAGGGCCACCGGCGCAACAGCCTCCCCATTCTTCTCCACCAACCCCGGCATATCCGGCACCTGCACCCTCTGCCCACTCCCCTTACCCGGGGCCCCTCCAGCATTAAGTTTGATCGTCGCCCCAGCCATAGCCACACCGCTGGGGTCGATCTTCACGAAGCTGCCACCGGCATTGAGGGTGATTTCCGCACCGGCTTCAATAACGGCTTTCTGGCCGGCCTTGATATGCAATTCGGTGCCAGAGTCGGTTAGCCAGGCCGTGCCGGCTTTCAGGTGCAACGTACCAGTGACGTTGAAACTGCGGTCTTTGCTGTTTTTCTCCCGTTTTTCACCGTTCACCGTGGCGTGGCCACTGCCTTTTATGTGGGCCTTGCGGTCGTTGCCCACGGTCAGGTGGCAATCGTTCCTGATGACTTCAGTGCGGTTGTTCTCCGTGATCAGAGCTAGGTCTTTCTGGGCGTGAACGTAGATCTGTTCTCCGCCGGCTTCGTCTTCAAACCGAAGCTCGTTACTGCCCTCGCCCTTGTGGGTTTTGGTTTTCAGGGTGGTGCGGGTTTTGTGTTCCGGCAGCGAATACGGCGGTGTGTTGGTGGCGTGCCAGGTCCGGCCGGTGATGATCGGCTGGTCCGGGTCGCCGTCCAGGAAGGAAACGATCACTTCATGGCCGATCCTCGGCAGTGCGGTGAAACCATACTGGCCGCCGGCCCAACCCTGGCTGACTCGGAGCCAGGCACTGCTGTGTTGATCATTTAACGCATAGCGATCCCAGGGAAAGCGCACTTTCACCCGGCCGTATTGGTCGCAATGAATTTCTTCGCCTTCCGGGCCGGTCACCATGGCCATCTGGGGTCCGTCCATCAATGGTTTGTGCTCACACACGGGCCGCCAGCTACGGTCTGCGGGGATGGCGGTAAAGTGGTTGCCGTAGCGTGTCGGTTCGCTGCCACCCTCTTCTTCCACGGCCTGGGGTTGTGAGCCGGTGTGGGTGATCGCCGTGAGCAGCCAGTCGCGATTCATGGCTTCGTTGTCGTGGTCGGTCAGGGGCACCCTGGCCCCAGGTGCAAACTCCGGGCGATTGCTCTCGCCAAAGGCTGTGCTGGCATCGCTGCGCAGCGCCGCAAGCCTGGCTTCAGTGAACGGCCGACCACTGGCATCCTGTTTGAATCGGCCGGGGTAGTCGTAGTGCTGGTAATCCTCCCGGTGGACGAGCTTATCGCCAGACTGCTCATGCATCAGGGCATAGGCCGGGTTTTTGAAGGTGTAATCCTTCATGGCGACCGAAGCAGGGCGCACCCGTTTCCGGTACGCGAACCGGAACACACAGGGCGTTCGGGTGCTGCCCCCTGCTTTGCCGTTGTAAGGGACGGCTTCGAGCCGTGGCGAATCGCGATGATGATCGGCAAAAACCAGGGCCGGTGGCTCCTGACCATCGAGGCTGCCGTGCTGGTAGCGGTAGTGCCAGCCTTCTTCGGCAGCCAGACGTTCAACAAAGGCCAGATCACTTTCCCGATGCTGGACGCAGTATTCCCGCTCCTCGGGGCGGCGTTCAAGGTCGAAGACGGTATCGACAATCCCCCGCTCCTCCAGCAGGGTACGCACAATCTCATCCGTGCCGCGGTTCTGGAAAATACGGCTGTTGTGCATCAGCGCCAGGCGCCAGAGCGGTGGTTGGAAAACCAGTTGGTAGCGGGTACGCCGATGGCCGGATTCGCCGCGGGCAAATTCGCTGACGACGCCGGTAAAACAGCGCAGCGGGGTCCCGTCTCGCCAGATCACGAGATCTATCGGTTGCTCCAGAACGCTGGAGGCGCCAACAGACGAGTCAGTGCTGGCGAGGTCAAGACGTCCATGCAACAGCTCCGACAGTCGCTCTGTCAGCGCGAAGCCAACAACGGAAAAGTGATCAGAGGAGAATTCGCCAATGGTGGCGGTGAATTGCAGTCCGCTTGCCTGGGGCATGTCTTCGGTCCCTGAAGAAAAATAAAGTCCGGGCTTTCGCACCATCCTGTGCGAAGGCCCAGCCCTGATAAGAACATCCTGCTCTCATCAGGGCGGCCCTGTTTGAGTGGCAGAGTTTAATACAAGCTGCGGGGTATGCGGTACCCCGCCAGTAGTTGCTGTGTGAACGGGTTGGTATTGCTGGCCGCATGGAGGCGATAACGCATCTCCCCGTCGTCGACCCGGAACCGCACATCCACCGCGCTACTGCTCACGCCGGTAATCTCGGCGCTATCGAGCAGTCGGAACAGCGCCCAGGGGCCGCTTTCCGAGAGGCTGCGCGGCGAACGATTAACCTGGACCGGCACCAGGGTAATACGGCTCTCCACAGAGTCCCGAAGGGTATTCGGCCAGACCAGCGGAATGCTTTGGCGCGGGCCGTGGCTGAACTCCACCAGCTGGCCGTCCACGTTAACCACGCTGCGGCGTTTGTTGGCTGAGAGATTGAGCGGTTCCAGGGCAAACTCCACATCCAGGGAACCACCCCGGGTAAAGTAGGCCCTGCGGATTCGGTCGGCATTTTCCAGGGAAGTCAGTACCGCTCCGCGCACCAGGCCGGCACGTCGAGCATCGCCCACCTGTTCCGGGTGATCCTCGAGGAACAGTTTCAGGTTGTCCTGATAGAAGGCGTCCAAAATCCCGCCCGGGGAAAAGAAGCGTTCGAAGTCCTGCAGTGCAACATCCCGCCCTGAATCCGGATTAAACGGGTAGTGTCGGGCCAGATTCTGCTGGAAAGGCTGATATACCTCGCGATACCACTCACGCTCCAGCTGCGCCACTGCCTGGTCCAGAACTACTCGCCAGCTTTCCATGGCCAACCGGGTCAGAAGCCGGTTTAGAGGCTCCGGCTGATTATCGGCCATGCGCTGCAGGGTGAAGATCGGGTCGGCACCCTGCAGGCCCATGCGGGCCCGGGCAGCAGCCAACGCAGCCTTGCCCTTGTCTGGCGCTTCCTGGATGTTGCGCATGTACTCGTGAAGTTCCCCGACCACCAGCATGATCTGCTCAAGCCCGGTTGCCTGATCTCCATTTTCCCGAGTCAACTGGTTGAGCTCCGCAAACTGGCGTTCAATATCCTGCAGCATGCGGAAATGGGGTGACTGCTCCAGAAGCTCACGAGCTGCGGCACTCTCCCCTTCTTCCGAAGGCACAAGAAGCGTGTTATGGCGAACATGCCCGAGCAAGCTTGCCAAGGGCTCGTGGCCGCTGGTCAGGCTCTCGAGAATGCGCACGCCGTGGTTCAGGTCCTCAAACCGCTGAATATCGATGCGGCTCAAGGCAGAACGCCAGGCCTCGGCGTAGTGCTCGGCATAAAGGGTCTGCAAACTGGCCAACAGCCTGGCTTCATCCGCCTTGCTAAAATCGACGTTGTCCCGGCGGCCCAACACCCAGGCGTCTACCAGGGCCAGCTCCGTTACCGAGCCGGACTTGCGCAGGAACCACTTCTCAAGCCCCTCCCGGGTCAGCAACGCGGGGATAGTCAATGGGTCTTCCTCGACCGCTGCCTCAGATTGGGACGGCTCGCCATACCCATCCACCCGAGTGAACACCGTGCTGAATGCCGGCCCGGATGCCCTGGCCAGTTCCAAAGGTGCCCGAAATTCCTGTTCTGCTTCAATTTCCAGATCCTTATAGACCCGGTCTGGCGTAGCAATCCGACCAAGCTCATGTTGTGCCCACTCGACGCTGCTACGAAACGGCGCCAGAGTCATATCGGCAACTGCATCGCCTTGGCGAGTGAGCTGTGCTAGATCGGTATGCGCCATGGCATAGTCCAGATGACCCAGTAGCCGCTGCTGCAGTTCACTCTGGCCGGGGAACGCCTCCTGCCAGTGGTGCTGCATGTAGCGGGTAACAATATCGTCGCGACGACCACTGGCGTCATACAACATACGCAACACCCGCAGGTGCTCCAGACGCTCAGTGCTGTTGTCCGGCGCCTGGCCCATCTCGGCCATCACACCGAACATCAGGGCTGGCAAATACTGGTATGCCAGCATATCCAGATAGGATTCTTCTACTTCCGGGCCAACCTCATGGCCACGGTACAGGCCCATATCACTGAACAACGGCCAGTTCCGGCGATAATCGCCAAAGGCCAGGGTCGCCTCACGAAGTTCATCCAGCGGGCCGAGCAAATTCCGTCCGGTGTTATCCGGTTCAAAGCCCACCGGCTGCCAGTGATCGATGAACCCCTTAACACGGGTTTCGACGGCGGTCGCGGCCTCTGCATTCTTGATAAAAAAATGCTGCCAGCCGGCGGTCATACCCGCACCGGCACAAATGGCCACCACGGCGGCCACGGCCAGCCGCCGTTGCCGGGACTGAATCACCCGTCGGTTATCACCGGCCAGGCCCGCCTCCGGATAGATGATCTGGGAGAACAGTGCCCGGGTAAACAGGGCAGCGGACTGCCCTGTCCGTTGAGCAGGCTGAATGGGCCCGGCAATCTGATAGTTGGCGGCGGCTGCCGAGACAAAGGCATCCTCCGGAACGCCCTCCTGCAACACCGAGGTGAAGTAGGTGCCGCGAACCATCGCAGGTGTCGAGAACACATCCGCAGACAGCAAATCGGTCAGGAAATGCTCCAGAACAGGCTTGAGGCCAGCAAGCTGGCGAGTAAAAGAGTAGGCTGCTGCCCGCTCCTCGGCGTCCCGGGTATTGGCCAGAACATCCGGCAAGCGATCGGTAAGCCGCTCAACCATGGCGGTGTATCGGTCCGCGAACTGGTGCAGCCAATCGTCGTTATCCATCTGGCCTTCGAGGCTGAAGGTAAAGCCAAGGGCCTGTTCCGTCTCCTGCTTGCTCAGGGTCCGCACGAGCGGGCCAAAACCGTAGAGCAGGTCCATCTTGGTGAAAGTGACATAAACGGGCAGGCGGGAGCCGATTTGCTCCATCAATTCTCTCAGGCGCGTCCGTAACAGGATGGCACGGTCCCGCCTCTGGCCGGGGTCTGCCACGCTGAGACTGGCCACATCAATGGCCAGCACCACACCATTGAGGGGGCGTTGCGGGCGATTTCGCTCAAGCCAGGCAATGAAATGATTCCAAAGACGCTGCTGGATCTCCGCACCGGCACCCTCACCCTGACTCTGGCTCAGCAGTTCACCATCCGGATCGATAAGGACACCCTCATCGCCGATCCACCAGTCAAAACCGAAGGCATTGCGATCCACCCGATTGTTGCGGGTTACGTTGGTGAGCGTGTAGGTCTGCCCGGAGCGTTGAATCAGGCTGGTCTTGCCAGCATCCTCCAGGCCCATCACCAGGTACCAGGGCAGCCGGTAAATGCCTTTGCGGCCGGGGAGGTTGCTTTTCAGGGCCGCCAGCTGACGATCCAGCAGGCGCTGCTGCTTGCGCTCCATCGGCAGAATCGGATCTTCCTGTTCTTTCTGCACTTCGGCCTGCTGGACATTCATCTTGCGCAGGCGGCGCGCCAGCACCATGCCCCACATCATCGCGACCACTAGGACAACGCCCAGGGTTACGAGGGCCCGCATCTGCCAGGCCGCCAATGGAAACTCACCACTCAGCTCCCAGCGGGGCCCCAGCCACCAGGTGGCCACCAGCAAGGCGATAACGCCCAGTGTCAGCGTGACCGGGGCTGCATTTTTGAGGTATGGCAAAAGCCAGCGACCGATGAGTAAAGCTTTTCTCCACATGGTTTCCATTCCTGCTGTGATTCCTTGGTGTGCTCCGGGGATCAGCCCAGCTTTTCAAGCTGCCTGATCAGGGCTGGCTCCCAGTCCTCGAGAGCCAGCCCGCGAACCTGCGTTTGCAGATCCTGGACCTGCTGCGCGGCCAACGATTTAAGGCCTGCGTCTTTCATTAAACGGGCGCTGGCAAGACGCCAGTAAAAGCGGTCTCTTGGTTCTCTCACTTCCGCCAGCCCGTCCTCCAGAAGTTGCATCCCGGCAGCCAGTTCCTTTTGTGAAACCAGATCCCGAGCTTTGTCATAAGCCTGCTCCCAGGCATTGGCGCTGCCGGCGGAACCACTGGTCGCCGGCGCGGACCAGAGCCACTCTTCCGCCTCGCAGGAGAGGAACGGCGTGCCATCGTTGAAGGTGAGCTCCGGCAACTGGGTAAGCCGCTCAACAAACTCCTTTGCAGACACACGGATGGCTTCAGCACAAGCATGATGGCCCAGGGCTGTCGCTACCCGGGCACTCAACCAATGGCCGTCGAGCCAGAACGGACTGACGGACAAGCTCTGCTCGATTTTCTGCCACAACGTCAGGTCGGCGGACTTTTCCAGGGCTTCCCGATAGTCGGCCACACGATCGGCACTCACGGCGGCAAGATCGGTACGCTTTCCATCCCGTGTCGGCGGTACCGTGGTGATGTTCTGCCAGATGGCGTAACGGCGAATCTGATAACCCAGAGGCTGGTCCGGCCCGGTTTCGGTGAGCATGTCCGCGACTTTCAGAAGACTCTGCCGGGTTGCTCGCTCATCGCCCGGGTCCAGGGTGAGTGCCCCCAGGGAAGGTTTCGACGATGCGGGTTTCTGCTCTGGTGTTTCCGTTCCCGAATCCTGGCTGACCGATCCTGCCGGCGAACGGGGTTCGGGGGCTGCCGTGGCGTCGTTAACCCTGGGAAGCTTTTCAACCGCCCGTTTAAGATCCTGCAGTGACTCCTCGGGTAACTCGCGGCCAGCGGCCTGGTCCATCAATCTGGCCAGGAGTTCAAGGCAGAACGCCCGACCGTCGCCAACGCTGCCATCGAACGCCAGGGCGTCTACGCCTTTGCTGGCGCGCTGGAGCATCTGAGTGAACATCATTTTGCGGGCCCGCTTGCCCTTGTCCCCGGGATACGGCCAGGCCTGCTCCCACCACTCATCCAGGACCCGGTGCAGCAGGTAAAGAGACAGGGCGAACCGTTCACCGTCGCCGCCACGCTGCAGAGCGATCAGCAAAAAGCCGAGAACTTTCAGGTCCTTGCTGCGGTCCGAGAGAATCGTCAGGGCATCGCTTTCAACCCTGTTCCAATCAATATCGGTATGGGCCAGAGAGCCCACCTTCATGATCTCGTTTTCCAGAAACTCGAGCGTTGCATCGTCTCCGAGTGCCTCGCCGACAACTGAATCGCCGGGCAATGGTGAGACAACCTGTTCAACGTAGGGATGTTGCTCAATGATCTGCATGTTGCTGTCCTGAATCACTGTATTTCGCCGGCATTTACCAGCCACAGGTCTCGCGAAGCGGTTCGATTGCCCTGCGGTATCCCGAGAGATCAAACAGAAGGCCGTCAATGCGGCTGTTGGGCGAGTCGATGCGCGCTTCCGTACCAGTGATCATGGCTTTCACGGTACGAATGGCTGGCAGTCCCCGGCCGCCACTGAGCACGAAACCGTTGTCCCGCACCCGCCAGACGGTTTGTCCCCGGCCAAACCCAATCCGAACCCGCTCTTCGTCCATCGCCTTTGGCAGCATCAGAGTGAGCTCCGTAATGTTGTTGTGGCACTGAAGGGCCAGCAGAGGTCTGGGAGGTTGAGCCCCCAAAGCCGGAACCGTCACTAGTTGGCCAGCTGCTTGCCCGGTATTCCGGTAAAGTACGCTCGCACCGGTATTTTCTGAATCGAGGCTGGCGTAGGCCTGTCGCCATCGCTCGGATCGCCGGGCATCCGGGGTCGAGAGTTCCTCGCCGGGTGCCGCCACGGGGGTACCAAAGACCTCGTCAAAGCAGGCCAGCCGTTCAAGTCGCTGGGACTCACTGGTACAGAGTCGAGCATCTTCAAGCTGGTCAGCGCAGGCATTGGAGACCAGTGAAACCAGCGCCAATGCCGCGGCAACACCACCGGTTAATCGCACTCTTCGGGGAATCATGACTCTGCCACCTGATACTTGAGGCACTTATGGGCAAGGGTCCGTTTTGGCAGGCCGAGGCTTTCTGCCGCCTGGGCCCGGTTGCCACCATACTGGCGCAATCGCTCGCGAATAATTGCCGCTTCAAATGCCTGTGCTGCGGCTTTAAGATCCCGAATCTCTTCCACAGCAGGTAGATCGATCGGATGTCTGTCTCTGACATCCCAGGGTGGGCTGGTCCAGCCATCGGACTCTTCGAACAGGTCATTAATCCTCAGAACCTCCGGCTGGATATCGTCACCGCATGGAGTTTGCAGGCAGGCCAGTTCAATGATGTTGCGCAGCTCACGGACATTTCCCGGGAAGTCGTATCCGGCCAGCAGGTGCAAGGCGTGGCTGGAAATGCCCATGGGTCCACTGCCCTCACGCTCGGTATATAGTCGGATAAAGTGACGGCAAAGAGCTTCGAGGTCGTCGGGCCGCTCCCGCAAGGGCGTCACCCGCAGCGGAAACTGGCTCAGGCGGTAAAAAAGGTCCCGCCGGAAGCTGCCGTCTTCGATACCTGCCTGCAGCGGCTGGTGGGTGGCCGCTACCAGCCGAAAATCCGAATGCTGTTCCTCGCGGGCCCCCAACGGGCGGAACTGACGACTTTCCAACACCCGGAGCAGTTTCGACTGCAGCGCCATGGGCATGTCACCGATTTCATCCAGGAACAGAGTGCCGCCGTTGGCCTGCGCCAGAAGCCCCTGCTTGTCCTGATCGGCGCCTGAAAACGCTCCCCTGGTATGCCCGAAAAGTTCGCTTTCCAGAAGGGTATCGGGGATGGCGGCGCAGTTGACCACTACCATCGGGCCTTCGGCCCGGTCGGACAGTTCATGGATACCCCGTGCGACGACATCCTTGCCACAGCCGGTCTCACCCTGAACCAAAACGGACAGCTGGCTGCCGGCGGCCCGGACGATCTGGGCCCGGAGGCTGGTCATGGCTTGGGAGTTGCCCACCAGTGTTAGGGCCAATTGTTCGCAACGGGTGCGAACGGTTTCCGCGTCGTGCAGATGATCCAGTGACCGCTTGAGCAGGCGGCGTTGCCAGACCTGATCGCGGCTCTGAAGTTGGGTAATCCATTGATGAACAAGCAGTTGCCGTAGACCACAGTACAGAGGCTGGCCGGTAATGCCGTCCCAGTCGGCTTCGTCCCGACACAGGACGAGCATGCCAAGGGTTCGGCCATCATTACCGGTGAGGGGCTCGAGCCACAGGGAACGCGGCCGGTCGCTAGCCTCGAACAAGGCCTGGAAGCCAACGTGGTCCAGGCGGTAGCTGGCGGCACGTGTGAGTTCCCGGGCTTTGCCAGTCTGCAGAACGTGAGCAAAGGGGTGGCTGAAGTCGCCGCAGTCGAATTCGCCCTGTTCGGCGAGGTCGCTGCAGTGCAGAGTTCGGCCACTGAGGTCGAGTTCGAGTGCCCAGCAGCGGGTCAGGCCGAAGGCGTTTTCCAGCTGTCTCGTGGCGGTTCTCAGCAGGTCCGGCAGGTTGTCCTGCTGGATCAGGGCCACCGCCAGGTCGATGCCGGTGTGCAGTTCCATCTGCATCCGTCCCATGGTTCTCTTTCCTAAGATTTTTATGCTTTCGTGTTCGCCGACCGCGCAGGCTACGCTACGCTTCAGTTGCCCTAGGCAACAGTTCCTACGAATCGATGCTCTTCGACCGCCAGTGTCACCTTTTTCACCGGCTCCCTCGCCGCCAGTTTCTCCAGCAACGCGAGTGAAACAGGCGGCAACAACTCACCCTCTATGATCGACTCAAGCATCCTTGCGCCATTTTCACTTCTTGTCGCACGGTTTCGAATAGCCTCGATAAGTCCTTCTTCCAATTCCACCTCGGTGTGGTAGCGGGCCTTGATCTGGTCTGCCAGGCGCTGGAGTTTGTCGCCAACGATTCGGTTGAGGGTTTCCTCGCCAAGAGGCAGGTAGGGCACCACTTCCATTCTTGCCAGCAAGGCCGGCTTGAAGAAGCTGGCCAGTTCCGGGTAGAGAGCTTCGTCCAGGCTGGCCGGCGACTCGGCGTGGTTGACGATGGTCTGGTATCCGAGGTTTGAGGTGAGGAAGAAGACCACGTTCTTGCAGTCGATCAGACGGCCTTCGCCATCGGCCAGTTCGCCTTTGTCAAATGCCTGGTAGAACAGATTGAGGACTTCCGGATGGGCTTTTTCGACTTCGTCGAGCAAGACCACGGAGTAGGGTTTCTGGCGGATGGCTTCGGTGAGGATGCCGCCTTCACCAAAACCCACATAGCCGGGGGGCGAGCCGATCAGACGGGAGACGGTGTGTTTTTCCTGGTATTCGGACATGTTGATGGTAGTAAGGAACTGACGACCGCCGTAGAGGAGTTCAGCCAGCTGTACCACGGTTTCGGTTTTGCCAACGCCGCTGGGTCCCACCAGCAGGAAGGCGCCCATGGGGCGGCCGGGCCGGCGCAGGTCGGCGCGGGCGGTAAGCAGGTGTTGGTGCAGGCAGTCGATGGCGGTGTCCTGGCCTTTGATGTGCTCCTGCAGATACGCCGGCAAATGGGTGATTTTTTCCAGTTCGTCGGTGGTCATGCGATTGACCGGAATACCAGTCCAGTCGGCAATGACTTCGGCCACCTGTCTGGCGTCAACCCGGGTGTGAACCAACGGCTCGTCGGCCTGGAGTTCCGTCAGTTCCTGCTCGATGGCGGCGGCTTCGCTTTTCAGGTCCGGGCGTTCTTCTGTTATCCCATCGGTCAATTCAGGGGTATTCGCTTCAGCCTGCGATTCGCCGGTAAGCAACTTTTCCCGGATCTCCACCAGTCGTGCCACCAGTTCGCGCTGGTCGCTCCAGCGTTGTTCCAGGGCTGCAGATTCAACAGTGATCCCGGCAACGCGCTGTTCCAGTTCCCGTTCCCGTTCGGCATCCACGGTCTGTCCCAAGGTGTGTTCCCGGCACAGCAGGTTCTGTTCCATGGCCAGCTGATACAGCTCGCTTCGGACGCGGCTCAGGCGTCTGGGCGGCGCGCTCAGATTCAGGCTAACGCGGGCGCAGGCGGTATCCAGCACGTCGATGGCTTTGTCCGGTAGCTGACGGCCGGCAAGGTAACGGGCAGACATTTCGGCGGCGGCTTTCAGGGCGCTGTCGGCGATAAGTACCTGATGGGCTTTTTCATAGACGGTGCGCAAGCCACGGAGGATGTGGACCGCTTCCCCGGGAGTGGGCTCATCCAGCGCCACAGGCTGGAAACGGCGGCTCAGGGCTGGGTCTTTTTCGAAGTATTTCTTGTATTCGCGCCAGGTGGTCGCTGCGATGGTACGCAGCTCGCCCCTGGCAAGGGCAGGTTTGAGCAGGTTGGCAGCATCAGAGCCGCCTTCGCTGTTGCCTGCGCCAATCAGGGTATGGGCTTCGTCAATGAACAGGATGATCGGGGTAGCCGAGCCTTTGACCGCCTCGATCACGCCTTTGAGGCGTTTCTCGAACTCGCCCTTCACGGAGGCGCCCGCCTGCAGGGCACCCATGTCCAGGGTCCATAGCTCAACGCTCTTCAAACGGTCAGGCACGTCGCCGTTGACGATGCGCAGAGCCAGGCCCTCCACCACGGCGCTTTTGCCCACACCGGCATCGCCCACCACAATCGGGTTGTTCTTGCGGCGGCGGCAGAGGATGTCGATCATCTGGTCGATCTCGGCGTCACGGCAAACCACGGGGTCCAGTTTGTCCTCCCGGGCCAGTCTGGTGAAGTCGGTGGCGTAGCGTTTGAGCGGGTCCAGATCCACGCTGGCCACTGGTTGCCCGGGTTCCTGCTCGCTTGGTTCCAGTCTCTCCGCGGAGCCCTCGGTGAACCGGTCAAATTGCTTGCGCAGCTGCTCACGATTGATGTCCACCATTGCCTTTGCCACCCGGGGCATCAGGTATCGATCGGCATTCATCAGCAGGGCAAGGAATACCGCGCCGGAACGCAATTCGGTGTGCCCCAGTTCGGTGGAAGCCAGCAGCCAGGCATCCTGCATCAGCTCCACCAACAGCGGAGAGAACGATGGGTAGGGCTCAGCGCTTTGCGACTCTCCGTTCAGGCTATCGCCTACCAGCGGTTGCAGTTGCTGATGCTCAAGGCCGGTGTGCTCCAGAATCTGGCGCACGTCGGAAAACGGCGTTTCAAGCAGTTTGAACAGCAAATGGGCCGGAGTGATTTCCGCGCCCTGACGGCTGATGCACAAAGCGGCCGAGGCTTCCAGTGCCTGGCGTGACATGTCGTTGAGGCGCCCGATCAGCGCCGGCAGTTCTACCCGAATCACGTTGATGTCCTTATTTCGGTAGTTGGTCGAGTACGCGCAATACGTCCGTGATGCGCTCGTTCAGTGCGATGTTATACAGGGAGTAGATGCCGGCCATGGCCGCCACAAACAGACCAGCAATGCCCCAGACAGGTATGCCGCTGCGCAACCGGTTCCGGGTTGGCGTTACATTCGCCCGGGCATCCGCAAGAGGCGCCGGTTCCTGCTCCTCCTGCAACGCTTTCAGTTGCTCGTGCAGGCCACGGACAATCTGGTCGTATTCATCGCGGCCGTTTTCCATCACCTTGTATCGCCCCTCGAAACCCAGACAGAGACACAGATAGATAAACGACAGCATGTCGCGATAACGGGCCGGCTCCTGCTCCATCCGGGCAAGAATGGCAAAGACCTTTTCTCCACCCCATGTCTCGTTGTGGAAGCGGGACAGCAGGGAGTGCTGTGACCAGATGCTATGGGCGCCCCAGTCGGTTCCCAGCACGGCCTCGTCGATGAAGGCGCAGAGGACGTAACGATAGGCGACTACAACCGGCCGGTCGTAACCCTGTTCCACCAATTCCCGGTCGATGGCCGAGATATCATCCACCACCTGCTGGTAGAGGATTTCCACTGCGCGATAGTCTGCCAACCTGCGTATCCTGATCACCAGGCCCAGCAATGGTGTGGCGGCGTCAATCAGGCGGTTATGTTCCAACCCTCTGAGCTGAAAATGCTCGTCGACCTGGCCTTCCCTGTTGCCCTCAGCTGCTCCCCGGCTGTCGGCAAAAATCAGATCACTGAACGCACTGCTGCCGGAATTTCTGCTGCCATTGGGTAAGTCCATTACCTGTGCATCTTCCATGATTTAGCTCCTGATTGCCCAGAACTGCATTTCCATGCCCGGGAAACTGCCGGCCACGTGGAATGCGAAGCCGCTGGCGTTGTCGAGCATTTGCCAGGCCTGGCTCTGGTCGTCCAGGCGGAAGTACACGAAGCCGGCGTGGTACGGCAACTGCCGGGGTGCAACCGGCAATGCAGCAAGCGGAATCCCCGGCAGCTGCAGGCTGATCAGATCCCGGATTTTTTCCACAGAGGCCACCTTGCACTGCTGAGTGAACTGCTTGCGCAGATCGTCCAGTGGCATGTCGGCTTTGACCGCCAGAATGAATTCCGCATCCCGGACCAACTGGGCATCCTGAACCGGGGCCACAGTCAGGCCGTACTGGCGCTGCTGGAGCTGGATAGCCAGGGCCCTCGGTTCCAGCACTGTGCTCAGGGACTGCCGCAGAACCTGCATGAGCGGGGTAAAAGCATCCTCCGGGAGATCGTGGTCATAGGCCGGATACTCCCTCGGCAAACGCCCTTCATCGGTGAAGGTCACCAGCTCACCACAAAGTTCAAGCAGGGCTTCGAACAGCCTTTCAGGATGCAACTGGCGAAGGCGAGCCAGATGCATGAACCTGGGGTGGGCGCGATTCAGCATCTGCAGCAACATGAAATCCGCCACGTCTGCAACGCCGCCCTGCCCAGGGGCACCGACACGTTCGGCAATATTGCGCGCCCGTTCCCGCATCAGTCCCGCCATTTCACCGACAAATCGCTGCAGCCTGGGTGCAGCTCGCACACTCAGCATGGTGGGTAGGAAGTTCGGATCCATCACCAGGCTTCCGTCCGGGCGCTTTTCAAGAATCCGGCCGATAGCCAGGGCCGCATAGGCGCTGCGATCTTCCCTCTCCAGCATCAGGCGGGGTGCCACGCGACCCACATCAATGGCGTGGGCATCGCCGTCAATCGAATGCAGATCCCGGATTTCCCGGGAGTCGGCACGGAACCGGCCGGCCACCGGGGCGTCCGGCCATTCCACTTCAGCCAGGCTTTCACTGCCCAACGGCAACGCCAGGTAGACGACCTGATTGGCCACCGAGGCATCGGCAATTTCCAACGGTTCAGGCATCACATCGTCCTGGGGCAGGCTGAAGCGGGTTCCGTCCGGGAACAGTCCGGATGCCCTAACCAGGCCAACCCGGCCGAAACTCAGATACTCCGCATTCAGCTCCAGGTCGCTGAAGCCATACAGATAATCAGAGATCGCGAGCGCCCGTTCATTGATCTGATGTTCCAGATATCGCTGCTGTTGCTGGAAATGTTGAGGCTTGATAAACAGGCCATCACTCCAGACGACTCGATTGATTACCGCCATCAGGTGTCATCCGAATGCTTGAGTTGAACTTCCCGCTCCCGCAGGTTCACCAGCAGGTTGTAGCGGCCGCCGATTGGATCCACCTTCACCACCTTCTTCCACTGGGACAGGTTGGGGTAGGCGTAAAACGCGATCACGCCGATAAATCGGGTGTCCTCGCCAATCTCGAAGGGTTCGATGAACTTGAACTGGCCTGGCACCAGGGAGTAATCGCTGTGGTCCACATAGTTCTGGCCCAGTGACGACTCGAGGTCACTCAGTAGCTGGTCGAAATCCCCGGCCATCAATAGTGAGCTGTCGCGCATCTCGATGATCTGAAACGCAATGGGCGTGGGTGCCAGGGATTCATTCGGGTTTACATCCGGTTCGGCCACCATGGTCAGACCTACCCGGCTAGGCAGATCCTCCGGGTACCCCACCGGGATATCCGGGTCCCAGAGCACTTTTGCGGTTTTGGTGACGGCGTTATAGGGCGTGCTGCATCCGGCAAGCACGAATACGACGGCCAGCAAACTCCATTTGCAGGTCTTCACAACGGGTTCTCCCTCTGTAGTTGGCGCAGGTTCTGGTCGTAAGCCTGTTCGAACACTTCCTGGAACAGACGCTCGAATCCCTGCTGACGACTGGATTTCAACTCTCGGTAATAATGCTGGTACATATCCCATGCCCAGCGTCCCTCGTCCTCGTTCTGGCGCAGTCCCCGGCGGTAACCATGGAAACGACGCAGCAAGGCCTCGGGCGAAAAGGCATGCAGGATGGCCTCCAATGCCTCGCTGATGGCCTCACGGGTTGCCTGCTGGTGATGATTCAGGCTCTGCAGACTCTCCCGCACCGCCGCCGGCGCCGACAGGTGAACCGGGCTACGATGGCTGGCGAACAGGGTCTGCACCGTATCCTCATAACCCTCACCCAACCGCAGTGGATTATCCTCGATGGGTTGCAGGCGGGTTCGCAGCGCCTGATGCCTGCTGTCTTCTCCCTGATGCAGGGCCAACAGGCCTTCCACGGTCGACTTCAGTGTTTGCCCTACTTCCTCCAGGAACAGACGCATCTCGTCGCTGTCGGCAAAGTCCAGCCCGACTTCCATACCCCGCAACAGGGGGGCACCACTGATGTGCTTGCTGCTCTGATCGGAAACCTCCCTGCGATCAGCGCTCTCTGAAATCTCAGACATCCTGTCTTTCTCTCCTTTGCGAACTGGCAGGCCCATCGCTACGTCGCGGTTTTCACGGTACTCATCCGAAACCTGCCTTTCGGCGGCGCGCCAGGAGGTCTCGCTGACCATCAGCGCGTCAGCATCCGACTTCTGTTGGTCCGGCTGTAGGTTCCAGGGTGCCAATGGGTCATCACTGACTGCCTCCCCGGCTACCGCGCCAAAATTCTGCAGCGGCTCTGGGTTCTCAGTCTGGCTGGTTAAGTACTCGGCCCGCATCAGCGGCCCTTCATCGACATCAATCAGTTGCCGGGCCTGATCTGCTTCACCTCTCTCAAGCAACGGTTCACTTACAACCTCGGCCAACTCCGCACGAAGTTGATAGCGACCAATACTGATGGTATCGCCATGATTCAGTCGTGCCCGACGGCCCCGACCCACCGGCTGACTTGCGCTATTGATGTAGGTCCGGCCACTGCGATCAATCAGGCAGAAGCCGCCGTCCAGAAAACGGATCTCCGCGTGGCCGGGAACCGCACCCGTTCGGTGGGACGATAACCGCCAGGTATCACTGGCTGCTGTACCGATAGAGCCGCCACGAACACTGAAGCAGTGGTCGATGGTTGCCCCGCCGCCAGCAACAGTCGGATTGGTGACTGTCAGTTTGAGTCCCACAGCCTGTTGTCCATCCATGAATATCTTCCCTGCCGGATTCACCGGCGAATCTGGATCCGGACCGCCGGTCGGCGCCTGGCCTTTTCCGGGGTCACGAAGGAATTCCAGCCCAGCCGCACATCTTCTCCCAGCTCCATGGGACGGATGTCTTTTGGACGCATTTGAAGCTCCAGGTCGTACGCCAGCTGCTCCCGTGTGGTGAACTCAACGAGCTTGACCAGGCGTTGGTGGTCCTGGCCATTAGGCAGGAAATCCGCAAAGCGCTGTCGGCTGAGATTTCGCAACCGGAGCACGAATTTACCACTGCGATCCCGAATGGCCGATCCCACCAGTGTGTCGCTGCCCAGACAGGCGTTAGCCTGGCCCAGTCGGGTCTGCTGATCATCGGCGATGGCCACCTTGCGCAGGACCCACTGTTCAATACTGACATCATCCAGATCGAAGCAATGGGCAACGATGCCGCTCACCACCTCAGGCGACCGGCTACGACCGGCCATCAGGCCGGAATAGGCCAGCATCTTGGACCAGTTCACCGGTGTCGCCTCCCGCAACCGGCTGTCGCCCAGACCTATCAGGGCAAAGATCAGCTCTGAAAAGCCGTCCGAGGCACCGGGTTGAAACCGAACGTAGTAGCGATACTTGCGCCATGCCCGGTGGAACAGCGTGACCAGGCGATGATTGAAAAAATCAAGAAAATGCCGCCGGATGCCCAGATTCTGCCCCGCTTCCCAGGCCAGGTCTTCAAGGTAATAGCCCGGCAACGGCGACTGTGAGCCGTGCAATCCCAGAAAGCTGACTTCCATCTGATACGGGGCGTGCTCGTGCTCCGGCGACAGCGCCGAAACCACATCGCTACCGGGAAACCCCAGCCCCGCAGAGGCAGAAAACCGGATCCTTTCCTGGCGGGGTTGATCGTCGCTGTTTCGCTCCAGGTCATCCCCGTGGTGCCGGTGAATAAGGTCCACCAGCTGGAAAAAACTGTATCGCCGCGCATTGCCCAGAACGGGTTGCAGCTCGGCTACATCAGCGGCTGCTGACCTTGCTGTAACGTCCATGTGTACCGTTCCTGGTTATCGGTGTTCACCACTTCCAGTTGGTGAAATGCGTTGATACTGGCGTAAAGAGCAAAGAACTGGCTGAGTACCGTGCCGAACAGGTAAAGATCACCCTCCGATGCAAAGGCCTGCTGCTCCAGTTTCAATACCGAGCGAATCCCCCGCACCGGCAGGCCTTTGACCATCCGGTCAACCGGAGCCGTCTCGATACAGGTAATACCAGCAAGACGCTTCTGTGATACCCGCTCCGCCTGACGGTCCACCAGAGCCCGGAAATCATAAACTCGAAGCACCGTGCGCAGAGCATCCACGTCCAGCATGGACAGGTAATTGAGTGACAGATTCGAGATCAGCGTCCACAAAAGGCTGCCATCCAGGGTTGGCCGCAGGGTCGCCGTGGGCCGGGTAATGTTGCTGAAGGCGGCAAACGCCGGCGTGCTCTCGGTCGCCATGCAGATTTCGCCTACCGCCAGTTGGCTGGGCAAGTGGCGGTTGGTGCAGGTGAGGGTCAGGGAAACCGCTTCCTGCCGGCTCAGGCACTCCGACTCGTCGCCCCGGACAAACGACATATAATGATCAAAGCCGTCCCCGCGCACGCTATCCCGGGCCCGGACCCGATAGTACAGGGCGGTCCGTCCTCGATCCCGCTCCACCTCATGCTGGAAACTCTCAAAGGGCGTGTAGATGCGGGGCTCACCGCGCCCGGACCGTCCCTCCAGCCAGCCTTCCACCTGCTCAATGCTGAACACCTCGTAGTGATCCGGCGAGCGGCTGGAAGGCGAAATCCGGTATTCGGTCTGGCGACCGTTCAGGTCCACCGGCTCACCTTCGTGGGTAAACAGGTTCACCGCCGGGGTACAATAGAGCTGGAAATTGTCCTCCCGCACTTTTGCATCCGGTGGCAATATCCGGCTGAAATGGAAACGCAGGCTGATTTCGTCGGCCTGCAGCGCTGGCAGCCGACGCCCGAGTCCGAGAATATCCACAAAACGGAAGGCCTCCGGGAAACTGAGATACTCCTGCAGAATGCGGTAACCGGGGTAGGCGTTCTTGGGATACGGCAACAGGGCCTCTTCGTTGCCAAAACCGACCGGCCGCAAAAGCGAGGCAGGCAGGCGGTAAACAGCGTCGCCCACCACCAGATCGATGCGTTTCAGATAGTGGTTCAACCAGAGAAAAAGGGTTTCGGCGACATGGCTCTCGCCGCCCAGATAAAAGCGCAGGCTGTCCATGCCCAGTGACGACAGGGGCTGATCGGTGTGCAGTGCCAGGTCCACGGTCACTGAGGACACTTCCCGTGAGTGCTCTGCATGGGCCGCGGCAACGCTCACAGGAAATACATCCACCGCCCGGCAAGTGCGGAACCGACACTGGGTCTGGCGATTCGCATCGCCCAGGGGACGGCTCTTGATCTCGGTATGACGCTCTACTCTCTGGCGTTCACTGATTGCATGCAACTGCGGATCGAAGCGCATGATCGTGCAACTGGGTACCGGCCGCAGATAATTCGGCCACAACATGTTCAGCAGCGAGTGCGTGATCTCCGGAAACTCGTCCTCAACCTTTTCCCGCAGTTTGCCGGTCAGGAAAGCGAAGCCTTCCAGCAGCCGCTCCACATCCGGATCGGTACTCTGCTCTGAGAGGAACCGCGTCAGCTGTGGATGGGCATCTGCGAATTCCCGGCCCTGAAGCCTGAGAAAACTTAACTCGTCTCTGTAGAACCGATTTAACCTCATACTGCTACCGCATCCTTGGGAGTATGAGACGGTCGGTACACTTTTCTTCCGGGAAAAAACAAGTCGCTACGCTCAGACATTTTTTTCCCTGCAGAAAAGCATCCCCACCGTCTCCTGCCATCCTTGGTGTTTGCTTATCCGTTTCGTTACACCACCTGGTAGTAACGTTTGTCATCCAATACCAAATCTATGGTTGTTTTGTCGTCTTTCGAACCGACGTTCAGATAGACCGTCACCTGAAACCGCAGCTGTAACGGATCAGGGCCCTGGGGCAAATTAACGACATCCACCCGCTTCACCCTGGGCTCGAACTTCTCGATGCACTGCCGGATCGCGCCACGAATCTGGACGCTCAGATCGTGGGTGCCGAGCGTGGCGTCGTTGAAGTCCAGCAGGCCCAGATCCGGTACGCTGGCACTGTTGCCCGGGTGGGCATTCAGCAGCCGAACCAGGTGGCGCTTGATCGATTCAACAACGCGGGTCACGTCTCCCGTACTCTGGCCAGCCGGTTCAGCAGCCTGCTCGAGTCTCTCGAACAGGCTGCCGCTGCTGGCCTGCGATCCGTCGCTGGCCGGGTGCTGGAACACGGATTAATCCTTGTCCAGCCGGCCAACCAGTGACAGTTCGAAGTTAGCACCCATGTACTTGAAGTGGGGCCGAACCGCCAGGGACACCTGGTACCAGCCCGGATCACCTTCCACGTCAGAAACGGTGACCTGTGCCGCGCGCAGGGGGCGACGGCTGCGGACTTCGGCGGGCGGGTTTTCCTGGTCGGCCACGTACTGACGTATCCAGGTGTTCAGCTCCCGCTCCAGATCCTGACGTTCCTTCCAGGAGCCGATCTGCTCCCGCTGCAGGACCTTGATGTAGTGGGCCAGGCGGTTCACGATCATCATGTAGGGCAGCTGGGTACCCAGTTTGTAGTTGGTTTCCGCTTCCTTCCCTTCCTTGGTGTTAGGGAACTGCTTGGGTTTCTGCACCGAGTTGGCGGAGAAAAACGCAGCGTTATCGCTGCCTTTACGCATGGTCAGGGCAATGAAGCCTTCGTCGGCCATTTCGTATTCACGACGATCGGTGATCAGCACTTCGGTCGGGATCTTGGCTTCCAGTTGACCAAAGGATTCGAACAGGTGCACTGGCAGGTCCTCGACTGCACCACCGCTTTGGGGACCGATGATGTTCGGGCACCAGCGGTACTTGGCGAAGCTTTCCGTCAGGCGGGTGGCCAGCAGGTAGGCGGTATTGCCCCACAGGTAGTGCTCATGGTCACCCGACACATCTTCTTTGTAGTTGAAGCTGCGCACCGGGTTTTCGGTGGGGTCGTAAGGCACCCGCAGCAGGAAGCGCGGCGAAGTCAGGCCCAGGTAGCGGGCATCTTCGGATTCCCGCAGGGAGCGCCACTTGGCGTATTTCGGGCCTTCGAAAACGGCCTTCAGTTCCTTGATGGCAGGTAGTTCCTGGTAGCTGTCGACGCCAAAGAACGACGGTGCCACCGAGGACAGAAACGGAGCATGGGCCATCGCTCCGACGGACGATACGTACTGCAGCAACTTCATGTCGGGTGTGGACGGGGTAAAGGCGTAGTTGCCAACAACCGCGCCGACCGGTTCACCACCGAACTGGCCATATTCCGTGGAATAGATGTGCTTGTAGAAACCGGTCTGGGTAACGTCCGGCGCGAACTCGAAGTCTTCCAGCAGCTCGGTCTTGGTGGCGTGGAGGATATCCACCTTGATGTTCTCACGGAAATCGGTGCGGTCCACCATGAGCTTCAGGCCGCGCCAGGAAGATTCCAGCTCCTGCAGCTTGGGCGCGTGCAGGATTTCATCCATCTGGGCGCTGATCTTTCGATCCAGCTCCACCACCATCTGGTCCACCAGGGCCTTATTCACCGGCTGACCTTTTTCATCGCTTTTCAGCAGATTGGCTATAAATGTTGCCACGCCCTTGCGAGCGACATCGTAACCCTCATCCGCCGGCGCCATGCGGCTGTTGGCCATGACCTGGTCGAGGAGAGAGCCTTCAGTGACGGATTCGGAGGCAGCAGATTGCTGCACAGCAGTATCAGACATACCACATCCTTTTAGTACGTTTTGAATTCAGTCGGAAGTTATGAGCGGGTGTTCCCTTACTCGTTGCTGTCTGTGGCCAATTCCAGTTCGGCCAGCAGCTTGTCCCGGGCGTCGTCGTTGTCCAGCAGTTCCTGAAGCTTGGAACGGAACGACGGTACGTTACCCAATGGGCCTTTCAGGGCCACCAGGGCTTCCCGCAGTTCAATCAGCTTGTTCAGCTCCGGAACCTGACGGGCAACGCTGTCGGGAGAGAAGTCATCAAGGGTCTGGAATTCCAGGTTTACCGGCAGTTCGTCGGCTTCCTCATCCAGCTTGTTGGTCACGGTGGTGGAAAGGGTCAGGCCGGCTTCCTTCATGACCGAACGGAAGTTGTTCTTGTCGACGGAAATGGCCTTGCGGTCTTCGATGGGGGTTTCTTCTGCGTGTCCCTTGAAATCACCAACCACGAACATCTTCAGCGGCAACTCGGTTTCTGCCTGCTGATCTCCGGTGGCGGGGACGTACTTGATATTGATGCGCTCTTTAGGCGCGACGGAACCGTCTTTTGAAGACATGCGCTTGCTCCCTGTGCAAATCATTTGCAATTGTTCAATCCCTTGTACGCACCCTCCTGGCGCGCAACGACCAAAACTCTACACAGATCACTTGCCATTCTCAAGCAAAAACTGGCCAGCTTTCTTCGCGAATGTGCGGCCGGGCAAGCTTTTGCCAGAATACGCGGGATCTCCGATCTGTCATCACTCATAAGAAACTTCAGTCAATGACGGCATTGTTGGCTGTGGCTATACTCGCCCAACGAGCAGGATCAACACGAAACCATAAGGAGATCAACATGAGTGACCTGAAAACCCGCTTCGACGAAGCCGTGAATTACATCCAGACTGCCGAGGGCGACTTCAAACCGTCCAACGAGATGAAACTGGAGTTCTACGCGCTCTATAAGCAGGCCACCGAGGGCGATGTATCCGGCAAGCGCCCGGGCATGATGGATTTTGTCGGCCGCGCCAAGTTTGATGCCTGGGAAAAGGCCAAGGGCATGTCCAGCGATGAGGCCATGCAGAAGTACATCGACAAGCTTGAAGCCCTGAAATAACTGGTGTTCCAGCCCAGACTCTGGTCGAAAAATGACCAGAGTCAATCTTCCTGAATAAAGCTTTGCGCTCGTAAATGAGCTGTCATAAGATGCGCGCAAAATAACAATACCAATTCACCAGGAAGAGTTATTTATGGACATCACGGAAGCGCTGGAACAGTCCCAGCCAGGCTTGGTGGCACGGGTCAAGGACGCCATCCACGAACAAAAGCTCAATCAACGCTCTGAGCAAACCTACCTGCACTGGATCACCCGGTTCGTGCTGTTTAGCGACATGAAAGATCCGGATGCGCTGGCCAACGAAGACCGCCGGCTGTTTCTGGAATACCTGAACGATCGCATGCGGGTATCCCGGGCGCGTTTCAATCAGGCTAGCCAGGCCCTGGCATTTTTCTATGAAGATGTACTTGGTAAGACGCCCGCCGGAGACAACGGCTGCGCCGCAGCCTGATAGCCTGTCTCAACGCTCATTCATATTGATGTTAAGCGCATCGTAAGTGCGGTTCTCGGGTGGGCGGATCACGTAGTTGTTGCTGTGGGTCTGTCCGGGAATGGATTTCGGATTGCTGAACCGGAACTCCACCGGAATCTGTGATCGGCCGAGGTCCGTGCGGCTATCTCCGGGTCGAAGCCCGAGGGGATCCAGGTAGAAGTCGTCTTCAACCCGGGGTTTGAGCGGTACACCCGCAGCCGGTGCCGCAAGGCCACCCTCGATAACGGTATTGGCCAGCGTCTCTTCCTCCATGGAATTCAGCTGGATGGTGTGGATGGTTGAGCGTTCTTCGTACTGGAAAGCACTGTCCTGCGCGTCGCTCTGCGCAAGGGCCGTACCGGCAGAAAATGCCGCAGCCAAGACAAGCACCGTGATTACCCTGCTCTGAACGTTCCCCGCTTCTCCACGCATACCCATGGCATTTACCCCGGCAGACGATCCTGTCTGCGACCAGTTGTGACAAATTTTGATCAGTTTATCTACAAATCACACAACCTGCCCGGGCACTCGCCAATTTTGTGACATCATTCACTTGTCGTCGGATGGCGCCTCGTAGCGAATTCCTACGACAAAGACCGACTTCCAACCTTCCGGGGTGCGAACGCTCACTTCGTCGTCAAGGCGTTTGCCGATCAGGGCCCGGGCGAGCGGTGAGTTGATGCTGAGATAGCCTTTGTTCAAATCAAACTCGTCGGCGCCGACCAGGCGATAGGTCTGTTCGTCACCCTCTTCGTCTTCCACCGTTACCCAGGCACCAAAAAACACCTTGTCCCGGTCATCCGGCAATCGGTCCACAACGGTCAGCTCTTCCAGGCGCTTGCCCAGAAAGCGCACCCGACGGTCGATTTCCCGCAGCTGCTTCTTGCCGTAGATGTACTCGGCGTTCTCGGATCGATCACCAAGAGCGGCAGCTTCCCGCACGGCCTGAGTCACTTCCGGGCGCTTTACCTTCCAGAGATACTGCAGTTCATCACGCAAGGCCCGCTCGCCTTCCGGAGTGATGTATCTGGGGCGTGGGCCGCCATTACCGGGAACCTGGGTCATTGGTCTCGCAACGTCCTCTGCCAGTTGGGAATCATAAATTGGAAGGGCATAAAAAAACCCCGTAAAAACGGGGTAAGGCTAGCGCTGTGCTGGAGGGAGAAGCAAGCAACAAATCTGCAGGCTTCCAAAGCTACAGTTTCAATTATGCACAGCATGGATTACACCGGCGTGGCCGAGGAATTACGTTTTGGTCAGGGAAACTACGAACGCCGGCCCCGGGAATTAGGTTGCAGACTCTAGGTTCGGAGCATAGCGTAGCGCTTATATTCTTTTCGAACGTTTCCATTCTCGGAGAAAACAACATGAATACACAGAAGCTGCTGAACATGGCACTTAATGGCGTGGATGCTATTGGTTACCGGCTCGACCAGTACGGAATTACTGGCAAGGTCAATCGGCACAACATTGCGGCTTTTCTCGCGGCCGAGCAGAGGCATCTGGAAGGTGAGTGGGACAGCATTCAGGTGCGGGTAAACCGTCGCCGCTCCCAGGTGGAAAAGATTACCCACGAGATTGAGTCCCGAAGGGACGCGCTGATTGGCCCCGTGATGTCACGCATCAACCGTTTCCGCGCCAGTCAGTAAGTATTTACGCCGGCGGATCAAGAGGCGGTTCGGGTTTCCCCGGCCGCTGAATCCGTCGGCTGCTCGGCCTGGGCCGCGCGAATGCGTTTGCGGGCTTCAGTGTAGGCGGGAATCTTCACCGCCACGGTAAGCCCCGGCGATTCCTCCCCGGGATGCGTATCACTGAGGACAATCCGGCCCTGGTGAATCTCAGCAACAGCGCTCACCAGGCTCAGACCCAAACCATTCCCCGGTAGCGAACGGCTCTTGCCTACCCGGTAAAACCGCTGGAAGACCTGATCTTTCTCGGCATCGGGAATACCGATTCCACTATCCCGAACTTCAAACACCGCATCGGCACCCTCGCGCCGAACAGATACGCCTATAACGCCATGCTCCGGCGTATATTTGATAGCGTTATCAATCAGGTTGCTGACCATCTGAAACAGCAGGTCGCGGTCGCCCTCGATCATTACTCCGCTTTCCAGGCCCTGCTCGAACGACTGGTCCTTGTCCTCAGCCAGGGCCTCATAGAGCTCACAGGCATCGGTGACCAACTCATCCAGCGGCACAGGTTTCATGTCGGCGGTATTACCCCGGGTTTCCAGCCGGGCGATGCGCAACAACGCGTTGAAGGTGGCCAGCAGCTGATCGGCCTCCGCCACGGCGCGGCCGGCCTGCTCCCTCGCCTCGTCGTTATCCACCGACATCAGCGTGTTTTCAAGCTGGTTGCGGAGTCGGGTCAGGGGCGTACGCAAATCGTGGGCAATACTGTCGGAAACGTGCCGGATGCCCTCCATCAGATACACAATCCGGTCCAGCATCTGATTCAGGTTTTCCGCCAGCTGGTCGAAATCATCGTCGGTGCCACGGGTTGGTATCCGCAGGGAAAGGTGGCCGTTCATAATCCGACGTGAGGTGTTGTTGATAACCTCGATACGCCGGGTCGTACTGCGGCTCATCAGGAAGCCACCAAGCAGCGCAAGGGCAAGGGTGATCCCCATACCCCAGTTGATGGCGGTTTCAATTACCCGCTTGAGGTTAGTGAGTTCGTCGACATCCCGCCCGACCAGCAGGCGCAAGCCACCCTGAACCTCAAAGATCCGGGCACGGGCGAGGCGTTCGGGCCCGGTCCAGCCGACGGATTCGTTCAGGGTGAAGTTGATCCAGCCGCTCTCTGAACGGCTGCCTTCCGGCCAGGTCTCTATGTTGCCGGCCAGCTTCAGAAAGTCGTCGGTGGTCAGCAGATAGATGGATTTGGCGTTGGGGTCGCGGGCAACACGTTCACGGATGATGGTGATGAGGCCATTTACGCCACGGCCACGATACTGCTCCGCCAGACCGGCGATTTCCGCTTCAATGGTTTCGTCGGTCTGGGCGGTCATGAAGCCCGCCGTACGCCAGTAGATAAAGGCCAGTAACAGAAATACCGAGGTGGCGAACACCACCATGTACAGCAGGGCTAGCTGGAAGGACGAGGTCCTGAGCTGGCTAAGCAGTTTCACGTAACATGTACCCTGCACCCCGGATGGTCTGCAGTAAGGGTGTATCGAATTCCTTATCGATCTTGGCTCGCAGCCGGCTGATGTGTACGTCGATAACGTTGGTCTGGGGATCGAAATGGTAATCCCAGACTTTCTCCAGCAACATGGTCCGGGTGACCACCTGGCCGGCATTACGCATCAGGTACTCCAGCAGACGGAACTCCCGCGGCTGGACATCAATATTCTGGCCGGCCCGCTTTACCGTGCGTGCAAGCAGATCCATTTCGAGATCGGCGACCCGCAGTACGGTCTCGGTTTCCGCCGACTGCCGATTTCTGCGCACCAGGGATTCGATACGGGCCAACAATTCGGTGAATGAAAACGGCTTGGTGAGGTAGTCATCGCCGCCGCCACGCAAACCTTCCACGCGGTCGTCCACATCACCCAGGGCGCTGAGAATCAGAACCGGCACCTGGTTTCCGGTCGCACGCACGGTTTTGATAATGGACAGACCGTCCATTCCCGGCAGCATGCGATCTACAATCATGATGTCGTAATCCTCGCTGGCCGCCATCATCATGCCTTCCTTGCCATCGGCTGCATGGTCGACCACGAAGTCGGATTCCTTCAGCCCTTTGACAAGATAATTTGCAACGTCCTGATCGTCTTCGATTACCAGCGCTTTCACCGGCTCTCCTCCCGATAGCGGATTACAGTAACGACAAGGGTACGAAGAAGTTGGCAACCCGGCCAGTTACGATCTTGTAAGAGGGTGTCGCCAATGGCGACGGTCAGGCTTTCCCCGGAAACCAGCCTAGACTGTCACCGGTTGCCCCGGTAGGCCGGTATTCCGCGCTTACCCAGCCGTCATATCCCATGGCATCGATGGCCGCAAAAACATTCGAAAAGTTAATCTCCCCCGTGCCGGGTTCATGTCGCCCCGGGTTGTCCGCAAACTGAATGTGGCCGATCCAGGGCAAAAGACACTCCATGGAGCGCACCAGATCCCCTTCCATGATTTGCATATGGTAAAGGTCGTACTGCAGGCGCACGTTGTCCGCGTCGATTTCCTCGATCAGTGCGAGCACCTTGCCGGAGGTATCCAGTACGAAGCCTGGCATATCCACGCGCGAGTTAATGGCTTCCAGGCACAGGGTGATACCCTCGTCAGCCAGCCTGCCCGCTGCCCAGGCGACATTACTCACCAACGTCTGCCAGGCAATGTCATCGGAAACGTTCGCCGGCTTCAGCCCCGCAAGGCAGTTCAGCTGCCGGCAGCCAAGGGCTTTGGCATAGTCGATCGCCTGATCCACGCCGGCCTGGAACTCCTCAACCCGGTCCGGCAGGCAGGCGATGCCCCGTTCACCGGCGTCCCAGTTACCGGGCGGCAGATTGAACAGCACCTGAGTCAGCTGATTATCGCTCAGCATCTGGCCGAGTCGCTCTTTGGGGTAGGCATAGGGGAACAGGTATTCCACGCCCTCAAAACCCGCGGCCCGGGCCATGGCGAAGCGCTCGGGAAAGTCCACTTCCGTGAACAGCATGGACAGATTGGCAGCAAAACGGGGCATGGCGTGTTTACTCCTTCGGTCCGCGGCCAAGGGAGCCAAGCAGGGCACCGTTCAGATGCTCCAGCTCCAGCAACAGGCCACTGTGGTCGACATCACTGTGGCCATTGGCCACCAGCGACAGGTATTCGTTATGGGTCTGCTGGGCCAGGGGCAGGGTCAACCCTTCCGCACGGGCCTCATCCAGAATCATCCGCATGTCCTTTAGCTGGATCCGAGCCGGCGCGCCGGGTGCAAACTCCCGGTCGATCATCCGCTGGCCGTGCAGCTCCAGAATCCGGCTACCGGCAAACCCGCCCAGCAACGCTTCCCGCACAGCCGCAGGATCGGCACCGCCTTTCGCCGCCAGCAAAAGCGCCTCGGACACAGCACCAATGGTGATACCAACAATAGCCTGATTGGCCAGCTTCGCCAGTTGCCCCGCGCCAACAGGACCAATCCGCGTGCACTTGCCGAGCGCCTCGAACACCGGCCGGGCGCGATCCACATCCGCTTCCGAGCCACCCGCCATGATACTCAGGCGGGCTTCAGCCGCGCCCACAGTACCCCCGGACACCGGCGCATCCACATACCCAGCGCCCTGCTCTGCAACCAACTCGCCATGCCGCCGGGCCACGGAAGGTTGAATTGAACTCATATCAATAACCAGCGCGCCCGGCTTCAGGGCATCAATCGCGCCCTGGGCGACCAGCACCTGCTCCACCACATCGCTGTTCTCCAGCATGGTGATCACCACATCGGCATTGGCAACGGCCTCCGCCGGGGATTCGGCGATCACCGCCTCAGAGGCAAACGGCTCGCACTTGCTGGACGTGCGGTTCCACAGAGTCATTGGAAAACCCGCGTTCAGGAGGTTACGGGTCATGGGCGTACCCATCAGGCCGATGCCAAGAAATGCAATATGGGGTTTAGTCGAGGTCATGGTTAGCTGGCCTTACTCAGAGGTTCGGGGCGTGGTTGGGTGGCGTCTTCCACAAAAGTTAGATAGCCGATTATACAAACAAAAACGCCACCAACCGGAACCGGTGGTGGCGTTTTTTACGACTCAGATACTCAGTGGCTAGCCAATAACTCAGGCCACCTCTGACATCTGTATGCGAATCTTCTTCATCGCATTCTTCTCTAGCTGTCGGATGCGCTCGGCCGAGACGCCGTACCTGTCGGCCAGCTCGTGCAGGGTCGACTTGCTTTCAGACAACCAGCGCTCCCGGAGAATATCCTGGCTGCGCTCATCCAGTTGCCCCAGAGCCTGCATCAGCCGGCCATTGGAATCGTCCGACCAATCCGCGTTCTCAAGCTGGGTCGCCGGGTTGCTGCGAGCGTCTTCCAGATAGTACGCAGGCGCCTGATAGGCGTTGTCGTCATCGTCGTCCTGGGGACCGTCAAAGGCGGTATCCTGAGACGCCAGCCGGCCTTCCATTTCGCGGACAACCCTGGGCTCGACACCCAGATCCTCGGCAACTGCGTTCAGCTCATCGTGGCTAAGCCACGCAAGCTTCTTCTTCTGGCTGCGAAGGTTAAAGAACAGCTTACGCTGGGCCTTGGTGGTGGCCACTTTAACAATCCGCCAGTTACGCAGGATAAACTCGTGAATCTCTGCCTTGATCCAGTGCACCGCAAAAGACACCAGCCGCACACCGTACTCAGGATTGAAGCGCTTGACCGCCTTCATAAGGCCAACGTTGCCTTCCTGGATCAAATCCGCCTGAGCGAGGCCATAGCCGGAATAGCTCCGGGCAATGTGAATCACAAAGCGCAGGTGGGACATAACCAGCTGACGGGCGGCTTCCACATCGCCCTCGTAATGGAGGCGTTCAGCCAGCTCCCGCTCTTCGTCAACTGTGAGCACCGGGATGCGGCTCGCAGCCTGAATATAAGACTCGAGATTCTGACCCGGAACCAGTCTGTCAACCAGTTGTAAACTCGTACCCATGCTCTACCTCCGAACCCAACGGCCCTAAATATATCAATTACCCTTTAGACCGCCAAGAACCCTGAAAGTTCCCGAAATTCCCAGTAAAACGTTATAAAACAACTATCTGGAAAATTCACCGTGGCTTTACTATTTATCAACCTACTCTAATAGAAGCTGTCTCTTCAATACGGTTTTCCCGTTATTCGGATCATGCTCCTCCGGCAATATCACCCGGCTCCATGTCATCCAGATGACGCTTCACGGCCACCCAAGCGCCTAGCCAGCCTAGCAGCATCGAAACAATTATCAACGCCAGGGCGCCATCAATGTGCAGCCCATCCAGGGAAAAGTCGCTCCTGTACAGGCCTGCCAGCCGCTCTATGGGCCCGCTGAGCCACCAAAGTGACAATTGCAGTAATATCAGGGCAACAATCCCACCACCGAGCCCGAACCAGGCGCCGGTGTACAGAAAGGGCCTGCGAACAAAGCTGTCTGTTCCGCCCACCAGCTTCGCAACCAGAATCTCGTCCCGACGGCTCTCGATTGAAAGCCGTACGGTATTGCCGATCACCAGCACAACCGCCGCCGCAAGCAGGATCGCCAGCGCCCATACAGCACGGGCAAGCAGATCCGTCATGGCGTTCAGCCTCTGCAACCAGCCCAGGTCTACCTGAACCCGCTCTATGCCTTCCATGCCCTCGATAAACCGCACCAAACCCTCAACACCCTCAGTGGACCGGGCGCCCTCTTCCGGGGTAATCAGCAGGGTATGTGGCAGCGGGTTATCCTCGAGATAGTCCAGAGCATCTTCCAGGCCCGATGAAGCGCGGAACTCCGCAAGCGCCTGGTCGCGATCCACCAGCTCAACACCTGCCACCCGGCCGTCTCCGGAAATCTCATTACCCAGCACTCGGGCTCGTTCGAGAGGCACATCCAACTGGATATAGGCGGTCACCCGGGCGCTGCTCTCCCAGCCTGCGCTGACTCCCTGAAGACTGGTCAGCAGCAACAGCAATGCCACTGGCAACGCCAGGGCAACCCCCATGACCGTCCACGTCATCAGACTCGCCACCGGTGTATGCAAAAGGCGGTTGGCACTGTCCCTGGCGACCTTGCGGTGATGGATGAAATAACTTTCTGCCTGCTCACGCCAGGGCGCGCGAGCCTGGTTGGCGCCGCGGGTAGGCTGTGCTTTCTTACGGGGATCAGCGGCCATGGACACCTCCCCCGAGAACCGGCGTGCCGCCGACCACCAGACGGCCATGATCCAGTTTCAGCGTTCGACGCCCCATCTCGTTGATCAGGGCGATGTCGTGGGTTGCGATCAACACGGTCACACCCACCTGGCTGAACTGCCCGAACAGATTCATGATGTCCGCAGACAGAGCCGGGTCCAGGTTACCCGTGGGCTCATCCGCCAGCAGCACCGGGGGTTTGTTCACCACCGCCCGGGCAATACCCACGCGCTGCTGCTCCCCGCCAGAGAGCTGCATCGGGTTCATTTTTTCCTTCTGCAGCAAACCCACCTTGTCCAGGGCCGCGCGCACGCGGCGACCCGTATCTCTGGGGGAGGCGCCCATGACCTCCAGTGGCATGGCGACGTTGTCGAACACCGTGCGGTCAAACAACAGTTGGTGGTTCTGGAAGACCACGCCAATGTGGCGACGAATGTAGGGAATCTGGCGTCGGGGCAAACGGTTGAGAACCTGCCCCCCAACCACCACTTCACCGGCACTGGGACGCTCCATCACCATGATCAGCTTCAGCAAGGTACTCTTGCCGGCGCCGGAATGACCGGTCAGGAACGCCAGCTCGCCGCGTTCCAGGCCAAAATTGACCTGTCGCAGAGCGGTGTGATCACTGTCGTAACGCTTGGTGACCTGGCGAAACTCAATCATGGGCGGCTTCCGCGCGGCTGGGTTCCGGGCTATTCGTCAAACAGGGCGTCCACAAAGGTTTCGGCATCAAAACTGCGCAGGTCGTCCACCTGCTCACCAACACCAATAAACCGGATGGGCAACTGCAACTGACGGGCGATGGCAAACACGATACCGCCTTTGGCCGTGCCGTCCAGTTTCGTTAACGTAATGCCACTGACGCCTACGGCCTGCTGGAACACCTGCGCCTGGCTCAGGGCGTTCTGGCCGGTGCCTGCATCCAGCACCAGCATGACCTCGTGGGGTGCGGATTCGTCCAGCTTCTTCATAACCCGGACCACCTTTTCCAGCTCCTGCATCAGGTTGTCCTTGTTCTGCAGGCGGCCGGCGGTATCGGCAATCACCACATCAACACCACGGGACTTGGCCGACTGGATGGCATCGAAAATCACCGAGGCACTGTCAGCGCCGGTGTGTTGCGCCACCACCGGAACCTTGTTGCGCTCACCCCAGACCTGCAACTGCTCAACCGCAGCGGCACGGAAGGTATCGCCGGCGGCCAGCATGACCGACTTTCCTTCGTTCTGGAATTTCTTGGTGAGCTTGCCGATGGTGGTGGTCTTGCCCACCCCATTTACGCCCACCATGAGAATCACATAAGGCGTCTTGCCGGAGTCGATCTGCAGTGGCTTGGTGACATCCTTCAGCAGACCATGCAGTTCATCCCTCAGAGCCTTACGCAGGGCCTCGCCGTCTTTGAGCTGATTGCGCTCAAGCTTGTCAGTGAGTGAATCGATGATTTCAGAAGTGGCGGTTACGCCAACGTCTGCCATCAGCAGCGTGGTCTCGATTTCCTCCAGCAGTTCCTCATCGATTTTCTTGCCAAGCGAGAACATGTCGGACAAGCCACCGGTCAGGCTTGCCCGGGTTTTGCCCAACCCCTTTTTGATGCGCTCGAAAACGCTGACCTGCGGCTCCGGTTCCGGTGCTTTCTGCGGTTCTTCCGCGGGCTCGGGCTCTGGAGTCGGTTCCGGCTCAGCCACCGGCTCTGGTTGTGGCTCTGCGGCGGCAGGCGCTTCAATCTCGCCCTCTTCCGGCTCTGGTGCCGGCCCTTTGGAAACCTCGGGCTTGCGCTGCGGCACCGGCTTGGGGCGTGGTGCCCGGCTACGGTTGCCGACGATATCCAGGACAAATACGAGCACAAGAAGGGCCAGGAGGCCGATTGAAATCCACTCTGCCGTCATAAAAATCAATCCATCAGTCTGAATGGGCGGGACAAAGAAAGCCGGTATTCTAGCAGACTGTCCCGGTGAAGTGAGGGTCGCTCCGATTATCGCGACCGTAAACGTTTCCGGTAAGATGCAGGCACATATCCTGAACCGAATATTTCCGTGGAGCGGCGGCTATGGCGCGCAGACAATCCGCAAGCAGGTCTCACCAGACGAGATCCCCAGCCGGTCGCGAGGCGGCTCCGGCTGGCAAAGGCAGCGGCACCGGTGAGCTGCGAATCATTGGCGGCGACTGGCGCAGCCGCAAACTGCGCTTTCCGGACGCCGGTGGCGTTCGACCCACCCCCGCGCGCACCCGCGAAACCCTGTTCAACTGGCTTGCCTTCCACCTTGCCGGCAGTGACTGCCTCGATTTGTTCGCCGGCTCCGGCGCCCTCGGGCTCGAGGCTCTTTCCCGGGGTGCCGGGCAGGCCACCCTCGTGGACCACACGCCAGCCCTGGCCAGAGCACTGCGGGACAACCTCCGGTTGTTGAAATCCGACAACGGCGAAGTGGTGTGTTCGGACGTCGAAAGCTATCTGGCCCAGAGAAACCGGCCGCCATTCGATATCGTGTTCATGGATCCGCCGTTTCGCCAGGGCTGGCTCGAAAAGCTGTTTCCGTTGCTGGAACAACAGGCGTGGATCAAACCCGGCGGCTGGGTTTACATGGAACACGAGAGCGAGCTGCCACCCCCTTCTGTGCCCGTTTCCTGGCAGCTGCACCGGCAAAAAAGTGCGGGACAGGTCACCTACTCCCTGTTCCGGGTTATTTCCAGACCAGAATAAAAAAGGGCCAGATGAACGCTTTCATCTGGCCCCGGATTCCCCGCCGAAGCAGGTTTACGTCGATTCTCTACCCGGCATCAGGCCGAGGGGCGCAGCGAGTAGGCCCGGAGGTGCTCGGCGAACTCTTCCAGATAGCGGATACCGCTGGCTTCCGCCTCACGGCACCACTCCATCAGCGCGTTCAGCTTGTCCTGGGGTTTGAGCCCACGCTGACGCCAGAGCGCCTGCAGCTCGTGGCTCTTCTCATAGATCTGGCGCAGCACCGCATTGCGCTCCAGCACAGACTCGAGGGTTTCCTTCTCCTTCGGCTGAATCAGTGTGATCTCACGGGAGAGCAGTTGCTTGAGCTTCCGGTAACGGGGACGGATCTCATCGTCCATCAGCGACTTCTGCTGGCGCAGGACCGGCTCCATGACACGTTTACGGTACTGGCGCATGATATCGAACCGGTTATTGGCTATGGCCTGAACCGTTTCCACATCCACCTCCAGTTTACCCGGCACATGGTGGGCAATGGGTCGATAACCCTTGGGCTTGGCCAGTCCGAACAACTGGAACAGGCGGATGTAGCCCCAGCCGATATCCACCTCGAACCAGCGGCGAGACAGCTTGGAGGAGTTGGGATAGGTATGGTGGTTGTTGTGCAACTCTTCACCGCCAATCAGAAAACCCAGTGGGCTGATATTGCGGGCGTTATCGGCACATTCGTAGTTCCGGTAACCCATCCAGTGGCCGATACCGTTGACCACTCCGGCAGCCCAGACTGGAATCCACATCATCTGCACCGCCCAGATCCAGATACCGTGAACGCCAAACAGGGCCAGGTTGATTACCGCCATCAACGCGATGCCGAGCATCTTGTAGCGGCTGTAAACATTGCGCTCCACCCAGTCTTCCGGGGTGCGCTGACCATAGCGCTCGAGGGTTTCGGGCGTCGCCGACTCGGCATAGAGCTCGGCGCCCTGGAACAGCACCTTGCGAATACCCAAGACGACCGGGCTGTGGGGATCTTCCTCGGTTTCGCACTTGGCGTGGTGTTTACGATGGATGGCGGTCCATTCCTTGGTGTTCTGCGCAGTGGTTAACCAGAGCCAGAACCGGAAGAAGTGTTTCAGGGCCGGATGCAGGTCCAGAGAGTTATGCGCCGAATGGCGATGCAGGTAGAGCGTTACACTGACAATCGTGACGTGTGTCATTCCGAGGGTGACCAGAATGAGCTGCATCACCGACAGGTCAAGAAGACCATTAAACCACATAGCAAATCCTCAAAATCAATATCTTTGGCGCGAGGCCAACCTTCACACTTTAGCGTACAGCTGTAAGCCACAACAACAGTATTTGGATGCAAAATTGTTACTGATTACACTTAGTCGTTTTCCACCGGAGATTCCCGCCCGTGCCTGAACTGCCCGAAGTAGAAACGACCCGACGGGGTATAGCACCCCACTGCGAAGGCGAGACAATAACCCGAGTGACAGTCCGCAACGGCAGTCTGCGCTGGCCTGTTCCGGCCGATCTGGGCGAGAAACTGGAAGGTCAGGTGATTAAAAGTGTAGACCGCCGGGCCAAGTATTTGTTCCTGAACATGGACCGGGGCACGGTGATTGTTCACCTTGGCATGTCCGGCAGCCTGCGCATCATCACTGACAATACCCCTCCCCTGACCCATGATCATATCGACGTGGCATTACAGTCTGGCGTCATCCTTCGATTCAACGACCCACGCCGGTTCGGCTGCTGGCTGTGGGCTGATTCCGCCGAAGAGCACCCGCTGATCACCCACCTGGGTCCGGAACCCCTGGCCCCGGAATTCAATGGCGCGCACCTGTTCCGGCTCTCCCGCGGCAAAAACACACCGGTGAAATCGTTCATCATGGACAATCAGGTGGTCGTGGGTGCCGGTAACATCTATGCCAATGAAGCGCTGTTCAAATCGGGCATTCATCCCCGGCGCAAGGCCGGGAGAATCAGCCTCGACCGCTATCACAGGCTGGCCGAAGCCATCCGGGAAACGCTCAGCGCCGCCATTCTGATGGGCGGAACCACCCTTCGGGACTTCGTGAACAGCGATGGCAAGCCCGGCTATTTTGCCCAGTCCCTGCTGGTGTACGGCCGGGGCGGCCAGCCCTGCAAGGAATGCGGGGCACCACTGAAGGAAATCCGGATGAACAATCGCTCAACGGTTTACTGTCCCCGTTGCCAGCGCTGAACGCTTACCAGATCGCACATTCTGCAACGAAAAATCGTTTGAAAATGCGCAAATATGATTCATAGTTAACAGAGGATTAACGCCCACGGTTTACAATAGGATGGTATCCGGTTGATACGATCCGGGTTTGCTTTTTTTTAAAGCACTACCCTTTCAGGGCCACTAAAGCTCAGGAGACAGTAAGATGACCCGCAAGATTTCCCGCACCCTGGTAGCCACTGTGGCGGCCTGCCTGTTGGCATTCTCATCCCTCGGGCACGCTCAGGCCGTGGACGAAACCCCGTCGGCACTGGCAATGACCGGTGATGCGATTTTTGTTCGCCCGGCCTTGCTGGCTACCACCATCGTGGGCAGCGCTGTCTACCTGGTCTCCCTGCCCTTCTCCCTGCTGGGCGGAAACGCTGATGAAGCAGGGGAAGTTCTGGTAATGGGCCCGGCCAAGGCGACCTTCGTGCGCTGCCTGGGCTGCACCCGTACCGGCAAGAAACCCGAGACGGTCCAGACCAGCAACTGATCCGGCTCCATCGGGCGCGCCTCCGTACTATCACGGCTTGCCCCGACGAGCGAACTCCGGCAGCCTGAAGAAAATTCTTTAGGCTGTTTCTCTCTATGGTTGACTGGTCCTCGCTTAACACGGTGTTCCTGGATATGGACGGGACACTGCTGGATCTGCATTTCGATAACCACTTCTGGCTCGAGCATCTGCCGGCAAGGTACGCCGAGCACTACGACCTCCACCCCCAGGAAGCGAAAGACCGCCTGATTCCGATGATCATGGCCGAGCGCGGCTCACTGAACTGGTATTGCACCGATTACTGGAGCGAGCGGCTGTCCCTCGACATCACGGGGCTGAAAGCAGAGGTAGGTGACCGGATCGGTTACCGCCCCCACGTCACGGATTTTCTCGATGCCCTCCGACAAGCCGGGCTTCACTCGGTGATTGTCACCAACTGTCACCCCGACCCCCTGGCCCTGAAGCTGAAACGAACCGGCCTTGATACACGGGTGGATGCCATTGTTTCCAGCCACCAGTTGGGCAAGCCCAAGGAAGATCCCTCGTTCTGGCAGGACCTCCAGCGAGTAACGCCTTACCAGGCCGAAAGCACCCTGATGGTCGACGACAGTTTTCCGGTGCTGGAAAGTGCGTTGGCGGCCGGCATTGCCCAATGTCTGGCCGTATTGGCGCCGGACAGCCAGCAAGAAGCCCGGGAGCAGCACCCGGAAATACCCTGTATTCATCACTTCGATGAAATTCTCCCCGCGCTTCGCCAGCGGTCGCCCCTGCCATCCGGCCGATGACAGGGTTATAATTGGGCTACAAGCCCATCAGGTGAGGAGACATGACGGCATCAACCGCTGACGACCAACGTGTAAGACTCGATAAATGGCTCTGGGCCGCCCGATTCTACAAGACCCGCTCCCTGGCCAAGGAAGCGATCGAGGGTGGCAAGGTCCACTACAACAGCCAGAGATGCAAACCCGGCAGGCTGGTGGAAGCCGGCGCAAAGCTGACGTTGCGCCTGGGCTGGCAGGAAAAAATCATTATTGTTGATGACATCAGCGACCGGCGCCGTGGTGCACCCGAAGCCCAGAAGCTCTACCACGAAACCGAAGACAGCGTTAAGAAACGCGAGGAAATGGCCTGGCAGCGTAAAACCATGCAGGCAGCGCAGCTTCCTCCGGCCAGACGCCCCTCAAAGAAAGACCGAAGGGACATTCAGCGCTTTCGCGAACAGAACGGCCTCTGAACCCTTTATTACATCCCCGCCCTCAGTCAAACGTGCAACGACCGGCATTCAGCATTCAGGAGACACAACATGGCAGCCCGCGACCAGTTCCAGCGCTTTATCTTTGAACACAGCCAGGTGCGGGGAGCCTGGGTTCAGCTAGCGGACAGCTATCAGGAAATCGGCAGCCAGGCGCCCTACCCGGACACGGTCCGGGAACTCCTCGGAGAAGCACTGGTGGCGAGCATCCTGATGAGCAGCACCCTGAAGTTTGAGGGTACATTGTCGGTACAGGCCCAGGGGGAAGGGCCTCTGCGCACATTAATGGCCGAGTGCAGCCACGACAGACACATCCGCGGCCTGGCCCGCTTTGATGAGCATGCGGTCAGCGAAGACAGCTTCCACGATCTGCTCGGCGAGGGTCGGATGGCTATTACCATCACGCCCAACCGCGGCAACCGTTATCAGGGCGTTGTACCCCGGGATCAGGAGACACTCGCCGGCTGCCTTGAGGAATACTTTGATCGCTCGGAGCAGATTCCCACCAGCCTGTTCCTGTTTGCCGACGAAAACGGCGCCGCCGGCTTGATGCTACAGCGCCTGCCGGGCGCCACAGAGGAGGATGAAGACCTCTGGGACCGGGTAAACCATCTGGCCCGAACCGTGGAAGCCTCCGAATTACTGGAGCTGGACAGCGAAACCCTGCTTCACCGCCTGTTCCATGAGGAGACCGTACGCCTGTTTGACTCCGAACCGGTCGCCTTCCAGTGCAGCTGCTCACGGGAGCGTACCCTCGGCGCCCTGGAAGCCATCGGCCGCGAGGAGTGTTACAGCATCCTCGAGGAAGAGGGCTCTATCGAAATGGACTGCCAGTTCTGTCATGCTCACTATCGCTTCGATAGAAATGATATTGATCATCTTTTCACCGGTCATACGCTACACTAGAAACACGTTCGATTAGCCGGGAACCCGCTGATAGCAAGGCTTCCCGGGCAGTCGTTTTTTACCGGCGTCTCTGGCATAATAGCGCGCCTGAATTGACCCGATTGCTCAGATTTCCGTCAATTTTAGGAAGCGGCCTGAGCAATCACTAAGACATCCCGAGGGCGAGGTCGAAGTGAGCAACACTTATAGTGATCTGAGTACAGCACGACTGGTTGAGGTGGCACTGGCGCGTGAAGAAGGCCAGCTGGCATCCAACGGTTCCCTGGTCGTAAAAACCGGTGAGCGCACGGGCCGGTCTCCCAAGGACCGTTATATTGTCGAGGAGCCCAGCACCTCGGACGATATCCACTGGGGTCCGATCAACCGTCCTTTCGACGCTGAAAAATTCGACGCCCTCTGGGATCGTGTTGAAGCCTACATCGCCGAGAAAGACCAGTTCGTGTCTCACGTTCATGTTGGTTCCGACCCGGAACACTACCTGCCGGTCAAAATGACGACCGAGACCGCCTGGCAGAATCTGTTCGGCCGCAACCTGTTTATCCGTCCGGACAGCTATAACCCGGCCGACAAGCAGGAATGGCAGATCCTGAACGCCGCCAACTTCGAGTGCGATCCCGAGCGCGATGGCACCAACAGCAACGGCTGCGTGATGATCAACTTTGCCAAGCGCAAGGTTCTGCTGGCTGGCATGCACTACGCCGGCGAGATGAAAAAGGCCATGTTCTCCGTGCAGAATTTCCTGCTGCCGGAGAAAGACGTTCTGCCCATGCACTGCTCGGCCAACGTCGGTGAAGACGGCGAAACCTGCCTGTTCTTCGGTCTGTCCGGCACTGGCAAGACTACCCTATCCGCCGATCCGCACCGCTTCCTCATCGGTGACGACGAGCACGGTTGGGGCCCGGGCACCGTATTCAACATCGAAGGCGGTTGCTACGCGAAGTGCATCGACCTGACCCGGAAAAATGAACCGATCATCTGGGACGCCATCCGTTTCGGTGCCATTGTCGAGAACGTGACCATCGACCCTGAGACCCGTGAGCCGGATTACACCGACGTATCCCTCACCGAAAATTCCCGCTGCGCCTACCCGCTTGAGCACGTTGAAAAGCGCGTGATCGAGAACCGCGCCGGTGAGCCATCTCACATCGTGTTCCTGACCTGCGACATGACCGGCGTCCTGCCGCCCGTGTCCATCTTGAGCCGCGAAGGCGCCGCTTACCACTTCCTGAGTGGCTATACCGCTCTGGTTGGCTCCACCGAGATGGGTTCCTCCTCGAAGCTGAAGTCCACCTTCTCAACCTGCTTCGGTGCGCCCTTCTTCCCCCGTCCGGCCGGCGTTTACGCCGAGCTTCTGATGAAGCGGATGGACGAGTTTGGCAGCAAGGTCTTCCTGGTCAACACCGGCTGGACCGGCGGTCCTTACGGTGAAGGCCAGCGATTCAGCATTCCGACCACCCGTGCCATCATCGCCTCAATCCAGAATGGCGACCTGGACGACGTGGAAACCGAACACCTGCCGACCCTGAACCTGGACGTGCCCAAACATGTTCCGGGCGTGGACACCGAGCTGCTGAACCCGCGCAACACATGGGTAAGCCCGGACTACTACGATGGCAAGGCCCAGGAACTGATCGCCCAGTTCGTCGAGAACTTCAAGAAGTTTGACGTGGCAGATTCGATCGTCGAAGCCGGTCCGAAGCTGAGCTGAGTCGATTACGGCAAGTAAGGAAAGCGCCCTGCGAAAGCACGGCGCTTTTTTTGTATGATAGCCCAACACACTCTAGGAAACGGCTTCATGAAACAGCGTCTACGCCAGCTCTTTTCGTTTATTCTCAAACCACTGGAATCCGGAAAGGTTGGGCCCAGCTACAAAGATTCGCACCGCACCGTGCTGAATGTGGTGGGCGTCCTGTTCCTCGTTCTGGCGACGGTGTCAGCGGCCATGCTCGTTTACACCGGCAAGGCAGGCGCCTTGATCCCCGTGCTTGTTTTCTTCGGTATTGGTGGCGTGTCCCTGGTCGTCGGGACGTTGGGCTCGGATGCCGCGGTGTCGAAGATGTGGGGCAATCGGTGAGCTGAACCAGTTCCAACAAGGAGGTTATTCATGGGGAAGCATTCATGGAACTGAAGCGCAGTCTTCTCGATCAAGCCGCAGGCAAAGAGATCATAACGGACGAACAGGCTGACCAACTCTGGACGTTCCTCTCAGAACAGCAGCAACAAACACCCTCTTTCCGTTTCACCCACATCCTTTATTACTTCGGCGGGCTGATTGCAATCGGGGCCATGAGCCTGTTCATGACCCTCTCGTGGGAAAGCCTTGGTGGATGGGGTCTGCTACTGATTGCCCTGATCTACGCCGGCGCAGGCCTTTGGCTCACCGAGTTTTTCCTGAAGCGGCTGGACCTGAAAATTCCTGCCGGGATCACTGCCACTTTTGTCGTTGTCCTTACTCCACTCGCGGTTTTCGGGTTTCAGGCCGGCATGGGCTGGTGGTCGGGCGGCCATGAATACCGGGACTACCACCGCTACATCGACTGGAGCTGGTTATTCATGGAACTGGCTACACTGGCCTCAGGCGCAGTCATGCTGTGGCGCTACCGATTGCCCTTCCTGGTCATGCCGGTGGCCGTGACGCTCTGGTACATGAGTATGGATCTGGCTCCCTTCCTGTTCGGTGAGGAGTTCGTTGCCTGGGAACTCAGGAAATGGGTCTCCCTGTGGTTCGGACTCCTGATCGCCCTGTTGGCTTTCTGGGTGGATATCCGAAATCAGAGCAGCCGCGACTTTGCGTTCTGGTTATACATATTCGGTGTCACGGCTTTCTGGAGCGGACTTTCCCTGATGGAGTCTGAGAGCGAATGGAGCAAGCTTCTCTACTGCATGGTGAATATTGGCATGATTTTCACCGGGGCCATTCTGGGCCGGCGGGTATTCGTGGTCTTCGGCGGTCTGGGAGTCGCCGGGTACCTTGGCTATCTTGCCTACGAGGTTTTCGAGAACAGCCTTCTGTTTCCAATTGCGCTTACGTTGATTGGTCTGGCGATCGTGTGGTTGGGCATTCTGTGGCAACGGCACGAACAGCCCGTTTCAAACCGGTTGCGACGCCTTCTTCCCGCACCGCTCAGGGAACTGATCGAGCGTCGCCATTAGACAGAGAGCCAACACCACAACCTCAGGCGTAAAAGATAAGGGGTATGAAGGCCACCAGAACCAGCGAAATCCCCATGGCAATCAGCGGCATAATGATACGCTCATGGCGCTGATAAAAAGTCCCCGTTTCCTGTTGCGCCGCCAGCACTTCCGCCTCTCCAACCACCTGCCGGGTCAGCAGATGGTTCAGGGCTACCGGCGGGCTCAGGTAGCCGAGTTCAAATGCCACCAGGGTCACCATCCAGAAATGGATCGGATGAATTCCGCTGGAATAGGCAATCGTGGCAACCGTGGCGGTCACCAGGATCACGGCACCGAATGCGTCCATGATCATGCCCAGGATCACCAGGATTACCACCATCAGCAGCATGGCCGACCAGGCACTGTCGAACGACTGCGGGAACGCCTCCATCAGGTGGGCCCGCTCGATCACACCACCGATGCTGACCGACAGCCCCAGCAACAGCAGCAGCGCGCCAATTTCCGCCGTCGTATCGTTTGTGGCGCCGCGGAGACTTCGCTCCAGGCCCTGATGATTGATCTCTCCCGAGGCTTTTCCTGACCGGTTTTTCAGGCTGACATGCTCGTACACAAGGATTGCCAGCATGATCACCGGCAGCAGCCTTGGCGCCGAGAATTCATCCATGCTCACGTCCAGCGCCAGCCGGTAAAACAGCACCACGGCAGCGATGACCAGAACGTAGGGAATCAGGGGTTTGAGCGCCTGCGTCATGGCCGGGAAGGCTTCAGCAGAGGGCGCCAGGTTGAATTCACTCTGTCGGTTCACACTGAGGGCCACGATCGCGAACATGGTGGCGGTCAGCACGAACACCCAGATGCCCCAGCCAAACAGCTCATCAGTGGTGACTTCCCGGTTCAGGTAAGCAATGACAACCACCAGCAGGCAGGGGCGCAAAACCACGCCCAGGGAACCGGACATAGCGGTCGCCGCCAGGGCCAGATGCCGCCGGGCACCGGCGGCACGCAGCTCACTGTATATCACTGCGCCGGCCGCGATCACGAAAATGCCGGAAGCGCCGGTGTAGGCCGTTGGCACGGCCGCCACCAGAACCGCTACAACCGCCAGCATTTCCGGTGGCATGCGCCAGGGCCGGAAGACATTGAACACCAGGGTGGCCAGGCGGGTCTGCTTGAGCATCATGCCCACCCACACATACAGACCGACATTCAAAAACATGTCGGACAGCTCCATCATCTTGCCGAGATAGATACCGATCCCCGACGCGTGTCCGATCAGCGCAAAATAGGTGCCGGAGATCAGACACATCACGGTATAGAGCGGAACGGCCAGGAAGGCCTTGTTCAGGCTGCCGCCCTCCTCAAGATCATCAGGCACCCGGAACAGCCGGTAGAGGCTGGCCAGCGTGAGGCAGGCGAAACCGATAATCCAGAAATTGTGCAGCAACAACTCTTCGGACGAGACCGCCGTGTCTGAACCCAGGCTGGACTGGCGAAAGATTGCGCTCGACCCCAACAGCATGGCATTGGCGATGGTTTGAAGAGTATGGGAGACCGTGTAATCCAGCCGTGTTTCCATGGCACGCATGGCGATATGATGACGAGTGAGGGTCGCCGTGACCGCACACAGCATGACAAGGATCACGAGGATGAAACGCTGTGACTCCAGGCCAAAGGCGATCAGGTCAGCAATAAAAAGTTCGATGGCCCGATAGGCTTTCACCCCTGGTGTCAGCTGTTCACTGAGATTTTCGAAATTCTGGTGGGCCTCGCGGCAGTCAGCAACCGCTCGTTCGATGGCAAGCCGGACGTCAGCCGGGTCTTTTTCCTCGGCCCCCAGCAACGCGGCCATCGGGTCATCCGTCTCGGCATCCGCCGCCATTTCTTCAGCAACCGCCGCGTCGATATCCCGAGTCGGGTCGCAGGTGGGCTGAACCGGATCCATCCGCAACTTGTAATAGCCACTCCAGAGCTGTTCACCGCCCCGAAGCATCTGGTTGTGGATGTCGCTGCTCGTGGAGAAAATGACCACTGCAAGCAATAACAGACAGGCGGGCAGCGATGAAAACCACTCCAGCCCGCTACGATGAAAACCGCCCTTCGACATAACTGATTTCTCTGGATAGGGAGTGGTTACAGCAGATCGTCCAGATCCATGGTTTCAACGGCTTCCGCCTGGTCATCCCAGAAGCTGCCCAGCTGCCCCATGGGTGTACGGTGCCCGGTGTTCTCAACCCAGAGACGGTCAGAAACCGCGACGATCATATCGGTGGCCATGGCGTCCACGAACCGCCACTGCTCATTGGCCGGCGTAGTCTCGATCGATTCGGCATGATCCCGGATCACCGAACGGACCATGGCTTCGTCTCCCTTGTTCAGGGCCGCGATGGCGTGGAACACGTGGGGCAAACGCACACCCGCAACCTCGCCCTGATCGTCGGCGATGGCCAGCCGTTCAAACGCGTTCTCACCCTCGGGCTGGGCACCCGGAATCATCGCCCACACCGTTGCCCGCAATGCCATGGGCGCACCCCACCATTTTTCATTATCGAGGCAGCTTGTGGCCCGGGCGGCAATGGAGCCAACGTTCGCCGGTACGCCAATGGACGAGGTGGACTGAATCTGGGCATTAAGCGCCTGGAGGCCGGAAAGAAGACCCGCCATGTAGATGAACTCGTCCATGTCGTCATCAAAATCCGGGCATTCGCCATCGGCAGGATTGCCGTAATGGGCATTGTGGTGCTGCCAGGCCTTGTAATAGCGCCGGGCAGCAACGCTATGCGCGCGCTTCTGCCGGATCATGGCATCCTCGGCCTCATTGCCGTTCATGGCATTCAGGGCGGCAAGTGCGGCCAGCTCGTGCTCCCTGGCCTCTTCTTCGGCGCAGCCGCCGGCACTGAGGTAGAGCATCACCGCCAACTGGTCCGGCTCATTGGTAACGCGGCCGAAGGACATCAGCAGTGGCGCAGTCGCCTCGCTCATGGCGCACCCCATGGCCACATCATTGCTTTCCATCAGAAAAGGCACCGTGTGATCCCTGGAGAAGCCCTGCATCACATCCCCGGTAGTCTTGTACATCACGTGATTCACCGCGCTGCAGCCGCCAAGGACCAAACTGGCCGTGAAAGCCGCCACAAGGTTACGTACTCGACGCGTGGAAAATGGCGACTTGCGGGAGGGATTCCAGAAATGGGTCATACCTTCTTCACCTTTTGCGTTTTTTGTTCTGATGCAGCCCTGCTGCAATCGCACGCCCCGGACTCTGGCGGAGAAACCGGTTTGTTACAGTCTGTAACCAGGCACGCATTATGGCGCAGGAGGCCCCGTTTTTATGCGACCGATGCCGCAAATGACGCCAATTTACACACACCTATGCCACCCCTTGGTTTGCACAATGGGCCGCGAGCCACTATAGATTGGAGCAACCGAGAGTCGTTGTGATTCCGGCCAGTACAGACCGAACCCGCAGAAATACAATAAAAGGAGTATCCGATGCGCAAACCTGAACTCGCCGCGGCCATTGCCGACCGCACCGGGCTGACCCGGGAAAAGGCCAGCGAAGTGATTACCGCATTTACCGACCAGGTATCGGCCGCCGCCTCCCGTGGCGAGGATGTCACCCTGATCGGCTTTGGCACTTTCAACATCCGCAGCCGCGAAGCGCGTGATGGACGAAACCCGCAAACCGGCGAGACCATTCGCATCCCTGCCAGCAAAACCGTAGGCTTCAAGGCCGGCAAGGCTCTCAAAGACGAAATCCGCTAGTCAGGCACAGGCCCGCAGCTGCGGGCCTGCTTTACCCCTGGTTCAGGTTCCGGCGACGGAAGCACACTCAGAGCGAGTGGCATCTACCCGGCACCGAATCGCTTTCATCAACTTGATAGCCCGCTCATCGTATACACCGTCCTCCAGCAACGAGAGACGCACCTTGCGCAGCATCTTGTCGTATTCAGCGGTGTCTTCCTGGGGCAGCTGCATCCAGACGTCTTCCGGAATTTCAGCCTCTGCCTGGGCAATAATCTCGTAGGCCTCGTCTATGCGTTTGATGGCCTGGTCACGCACCATCTGGCCGGCGGAATCCGGGAACCGGTCACGATGGATGATTACCTGGAAATTCATATACCCGAGGGCATATTTGACCACCGCACCGTTGGGCTGAACGCCCTTGTAAAGTTCCAGTGGTGTGTAGGCGACGGCCGGAGCATAGGCCAGGTCCACGCTACCGTTGTTGAACTTGCCGGCAAAGTTGGCGGAATTGGACCCCACCACAGATGCCCCCACATGGCGAACCATCCGCACGGATGCCTGATCGTAATCGAGGGTTGCAATCCGTTTGCCCTGCAGTTTCTCAACAGAATCGATGTTGCGGTCCCGGGTGTGTAGGTAAATGGCGCCCCCGGGGAATACACCGGCAACCTCGTAGGGACCATCAATCAGGAACCGCCGGGCTTTGGGCTGGCTGAGGGTGTTGTACAGCAGCCGCATTTCCTCTTCGCCGGGCACTGCGCCCATGGCTTCAAGACTGCCCGTGAACTTGTTGAATTCCCGGGCCCGGGTGCCGGTGAGCAGCACTGCGTCGCACTGGCCCGCCTTGAAGTCCTCGGCGGCCACCTTCTCATCGGTGTAGGCGCGAAGGTCCAGCTTGATGCCGTTTTTCAGAGCAACCGGCTGGAAGGTTTTGGTGATGGCAAACAGGGGACCATTGGCACCAACCGGGTCAAAAACGCAAAAGCTGCGTTCCAGAGGCTCGTTCTGCGCCTGTGCCTGCCCCATCGAGGGGAATACCAGACTGGCACAGAGGGCAGCTGCCAAAGCTACCCGCTGGGGGAGGTTTGCTGATTTCACGGGATGACTCCTGATTATTATTGTCGGGCGCCGGTCTGTGAAAATGAACCGGTCAGGCCACGCTTTCCTTGGTCGACCATAGGGCGACGGCTACAAGAATACGTTGGCACAGGTGCCTGCCATCAAGGGTTTTTCAGCAAAAAGGGGGGATTCTGTGATGGTGTCGACAGAGGTTCCGCAACCCCTGCCGCACTTTGTCGCCTGAGCCGGATTCAGATTGCCGGCTTTGGCCAGGCCTTTCGACCTTCACTGAGGGTGAGCCGGACGACACCCGGCAGTTCGCGATCGGTCACCGGCGCATGGCGACCGGCTGAAACCAGTGTTTTCGAGTTCGGTGTCCAGAAGGCATCAGGATCAAACACACAGACATCAGCGATTTCGCCCTCGGCAAGACGGGCTGTTCTGCCCAGCGCGGAAGCCGGACCGTTGGTCAGCGCGCGAATCAGATCAGGCAGTGCCAGCTCATTCATCTCCACCAGTTCCAGCCCCAGCGACAGCACACTCTCAATGCTCGACAGTCCCGGCTCGGTGGCTGCCATGGGCGCCTGCTTGGCGGCGGTATCGTGAGGTTGATGCTGACTGACAATGGCATCAATCACGCCGTCCCGAACACCGGCTATCAACGCCTTCCGATCACCCTCGCCGCGCAGAGGAGGCCGAACATGGAAGCGGCTGTCGAAACCGGCCAGGGCCTCCTCGGTGAACACAAGCTGGTGCATGGCCACATCGGCGGTTACCGCTATGCCGCGGCGGCGGGCTTCAGCCAGCATTTCAACACTGCGGCCACAGGAGAGCTGGCTCAGATGCAACCGTACTCCGGTCTCCTCCGCCAGCAACAGCATTTCCATCACCGCTGCGGTTTCCGCCACTTCCGGAATACCGAGCAGGCCCAGGCGAGATGTTACCAGGCCATCGTGGGCGTAGCCGTCGGCAGCCAGGGCCTGGTTCTCGGGACTGAACATCACCGTCAAACCAAAGGTCTGGGCGTAGGCCATGCAGCGGCGCAAGATGCGGGCGTTGCGCACGCCCCGGGAGCCATTACCCACAGCGACACAACCCGCCGAGGCCAGGCCCGCCATGTCGCTGAGCAAATCACCCTCCAGACCCCGGGTGATGGCACCAATGGGCAACACCCGGATCGGCGACCTGCTGGCGGCGCCGTCCCGGATCAGGTGGGTGACGGCACTGGAATCGTTCACCGGCGAGGTTTCCGGCGAAGCGCAGACCGTCGTGAAACCGCCATGAGCCGCTGCGAGCGTTTCCGAGGCAATATTGCCTTTCTGACCATTGCCCGGCTCACGGAGGTTACAGCAAAGATCGACAAACCCCGGCGTTATGACAGCGTTCTCGGCGCTGATTGTCTCGTCGGCCTGTGCCCGGGCGGCAGCTTCGCCCATTGCGGCAATACGGCCATCCCGAATCAGCAGCGCGGTATTCTGCTGCTCCGGGCCCTGACCATCGAACAGTCGGCCTCCGGTAATCTTCAGGCTGGTTCCGGATGTGTTGACACTGCTCATGCCTGGCCCCTCTCACTCAATTTCTGCTGCCGTTCTGAAACCTGGCCACCCATGGCCATGGACATGACCGCCATCCGGATGGCGATGCCGTTGGTCACCTGGTTCAGAATGACCGACTGTGGTCCGTCGGCAACCGCCGATTCGATTTCAACGCCCCGGTTGATCGGCCCCGGGTGCATAACGATGCATTCCGGATGGGCCAACGCCAGTTTTTGCTGGTTCAGGCCGTAGAGCCGGTAGAACTCGCGCTCGCTGGGCAGCAATGCGCCTTCCATCCGCTCTTTCTGCAGTCGCAGCATGATGACCACATCCAGATCCTTCATCCCGCGGGTCATGTCGTATTCCACCGTGCAGCCGAGGCTTTCCACGTCTTTGGGAAGCAGGGTTCCCGGGGCAATGACGCGAACTTCCTCGGCACCCAGCTCGTTGAGAGCCCGGATCTGGGAGCGGGCCACTCGGGAGTGCAGCACGTCGCCAACGATAGCGACTTTGAGGCCCTCGAAACGCCCCTTGTGCTGGCGAATCGTCAGCATATCCAGCATGGCCTGCGTCGGGTGAGCGTGGCGACCATCACCGGCGTTGATGATGGCGACGCCGGGCGTCACGCTCTCGGCAATAAAATGCGGCGCACCACTCTGGGAGTGCCGGACCACGAACATGTCGCTGGCCATGGCTTCCAGGTTCAGCAGCGTGTCAGACAGGGATTCGCCTTTGGAGGTGGCCGAGGTGCTGATATCCAGGTTGAGCACATCCGCAGAGAGGCGCTTGGCCGCCAGCTCAAAGGTACTGCGGGTTCGGGTGCTGGACTCGAAAAACAGGTTTACCACGGTTCGCCCGCGAAGCAGTGGCACTTTCTTGATGGTTCGCTCACCGACCTCGATAAAGGAGTCCGCCGTGTCCAGGATGTCGGTCAGCAGCGCCCGATCCAGACCGTCGAGAGTGAGGAAATGCCGCAACTGACCATCCCGGGTCAGCTGCAAGTGGTGCGGGGAAGAGTCGTTCGCGGTCATGGGTCGCCTGTTATCCGATTCGGAGGTTTATTGTCCGGCTTCCTGAAGCTCGATACGGAGCGGGTCGGGGCCACGCAGTTTGACGCGTTGATGGGATTCCAACGCCATTGTCTTGCCAGCCACATCCGGCTGGATGGGCAACTCCCGGGCACCGAGGTCAATCAGGGTGGCCAGTATGATACTGGCTGGACGGCCATAATCGAAGATCTCATTCATGGCGGCGCGGATCGTCCGGCCGCTCATGATGACATCGTCAATCAGAATGATGTCACGGCCTTCGGTATCGAAGGGCAGACTCGAGGGTTTCACCCGGGGATTCAGGCCGATGCGGCTGAAATCATCGCGGTAGAAGGAGATGTCCAGTTCGCCGAACGGCTCTTCGATGCCAAGGCGTTTGCTCAGCACGTCGGCCAGCCAGACGCCTCCGGTCCGTATACCGATCAGGACCGGGGATTGCACGCCCCGTTGCTCGAGCGCCTGACGCAGCCCGGTTTCCATCTGGTCAAGCAACTGATCAATATCAAGCAATGCCGTCATTCGGTCCTCACTGTTGAAAAAAGGTTTCCAGGATCAGCACCGCGGCCCGGTCATCCACTCCGTGGCGACCAAAATCACGACTGCCTCCGGCGGCCATCACTTCACCCTTGGCCTCGAAGCTGGTGAGCCGCTCGTCCACCATCTCGACCGGCACGTGGTAGCGCCCATGCAGGCGCTTGCCGAATTTGCGCGCCCGGGCACACATATCGTTTTCAGTGTCGTCCATGTTGAGGGGCAAACCGACCACGACCAGGTCCGGACGCCACTCCTCGAGCAGGGATTCAATCTGTTGCCAATCGGGGATACCGTCTCGGGCAGGAATCAGAGCCACCGGTTGGCCGGATCCAAGCAACTCCTGACCAACCGCTACGCCAATACGGCGGGTGCCAAAATCGAACGCCATGACGCGACGGCTGGCCGGTTCAGGCATGACCGACCGATTCGCTGAGCTGATTGAGATCAATGCCGATCAGCTGCAGCACCGCCTTGTAGCGTTCTTCCCAGGGAGTACGGAACAGGATGTCGGTGTTGGCCGGACAGGTGAGCCAGGCGTTGCTGCCCAGTTCCTCTTCCAGCTGCCCTTCGCTCCAGCCGGAATAGCCCAATGCCACCAGGTACTCGTCGGGACCTTCGCCACGACCAATGCCTGCCAATACATCGCGGGATGTGGTCAGCAGAACATCGTCGGTGACCTTCGCCGTGTTCTGCCAGCTGGTGCCTGGGGGATGCAGCACAAAGCCGCGTTCCGGCTGCACCGGACCACCGCTGAATACCGGCAGATCCAGCTCGCCGCCTGGCAGGTCCAGTTGTTCCAGAATTTCACCAAGGTGGATGTCCAGCGGCTGATTGATCATTAACCCCAGGGCACCGTCGTCAGAATGCTCGCAAATGTAGATCACGCCGCCATGGAAACGGGGATCAGCGAGATAGGGCGATGCCACCAGGAACTGGTGGCGCAAGCTATGGGGAGAGTGTTTTGATGCTGTCATCCGGATGTCAGCCCCCGACGCTGGAAGGACCAGGTACGTATGATTTCGAGTTCATCCACCTCTTTCCGCATTTCGTCCGGAAATGGTGCAAAAGGTGAGGCCATCCTGACTATACGGATGGCAGCATCATCCAGGACGGTGCTGCCGGAAGACTGCAGGATCGCCACCTCTTTAATGGTGCCGTCTTTCTTGAGTGACACCAGCATTCGCAGTGTGCCATAGATTCCGGCATTGCGCGCCTCGGTCGGGTAGTTGATATTCCCCACCCGCGTTACCTTGCTCACCCAGTTCTGAACGTACCAGGCGTTGGTGGACTTGAGCGTAGAGGCGGCGGTTACCCGCATCACCCTGGGTTTGCGGGCATAGGCCTGCTGCTGGGCATCGAATCGGGCCTCAAGGCTGGCAATTTCCAGGCTGCGCTCCATCAGGCTCTTTTTCTCGCGAACCGGCAGAGGCTCCTCTTCCGGCCTGGTGCGCTCTTCAGGCTGGCGAACCTTCTGACTGGAAGAACTTTCGGTCTGAACGACCTGCTTTTCCTGACGCGGCTGCGGCTCGGTTTGCGCAGGAGGCTCGGGTTGAACCTGTGCCACCTGCGGCTGGCTCACCTCCGCCGGCTGCGGGGTGGTCATTTCCCGAACCTCTTCCTCGGTACCACTGCCCTTCTGACTGGTCTGGGCCAGGAAATCCGCCTTCTCCGGAGCTTCCTCATCGTCAAACTGGGACAGGGTGATTTCCATGGTCTGGGCAGAGGAACGGGGCGGTTCAGGCGCAAAGGTGATTCCCAGCACCACGATGGCGTGCACCGCCAGCGCCATAAACAGGGTGAAGGAAAACCGGTCGAAGTCGCTTACCTGAACTGCCATTCCTGATATGGATCCTGTCGTTATACCTGCCCGGCCGCCATCACCGGATTATGCCTGGCCCAAACGCTTCGCAATCGCGTCCATCAATAAGCCACCAATATCGATCCCGAAGGCCGCATCGAGTTCCCGGATACAGGTCGGGCTGGTGACATTGATTTCGGTAAGGTAGTCACCGATGACATCCAGGCCCACAAAAATGAGGCCCTTCTCTTTGATCACCGGGGCAACGCGTTCGCAGATCTCACGATCCCGCGCGGTCAGTTCACGACCTTCACCCCGGCCGCCGGCGGCCAGATTGCCCCGATTCTCGCCATGGGAGGGTATTCTCGCAAGTGAATAGGGTACCGGTTCACCGTCGATCAGCAGGATGCGCTTGTCGCCATCGCTGATTTCGGGGATGTATTTCTGGGCCATGGCCTGGTGCGTGCCATAGTTGGTGAGGGTTTCGATGATGACACCGAGATTGAAATCGTTTTCCCTGATACGGAAGATCGAATGACCGCCCATGCCGTCCACCGGCTTCATGATGACATCGCCGTGTTCGGCGTAGAACTCGCGGAAGCGACTCGCCGAACGGCTGACAAGTAGTGGCGGCGTCAGGTCAGTAAACTGCGTGGCGAACAGCTTCTCATTGCAGTCGCGCAGCGTGGACGCCGGATTGACCACCAGAGCGCCCTGCTGCTCGGCCGCCTCCAGTATATAGGTGGCCATCAGGAACTCCCGGTCTACCGGCGGGTCCTTGCGCATGAGGATGACATCAAGATCTCCCAGCGCCCGGTCCTGGGACGGCCCGAAGCCGTACCAGTTCTCCGGATCCATGTGCACAGTCAGGTCACGGGTGTGCGCCATGGCACGGCCACCGTCCAGGTACAGGTCGGGGAGCTCCATGTACTCGATTTCCCAACCGCGTTTCTGGGCAGCCAGCAACATGGCCAGTGAGCTGTCTTTCTTGAAGTGGATATCTTCAATCGGATCCATCACGATCCCGAGTCTGACGGTCATGGGCGTTCCTGCACTCCTGAGGGTTAAAAACACGAACCGGTCTGCAGAGCGGACCAGACATTAAGTGCTATGCTTTGAAATCAGATGGTATTGTACCCGAACTGCAAATGCATCCGGAGAAATCCTCAGTCAGTTACGTGACGTTGCGGGCAGTAGTACATTTGGTCACAAACTAATACTTTTTATCCGGCCATTGATAATCTATAAATGAGCGGGGTTTATAGAAGAACCTTAAGGTTTGTGTTAAAACCCCCGTTTTAAAATAACGACAGTCGCTGAGCGCAAGGCAGTTGGACAATGGATGACAACTTCGAGAACTTGAAGATCATGGTGATCGACGACAGTAAAACCATACGTCGCACCGCAGAAACCCTTCTGAAAAAGGTCGGCTGTGAGGTCATCACCGCGACTGACGGCTTTGACGCTCTTGCCAAGATTGCCGATTCACAGCCGGACATCATTTTTGTCGATATCATGATGCCCCGCCTGGACGGCTACCAGACCTGCGCACTTATCAAGAACAATTCCTCCTTCAAAAAGACGCCGGTTATCATGCTCTCCAGCAAGGACGGTCTGTTCGACAAGGCCAAGGGCCGTATCGTCGGCTCGGACCAGTATCTGACCAAACCGTTCAGTAAGGATGAGCTGCTTAATACCATCCGCCAGTATGTTCCACAGGCGGAACAGTAAACCTGCTGACCCCAAGAACTATCGAGGAAACCATGGCCCGCATTCTTATTGTTGACGATTCCCCTACCGAGGTTAAGAAAATCTCCACGATCCTGGAAAAGCATAAGCACGAGGTGCTTACAGCTGACAACGGCGCAGACGGCGTTGCCAAGGCTCGTGCAGAGACCCCGGACCTGGTTCTGATGGATGTGGTTATGCCGGGCCTGAACGGCTTTCAGGCAACCCGCCAACTGACCCGCGCCCCGGAAACCGCGTCCATCCCGGTCGTCATCGTAACCACCAAGGATCAGGAAACTGACCGCGTTTGGGGCACCCGACAGGGCGCCAAGGGTTACCTGGTCAAGCCGGTTAACGAAGACGACCTGATCAAAACAATCAACAGTCTGATTGCCTGATCCCCAACCGTGGAGTAAGCATGTCCGCCCAGGCCGCCCCTTTTGCCGTTCTGACGGATATCGCCGCGCGCAGCCGGTCGCTGGCTGCCGGCCTGCCGGAACAACAGCAAGCCGTTGAACTGTGGAACGGCATCGGCTTCGTTCTCGCAGGCGAACGGTATGTTGCCCCCATGGGCGAAGTCACTGAAATCCTCCACGTCCCCCGGTTTACCCATATACCGGGGGTTCGCCCGTTTTTGCTTGGCGCGGCCAATGTTCGCGGCCGCCTCCTGCCCCTGGTTGATCTTGCCGGCTTTTTCGATATTCCCCGCTCTTCCCGTAGCCAGCGGGAACGGCGCGTGCTGGTGGTAGAGCAGGGTGACATTTTCAGCGGGCTGGTAGTCGATAGTGTGCTGGGCATGCAGTATTTCGCAACTGACAGTTTCAAGGATTCGCCCGAGGGCGTGCCTGAAAACGTTCGACCGTTTGTCTCAGGCGGTTATGAACGCAACGAGGAAGTCTGGAAAGTGTTTTCGGCCGTCGACCTGCTCGAGGACGAACGATTTCTTGACGTCGCACAGTGGTAAGGGTGGTGACAATGGCAGGAACATCACCCTGACCGCCTGAAACCCGAAAAAACAAACTTGCCAATTTCTTGAAGAGGCCGGGAGCCAGAAAATGAAGAACAGAGCCGGAAGACTCAGTATGGGACAGGGAGGCAACAAGCTGGTTGCCGGCCTGATCGCCGCGCTGATCGCACTCACTATCCTGCTCGTTGTGGTGCTGTTCATTATCAATACAGACAGCCAGAACGATCAGGAATACATCGCCAACACCGCCGAACTGAGGGTGCTCTCTCAGGAGATTGCGAAGAACGCGACCGAGGCTGCCGGCGGTACCGCCGAGGCCTTCAACCAGCTGCGCCGCTCCCGTGACGAATTCCAGCAGCTCTGGACCAACGTAACCGAGGGTAATCCGGAAACCGGTCTGCCGCCGAGTGAACTGGCCCAGCAGAGTGGCGTTCAGGAAAACTGGAACACCGTGCGGGAAAACGCCGACAGCATCCTCTCCACCCAGGATGCGGTGCTCGGTCTACACGAGGTTGCCCGGACTCTGAACGAAACCATTCCGCAGCTGCAGGTTGAGTACGACGATATCGTACAAATCCTGCTCGACAACGACGCACCCGCCGAACAGATCGCACTGGCCCAGCGTCAGTCACTCCTGGCGGAGCGGATTGTTCGCTCGGTTAACAACGTACTCTCCGGTGACGAAGACGCGGTTATCGCCGCGGACCGTTTCGGTCGTGACGCAAGCCTGTTCGGCCGAGTGCTTGAAGGCCAGCTGAACGGCAACCCGGCCATGGGGATCTCCCAGGTAAATGACGAAGACGCCATCTACGGCCTTGAAGCTGTCGATGAACTGTTCCAGTTCGTTTCCCAGAACGTAGACGCGATCCTTGAAGCCTCTCCCGACCTCTTCAAGGTTCGTACTGCTGCCAGCGACATCTTCCAGAATTCCGAGATCCTGCTTTCCGAACTGTCTGTACTGGCCGAGAACTTCCGGACCCAGTCCGGCTCACGTCTGGTCAGCCCGACCCTGGCCTTCGCGATCCTCGCCGCCATGGTTGCCATTGTTGTCTTTATCGGTCTGGCCCTGTACCGCGAAGCCCAGGCCCGACTGGCTACTACGCAAGAGCAGAACGAGCAGAACCAGAACGCGATCCTGCGACTGCTGGACGAACTGGCCGACCTGGCTGATGGTGACTTGACCACCGAGGCCACGGTAACCGAGGACTTCACCGGTGCCATCGCCGACTCCATCAACTACGCGATCGACCAGATGCGCGGACTGGTACAGGCGATTCGTGGTACTGCCGTACGAGTAGCGTCAGCGGCTCAGGAAACCCAGGCCACTGCGATGCATCTTGCCGATGCTTCCGAGCACCAGGCCCAGGAAATCGCCGGCGCCTCCGCCGCGGTGAACGAGATGGCCGTGTCCATCGACCAGGTATCCTCGAACGCTGCCGAGTCCTCCGCGGTTGCGGAGCGGTCGGTTGCGATCGCGAAGAAAGGCGCGGAAGTGGTACAGAACACCATCCGCGGCATGGACAACATCCGTGAGCAGATCCAGGAAACTTCCAAACGGATCAAGCGTCTGGGTGAATCTTCCCAGGAAATCGGTGACATCGTATCCCTGATCAACGACATCGCCGACCAGACCAACATCCTGTCCCTGAACGCGGCGATCCAGGCCTCCATGGCCGGTGACGCTGGCCGGGGCTTCGCGGTTGTTGCGGACGAAGTACAGCGACTGGCGGAACGCTCCTCTGCAGCGACCAAGCAGATTGAAGCGCTGGTTAAGACGATCCAGTCGGACACCAACGAAGCCGTTATCTCCATGGAACACACCACCGCCGAGGTGGTCCGTGGTGCCCGTCTGGCCCAGGACGCGGGTATCGCCCTCGAGGAAATCGAGAACGTATCCATGTCTCTGGCGGAACTGATCCAGAACATCTCCAACGCTGCACGTCAGCAGTCTTCGTCGGCGGCGCACATTTCCAACACCATGAACGTTATCCAGGAAATCACGTCCCAGACGTCTTCCGGTACCAACGCGACTGCGAAGTCTATCGGTAACCTGGCAGAAATGGCGTCCGAGCTTCGGTCCTCCGTTGCCGGCTTTACTCTGCCGGAAGAAGACGTGGCTGATCACGAGGAAGAGGAAGACAGCGACGTTCCGGTGGTGGGCTGATTTCCGTTCCAGGGCTGTTGACGGTTTATGGCGCAAATGCATGACAACCTGTCACCTGCCGAGGGCATCTGGTCACTGCGTCGACTCCCGGATATGGACGAGGCGCAGTTCAGCCAGTGGCAAACCCTGCTGGAACACCGAACCGGGATCACCCTGTCGTCCGAGCGCCGTTCGTTTCTGGAAACGAACCTTGGCATCCGGATGCGGGAAATCGGCTGCAGCAGCTATCAGGCCTATTACGAAAAGATCGTATCCGGGCCGGATGCAATCAGGGAATGGTCAACGCTGGTGGACCGGCTCACTGTCCAGGAAACCCGGTTCTTCCGGGATCCCGACGCTTTCCGGCTGGTATCCGACTATGTCCTGACACGGCCGCGGGAACAGCTGAAAAAGCGCCCCCTTGAGGCCTGGAGTGTCGGATGTTCCACCGGGGAAGAGCCCTACACCCTGGCCATGGTGCTGAATGAATGCATGGAGCAACTGGCATTGCAGCCTCTGTTCGGTGTCACCGGCTCTGATATCAGCAAGCCGGTGATCGAGAAGGCCCGGAACGGTCAGTTCAATCCCCGCAAACTGCTGGGAATGGACGAGGAAATGAAAGCACGGTATTTCCGCCCGGCCGAGCGGAACACCGTAGAAATCGTAAACAGCATCCGCGACAGGGTGTGCTTTACCAGACTGAATGTTCTGGACCTGGATAAAGCACCCATGCACGGGATGAACATTATCTTCTGCCAGAATCTGCTGATTTATTTCCGCCGCTGGCGCCGGCGGGAAATTGTCAAGCGACTTGCAGAGCGGCTGGCGCCCGGGGGGTTGCTGGTACTGGGCCAGGGAGAGCTGACCGACTGGCAGCCTCCAGGGTTACAGAGAGTCCCCTCGGAACATGTGCTGGCGTGGATCAAACGCCAGACTGACGAAGAATAACCGGAGTGGTTATGGGCAATCACCATGACAGCATCGCCCTCGACTGGGTTCGGGGAGAGATACAGGACACGCTGACCCAGGGTCAGCATGCACTGGAAGCGTATGTCGAGAATCGTGACGACACCGCGCGCCTGCGCTTCTGCCTGAATTATCTCCATCAGGTACATGGCACCCTGCAAATGGTCGAGCTCTATGGTGCAGCCCTGCTCACCGAGGAGATGGAAAAGCTCACCCAGGCCGTACTCAACGAAACCGTTGCCAATACCGACGAAGCCGTTGAAGTCCTGATGCAGGCCATCCTGCAGTTGCCCCAGTACCTCGAGCATCTGGCCAGCAGCCAGGACGATTTCCCGATGGTGCTGCTGCCACTGCTTAACGACCTCCGGGCCGCCCGTGGCGAATCCCTGCTGTCTGATACCTCTTTGTTCAAACCAGACCTGGCCCCCTCGCGAATGACCGTGTCCGGGAAGGTCTCCCAGCGCCTGCAGGACCCCACGGTCCTGGGCCACATCCGCAAACTGCGCCAGATGTACCAGTTCGCGCTGGCCGGTGTTATCCGGGAAGCGGATCTCGATGCTCATTTCGAGTACATGCAGAAGGTTATTCAACGGTTGGTCCGTTTATGCCAGAAAACGCCCCGGGGCGAGCTCTGGAAAGCGGCCAGTGCGTTTGTGGAAACACTTCAGGCACACGTAAACCCGGTGAATGCGGCGGTGAAATCCCTGCTCAGGGAGCTGGACAGTGAAATACGCCGACTGACCGATGAGCACGCCGATATCCTTCAGCAACCGGCACCGGAAGCGCTGCTCAAACACCTGCTCTACTACGTTGCCCGTGCGCGGGATCTGGATTCACCCCAGGTCAGTGCCCTGCGGGATGCCTACCAGTTGAACCAGGCACTGCCGTCAGAAGACGATGTTGATGCCGCCCGAACCCGTGTCTCCGGCCCCGGCCGGGACGCCATCCATTCCGTTGTCGGCGCGCTCAATGAAGAGCTGGCGAAACTGAAGGATCAGCTGGATCTGTTTGTCCGCTCGGAGCTCCGCCAGAACAGTGAGCTTGACGACCTGTTGCCGGGTCTGCGCCAGGTAGCCAATACCCTGGCCGTGCTGGGTCTGGGCATACCGCGGAAAGTGATCACCGAGCAGGTCGAACTGGTTGAGAAACTCAGCGCCCAGGCCGAGCTGGTTGACGATGGCACGCTGATGGATATCGCCGGCGCACTGCTTTACGTCGAAGCCAGTCTCGCCGGTCTGGACAGCGAAGGTCAGCAGGAGTCGTCCGCTGAAGAAACCTCCGATACACCGATTAACCTTGGCTCCCGGGAACTGGGTGAGGCCAGCGGCGCGTTGCTGCGGGAATCGCGGAACACTCTGGAGCAGGTGAAATCCGCCATCGTCAATTTCATTGCGTCGCAATGGGATACCCGGGAAATCGAGCATGTCCCCGGCCTGCTGCACAGCATTCGCGGCGGCCTCAGCCTGATTCCGCTGGACCGGGTTGCAAGCATGCTGGCCTCGGCAGAGCGCTACATCAGCGATGTGCTGCTGGACGGCAAGCAGGTTCCTGACTGGAAGCAGCTCGACATCCTGGCCGATGCGGTTACCAGCATCGAGTATTACCTGGAGCGCCTCGCTGAAGGGATTGGTGAAAACGATTCAATTCTGCGGGTTGCCGAGGACAGTCTCGCTTCCCTCGGCTTCCCGGTCGGGGCTGAGCCCACCTGGACGGAAACCACGGCCCAGGAAGAGCCCGTCGCTGAACCGTCTTACGAGCAGGATGAAGCCAGCGTTTCGACCGCCCCGGAAGAAGCCAAAAGCTCGGATTCGGAGCTCCTGGACGACGAGATTCTCGGCATTTTCGTTGAGGAAGCCGAAGAGGTTCTCGAGACCATTCATGAATTCTATCCGCGTCTGCGCCAGAATCACGACGACCGTGAGGCTCTGACCGAAGTTCGTCGTGCTTTCCATACGCTCAAGGGCAGCGGACGACTTGTGGGCGCGACCAGTATCGGCGAATTGGCATGGTCTGTGGAAAACCTGCTGAACCGGGTGATCGATCAGACCATTCGCCCCACCGAAGACATGTTTACCCTGGTGGACGAGGTCAATGCCCGCATTCCGTCACTGATTCGTGAATTCAAGGACGGCCAGACCGCAGGCGACGTGGAGGAGCTCATCAACCGGGCCGAAGCCATGGCAACCACCCGTCGCACCGACGACGATGCCGTGACGGCGCCAGACACTCCCGAGGTCGAAGACACCGTCGCCGACTCGGGAGAAGAAGAGCAGGAAACCCCGGAATCCATCGTTGAAGAAGCCACCGTTGAGGCCGTGTCGGATGAGTCCGCCGATGACGATGACCTGATTGACGATGAAATACTTGAAATATTCGTCGAAGAAGCCGGTGAGGTGCTGGACACCATTCGCGAATACCTGCCAATGCTTTTGCGCCAGCACGATGACCGCAGCGCTTTGTCAGAAGTTCGCCGTGCCTTCCACACGCTGAAAGGCAGTGGCCGCATGGTCGGCGCGCTGGTTGTTGGCGAATTGGCCTGGTCCGTGGAAAACATGCTGAACCGCGTTATCGACGGCAGCATCTTCATGAACGATGACATCGCCAGTCTTCTGGAGGATGTCACTGCCAGCCTGCCGGCCCTGGTCGACGATTTCGAGAAGCGCCGTGCGGCTTCCTTCGATACCGCCAACCTCGAAGCCCGCGCCAACGCCCTGGCCAGCGGTGAGATTCCCGATGCCAGCATGATGCCGGCGGCCGAATCGGACGGCTCCGAAACCGTAGCGGAAGATGAGATCACCGCTGCAGGCGCAGAGATCGAGACGGCTGAAGAAGATGCGGTCGACCCGGTATTGCTGGATATTTTTGAAAGTGAAACCGAGACCCATCTGCAGACGCTGAAGGATTTCCTGTCAGCAGCCGGAGACAAGACCACGGTTACCTATACCGATGATCTTTCCCGGGCCCTGCATACCCTCAAAGGCAGCGCCCATACCGCCGGCATCGCACCCATTGCTGCTGTAATCACACCACTGGAACGCTTCGTCAAGGAATCCCGGGCGCAGAACAAGCGGGCCAACCGCGACGTGCTCTCGCTGATCGAATCCGCCTGCGATTTCCTGACCCAGGGCCTGGCCCAGATCCGTGAAAATCCACAGGCCTCGCTGCCTGGCACCGAAGCCTTCCTCGAGAAGCTGGACCAACTGACCGAAGAGACACTCCGCGGCCACAGCGAGGAAGCTCCGCGCCAGCATCCGCAGCAGGCTCCGTCACGGCTGGTTCAGCTGTTCCTGAACGAAGGCCTCGACATTGTTCTGGATGCTGACCAGATTCTCGACCACTGGGCGGACAACCCCGGCGAGATGGAGTCGTTGAACCCGTTGCGTTCTGAGCTGGAGCAGTTGACCTCCGGGGCCTCCGAAGCCGGGCTCAGCGACGTCGCCGCGCTCTCAAGCGCGTTGAAAGACACCTACGAAGAAGCCGCCAGACACGATGAAGCGCCAGACGAAACCTTTTTCGAGACCGTTCGGGCAGCTCACGAACAGCTGATCAACATGATGGATCAAGTGGCTGCCGGGCTTGCCACGGAATCCAGCGACGACATGGTTACCGCGCTCGAAAACCTGAAACGGGCCCCAAGCACAAAAAACGAGGAACCCGACGCCTTCGAGCAGGAATTCACCGGTGAACTCGAGGAAATCGATCTCAGCTTTGAGATGGATGAAACCGAAGTACCGGCAAATGAAGAACCAGCGGCGGCCGAACAACCGCCGCTGCCGGAAATGTCCGAATCCGATGATGAGATGGACGAGGAGCTTGCGGAGATCTTCCTGGAAGAGGCCCGCGACCTCATCGACAGCACCGCCGAAGCGCTGCAGAGCTGGAGCGAAAATACCGGAAACCTGGATATCCTTCGGTTGCTGCAGCGGGATCTGCATACCCTTAAGGGAGGTGCACGCCTGGCCGACATTCCTGCCGTGGGCGATCTCTCCCACGAGCTGGAAAACCTGTTTGAGGGACTGACCGAGCAGCGGCTATCGATCAATGATGAACTCTCAGATCTGCTGTTCCGCTGCCACGATCGGCTTGCGGGCATGGTCGAGAACCTGGAAGCCAAGGAGCCACCGCGCCCTGCGCCGGATCTGATTGGCGAAATCCAGGCGTACATGGACAGCGCCACCGGAACACGCCCGGTCACCAATGTTGCGAGCCCTGAAGAAGAAGCGGAACCGGATTTCAACGACGAAGAGCAGGCCCCGCTCCCGGAAGTCGACGAACCCGTCGATTCCGATTCAGAAACCGCGGAAACCGGCGAGGCGGAAGACGGCGTTGCCGATCTCTCGCACCTGGATCCGGAGCTGGTCGGCATTTTCCTGGAAGAAGCCTACGACCTGATCAACTCTACCGGCAGCGCCCTGCACACCTGGACCGAAGACCCGTCGGACCGGAGCATTGCCGCGGAACTGCAGAGGGATGTCCACACGCTCAAGGGTGGCGCCCGGATGGCTGGCGTTGAGGCCATTGGCGACCTGACCCACGTGCTCGAAGACCTGTTCGAAAAGGTTGCCGAGGGTCAGCTGGAAGCCAGCGACGCCATGAACGACCTCTTGTTCGCCTGCCATGACCGGCTGGCGCAAATGGTTGAGCAGGTGGCGACGCAGAAGCCTTGCCCACCGGCGGAGGAGCTGGTCGCTCGCGTCCAGTCCATCCTTCGGGGCGAGTCGGCGCCGTCCGATGATCGTGAGCAAGAGCCGGAACAGCCGGCAGGGGCCGAAATTGCCGAGGCGCCCACCGAGGAGTCAGCAGATGCCCCCGACCTCAGCGAGACTCTGACACAGGCCAGCGATGATGACCTGATCGGCATCTTCCTGGACGAAGGCCTGGAAATCTACGGCGCCATCAGTGAGTGTCTTGACCAGTGGCGCGAGGAGCCGGAGGAACTGACCGGACTGACCCAGCTGCAGCAGGAACTGCATACCCTCAAGGGTGGTGCACGACTTTCTGACGTCGATCCGATTGCCAACCTGGCAGAAGCCTGGTCCGACGCTCTGGATCCCCTCATCTCCGGGTCCAATAACCAGAAGACGTTGCTGAAGCTCAGCGACCGGGCATTGGGCAGCCTGAAGACCATGCTCAACAGCCTGGAACAGGGCAGCAAGCCCGAGCCGGATGCGGACCTGATCGAGGACTTCCGGGTGGCCCACGAAGTGGCCGCCGAAGAGACCGCTGCTCCCCGAGAAGAGTCCCAACAGGAAGCGATCGATCCGGAAGTACTGGAAATCTTCCTGGAGGAAGCCGGTGAAATCATGGATCAGCTGGAGCAGCTGCTCGATGACTGGCGCAAGGAGCCGGCAAACCACACCTTCAACCAGGAAGCCCAGCGTGCATTGCATACGTTGAAAGGCGGCGCTCGCCTCTCCCAGCTGACCCAGCTTGGGGACAGCGCCCACGCCTTTGAGACACGTCTGATCGACCTTGGCGGCAATGCCCCGGATGAGTCCCAGTGGCAGGCCATTACCGAAGATCACGACGCCATCATCGCCCTGGTTGCCGACATCCGTAAGGGCTATGAGTCCGGCATGGGTGTGCCTTCGGCAAAGGCCGAACAGCCTGCGCCAGCCCCGGCCGCGCCGGAACCGAAAAAGCCTGAAGAGCCAACGCCTCCCGCCCAGGCAGAAAACCGGTAGCACCGGCACCGAAGCCCGGGAAATCACCGGCCAAGGTTCGCAAACAGGCGGCCGAGGCACAGCGGGCGGCCCAGGAGACCATTCGGGTGTCCGCACCGCTGCTGGATGAGCTGGTCAACCTGGCGGGTGAAACCAGTATTACCCGTGGCCGGCTTGAGCAGCAGACTAGTGATTTTGGCCATACCCTGGAGGAAATGGCCGCCACCATCGAGCGTCTGCGTGAGCAGCTGCGCCGGATGGAAATCGAGACTGAAGCCCAGATCCTGTTCAGTGCCGAGAAAGAACACGGGCCGGATTACGGCGACGACTTCGACCCGCTGGAGATGGACCGTTACTCCTCCATTCAGCAGCTGTCCCGCGCTCTGACCGAGTCCTCTTCGGACCTTGCAGACCTGCGGGAAACCCTGTCTGACCGGGTACGGGACACCGAAACCCTGCTTGTGCAGCAGTCCCGGATCAACACGGAACTCCAGGAGGGTCTGATGAAGACCCGGATGATTCCGTTCGCCTCCATGGTGCCGCGTCTGCGGCGCATCGTTCGCCAGATCAGCGGCGAACTGGGCAAGAAAGTCGACTTTGATGTCCGCAACGCCGAAGGCGAAATGGACAGGAGCATCCTGGAGCGCATGATCGCACCCCTGGAACACATGCTCCGGAACGCCCTGGACCACGGCATCGAAAGCCCGGCGGACCGTAAGCAAGCCGGCAAGCCGGAGACCGGCGAAGTCACACTGTCACTGACCCGCGAAGGCGGCGACGTTGTCCTGAGGATGATCGACGATGGCGCCGGCATTCCCTCTTCGGTCATTCGCGACAAGGCGATCCGTCAGGGCATGCTGCGGGAAGACGAGGATCTGTCCGAGCGGGAAATCCTGCAGTTTATCCTGCAGCCCGGCTTCTCTACCGCCCAACAAGTAACCCAGATTTCCGGCCGCGGCGTGGGCATGGACGTGGTTGCCAGCGAGATCAAACAGCTCGGTGGCAGCCTGGACATCGATTCCGCCGTTGGCCGCGGAACCACCTTCACGGTTCGCCTGCCGTTCACGGTTTCCGTCAACCGGGCGCTGATGGTGTCCACCGGCGAGGATTTCTACGCGATCCCGCTGAACACCATCGAGGGTATTGTCCGGGTCAGCACCTACGAGCTTGAGGAATACTACAAGCCGGACGCGCCGATGTACGAATACGCCGGCCAGGAATACCGGCTCCAGTATCTGGGCAGCCTGCTGAACAGCGATCACCATCCGAAGCTGCAGGGACAAGCCCTGCCGCTGCCAGTGATCCTGGTACGCGGCGCCGAGCAGCCCATGGCCCTGCAGGTGGACAACCTGATGGGCAGCCGGGAGATCGTTGTTAAATCCCTTGGCCCGCAATTCAGTTCGGTGCGCGGTGTGTCCGGTGCCACCATCCTGGGTGACGGCAACGTGGTCGTAATCCTCGACCTGCCTGCGATGATCCGTTCCGACATCCTGTCCGAGCGCCAGCGTCTGGCCAACCTCGAGAAGGCTCGCGAGTCCGCCCGTTATGAGGAACAGGCCACCGTGGTCATGGTGGTGGACGACTCGGTTACCGTACGGAAGGTTACCTCACGACTGCTGGAGCGCAATGGCATGGAAGTCATCACTGCCAAAGACGGCCTGGACGCGGTCGCACAGCTGCAGGATCACAAACCGGACATCATCCTGCTGGATATCGAAATGCCGCGGATGGATGGTTTCGAGGTTGCCAGCTTTGTGCGCCACGACGATAGCCTGCGGGAAATTCCGATCTGCATGATCACCTCACGGACCGGCGAGAAACACCGCGAACGTGCGCTGGCCATTGGTGTGAACGAGTACCTCGGCAAGCCGTTCCAGGAAACCGAGTTGCTTGAGACTATTGAGCGGCTGACCGGACGTCAGTGATGGCCGGCCAGACTGGCCGGCCGCGGGTCGGGATCGTCTCGGATGTGGTTCTGCAGCGACACCGACTGCAGGCCGCAACATCCAAGTTCGGTCTGGAGGTGCGTTTTGCCGGGGATCCCGAGCGTTTGCTGGGCTACCCGGAGTTCCCGGATGCCAGCCTCTGGCTGGTTACCCTCGAAGACGAGGCCGATCACCCATTACTGTTCGATCACCTGCTTGAAAATACCGATGCACCGGTACTGTTCGGATTGGATGAAGCACCCAAGCCGGGAAGTACCGAGTATTTTCGCTGGGAACGACGTTTACTGGGCAAACTTGAGCAGCAACTGGGGCACCTGGAAGAGCTGGACTCAGAAGCGACTCTGGCAGAACTGGAGCAGGAAACGCCGGCACCAGCACCATCGCCGGGACTGCCTCACTGGATAACGCCTGCCGTGCCCGGTTCGGTAGCCGAGGAAGTCTGGATTCTGGGCGCTTCACTGGGAGGGCCGGCGGCGGTTAAGACGTTTCTGGACCACCTGCCGCCGAATCTGCCCGTGGGCTTCATCTACGCCCAACACATAGATGGGAACTTCACAGAGGTTCTTACGCGGGTACTGGGTCGTCACGCCCATTACCAGCTCAAGCGGGCCGAGGAAGGCTATCGGGTCAAGAATGGTGATGTCGTGCTGATGCCGGTGGAGCACGAGTGGAAGCTGAGCGAGCAGGGAGCCCTGACGGAAACCAGCAATGCCTGGCCGGGCCCCTATGGCCCCTCCATTGATCAGGTCCTGCTTAACGTCGCGGACCATTACGGCCAGCGCTGCCATGCTATTCTTTTTTCCGGCATGGGTAATGATGGCGCTATTGCAGCGCCTTTACTGAAAGCCTACGGTAGCCGGATCTGGGTCCAGGAGAGCACAAGCTGCGGCAACAGCTCTATGCCCGAATCCGTCGCCGCCACCGGTTGCAGCGGTTTCTGTGGCACCCCGGAGCAGCTGGCACGGGAACTGGTAAAAACCATCGAAGAATCCTGCCTGCTCAAGAGCCGGCAGAAACGGGACTCCGCCTGAGGTAACACGCAATGAATGACAACAGCCAATCCCTCTCCTGCGTCATGATTCCCATGAGCGGACGGCAACTCTTGCTGCCCAACGTCTCGATTGCGGAAGTGGTCGACTATGCCAGCGCTGATGCCGGCGCGAACACGCCGGAATGGCTGGTTGGCTACCTTGACTGGCGGGGCCTGCAGCTTCCGGTGATTTCATACGACGCGGCCAACGGCGGCGCCCTCACCGTTCCAGGTGACAATCGCGGTCGCATCGTGGTCCTCAACACCATCGGCGATCATCACAAGGAAGTCCCGTTTATGGCACTGGTTACCCAGGGCATCCCCAGCCAGGCCCGTTTGGCGGAAGACCAGGTCAAGAAGCTGGAGGGTGAACCGGGGCCGGCGGATCTGATGCAGGTCGAGGTTGAAGGTGAGCATGCCTGGATCCCGAATCTGGAATTTCTGGAATCCCTGGTTGTAAAGTCCCGACACTGACCCGTGCCACTGCCAGACATGGCAGACAGCCCTGCAAATGTTATAATGTTTCAAATTTTGCAGGATTGCGACCATGTCTGCCCGTGCTATTCCCTACCGGCCTCACAACCACGATGCCTGTGTCAGTCAGGCCCTGACTGACGCCCGGACCATTTGCCAGCGGCAGAATGCCCGACTGACGCCCATTCGGGAACGGGTTCTGGAGCTGATCTGGCAATCCCACAAGCCGCTGGGCGCCTACGATGTGCTAGCGGAGCTGTCGTCCGATGGTCATAACGCTGCGCCGCCCACCGTTTACCGCGCACTGGATTTCCTTCAGCAGCATGGGCTGGTGCACCGCATCGCGTCGCTCAACGCCTTTATCGGCTGTACCCACGCGGGTGAAAGCCACACCGGCATGTTTTTGATCTGTCGCGCCTGCGGCAATGTGCTCGAACTGACCGCTCCAGAGGTGTCAACAGAGGTTCGTAAAGCCGCATCCGGCGAAGGCTTCCGGGCCGAGACCACGACGCTTGAAATTGCCGGCCTTTGCCCCCGATGCCAGTCGGAGCCCGGCCATGACTGATCCTCTGGTCAATCTGGAGAACCTCACTGTCCGGTTTGACGAACGCCCCGTGGTTGATCAGGTCAACCTGAAGATTCACCGTGGCGACATCATCACCATCATTGGTCCAAACGGGGCAGGCAAGACGACACTGATCAAGGCCGTACTCGGCATCCAGAAAGTGTCTGAGGGCCAGGTGTCCCTGAAAAAGAACCTGGTGATCGGGTACGTCCCGCAACATCTTACGCTGGAGGCCACACTGCCCCTGAGCGTCAAACGGTTCATGCTGCTCAGCGGCCGGTCGCTCTCGGAATGTGAGTCTGCCCTTACCCGCACCGGCGTCGGACACCTGCTGCATGCCTCCGTGCACCACCTCTCCGGGGGAGAGAAGCAGAGGCTGTTGCTGGCCCGGGCCCTGGCCCGCAAACCGGACCTTCTGGTCCTTGATGAGCCCGCCCAGGGCGTCGACATCAATGGCCAGGCGTCATTGTACGATCTGATACGCCAGCTGAGGGATGACCTGAACTGCGGTGTTATCATGATCTCCCACGACCTGCACCTGGTCATGGCAGCAACCGACAAGGTTATCTGCCTGAACCAGCATGTCTGCTGCAGCGGTTACCCTGAGGACATCTCCCACGACCCGGCTTTCATCGAAACATTCGGTCGCCCCGTGGCAGAGTCCCTCGCGGTCTATCACCATCACCACAACCACAGCCACGATCTGCACGGGGATGTTGTCGAGGGCAGACACACGGAATGTGACCATGCCCATCATTGACGCGATTCTGGACGATTTCTTCTGGCGCGCCCTGATCGGCGGACTCGGCGTGGCCCTGGTAGCCGGGCCATTGGGCTGTTTCGTGGTCTGGCGACGAATGGCCTATTTTGGCGATACCCTGGCACACTCGGCCTTGCTCGGCATCGCCCTGAGCTTCCTGATCAGCGTACCGCTGAACCTTGGTGTGATCATCACCTGTGTGGTGCTGGCCATGGCACTGGTACTCCTGTCACGGACCCGGACTCTGGCAACCGATACCCTGCTGGGCATACTGGCCCACAGCGCCCTGGCCATAGGGCTGGTAACCCTGAGCTTCATGCCGGATGTCCGTGTCGATCTGACCGGCCTTCTGTTCGGGGATCTGCTGGCCATGAGCCGTGAAGACCTGCTGTGGATCTACGGCGGCGCGGCACTGATCATTATCCTCCTTGCCGTGCTCTGGCAGGGGTTGCTGATGAGCACGATTCACGAAGAACTCGCCCGGGTGGAGGGTGTTGCCGTAGAGCGGCTTCGCCTGGTTCTGATGCTGATGTTCTCACTGGTCATCGCGGTAGCCATGAAAATCGTCGGCGTGCTGCTGATTACCGCACTGCTGATCATTCCTGCGGCAACCGCCAGGCGCCTGGCCCACAATCCGGAAATCATGGCAGCCATGGCCGTCGGATTCGGGTTTGTCGCGGTGAGCGGCGGTCTGAGTCTGTCCTGGCACCTGGACACACCGGCCGGCCCTTCCGTTGTTGTCACGGCTTTTGCCGTATTCCTGCTGGTCTACGGCGCAGCTGGCAAAGTCCGGACCTGAGCATTTCCCTCTCTTCACGAGCTGGACTAGAGTATAGGAGTAACGTCGGTCTGTTCTGAGGGTACAGACCCAGCCGCAAAGGACGCCCGGCATGGAAAGCTCGACTCCAGCCCGTTTCCGCAGACCGGTCTTATGGCCAGGAATCTGGATTCCCCTGCTTCTGGTCGCCGCCGGTCTGCTGGTAACCGGAATTACTGCAAACATTGAAGCGCGTCGGGCCATGGCGCTTGCCGAAGCGCGATATCACGCCCAGCATCAGGCCCTGGTGAATCATCTGCTGGCCAACGTTCCGGACCAGTCGATGGTGGGCGACCACAACCAACCCGTGTCGGCCTGGCTCCAGGCCTTGTTCAGTGACACCCTGCCGGATTCTCTCGGACTGCGCATCGACACCCTCGAACGACATACCAAGATGCCGCTGTTGGAACTGGGCACCAACGGTTCGGTGGACCCGACACGGGCGCTGCGTACCGAAGTTTCGCCAATGGATCAGAACTGGATACTCACGACCGTACCGTCGCCAGAGGGACTTGAAGCGGTCGCCCAAGCCTCCCGACGAACCGTCTGGATCGCCGGTGCAGCCCTGTCGGTGTTCGCGGCCGCCCTCACCCTGGTGCTGAACCGACGGCTACACCGGCAAACACTTCACATTCGTGGTCTGGAACAGAGAGAAATTGGTGCTGACCATCAGATCGCCAACTTTCAGGTCGAAAAATCGATACTTCGGCGGGCACTGAACGATAGTGAGCAACGGAGCCGGGATCTGGTGGCCCTGTCCGGTGCGGTCATATGGGAACTGGACGAAAGAGGCAGGATCGGTTTTGTTTCACCGCAAATCGCCGAACTTCTGGACCAGGCACCCGCTGACCTGGTCAACCAGCCCCTGGAGGAACTTGTTGCACCGGCGTCCCGGGACAATTTCCGGCGAGCTCTCGCGGCCGCCCGCAGTGACAGTTCCATTGAACGCGTTGACCTTTCCCTGGTCCATCGTGACCAGGAGACGGAGATTCCAGTAGTACTCAGGGTTCGGGCACTGAAAGACCCGGTTCACGGCCTCTCGGGCTTCAGGGTGAGCACCCTGCAGCGAATGGCGCTCTACTCGAGCGCTTTGTGACTGCCATCGCAGAGAGGGGCGTTACCGGTTTGCTTGCACCCGCAGAACCACACCCACTCTTTCTTCTCCGCCTCGTATTTGATCGGGGTTATCCCGGTCCCCTTGTGGGAACCGTCACAGAATGGCTGGCTACCACTGCGGCCACAGGCACACCAGAAGTAGTTCTTGCCCGCCTCAACCATCACAGAGAACGGTGTCTTGCTGGCGACCACCGGTTTTTCATTCGACATAACATATCCCCCGATTCGTGACTTTACTGCACCAGTATAGTCACTCTTTCGGAAGCCCTGTGTTCAGAGCGGCCTGATGACATCGGGCAGGCGCCGGGTTTCGGTGAGTTCCATAAACTCATCGCCAAGGCGATCACTCTCGGCAATCGCCGAACGCCAGGCCCGTTCCCGGCCGGCATCGTCACCGGCATAGCGTTCGAAATCCTTCCGGTCCGGGAGCTTGCGGTCAGGCAGGGACTCCAGATAGCTTCTTGATGGCGCAACCAGCAGCACGTCCTGCAACCGGGAGGCGTCGCCCCGCCGCCAGGGCAGGGACTTGTCGAACCAGCCGGGAACCACCTTATCGGTGAAATGCGGGTAGAGCACCACGCCAGGCTGCTGGTAAGGCAGATCCAGGTGGTAGTCCAGCAAACCACCGTCTCGATAGACACCCTCGGGCGCGCCGGGGATATTGCGGACACCGGACATCACCAGGGGGATAGATGCGGAAGCCAGGAGAGCAGGCAACAGGTTATCCCGGTTAAACGCAACCTCGTGGCTGGGAAAATCCACCAGTTTGGACACAGGCGCTTTCAGGCGGGCGTCATGGATGATGCCCCGCTCCATGAACCTGCCCAGATGACGACGACTGACCATGTTGGCGCTGATCGCGCCCATAAGGCCGAGCCCCAGCCGGCCCCGGGCGTCTTCCGCCAGCATGCCAAGGCTGCGAACGACCACAACGTTCAGTCGGTACCATGGGTGGTTCAGAATGGCTTCTTCCCGCCCACCGAGCAGCTCTTCCAGAAACAACACGCTCTTGCGGCTCACTTCCGCAGCGCTGACACCCTTGGCAAAGCGTTGTGCGGTATAAAGTTCCGCCAGCCGGGCAAGCTGGGCTTTCGGGTCATCGGAGGAAGCCACGGCGGCAAAACGCCAGCTGCCGATCGACGAGCCGATCAATGATCGCTCCTGCGGAACCCTTGGCAACCAGTCACCGAAAATGGCTTTATCCAGGCCACTTATTCCCAGAGCCTTGGGGCCACCGGCAGCACCCGGAATGACATGCACATCCTCGGGCGACAGCGGCGTTTCCCTGAGGCGCTGCATAGCGCGCCGGCCTGCCCGGATCGTCAGAGCCGGTTCTCGGATGTGAATAGCAGTCATAGGATGGTCCCTGGGCGTGTCCCTGAATCAGTCCCGCGGAGTTTAACGAAGTGGACAAGGCGCGGCCAACTGAACAAAACTAATGGTGGTCATAAACGGCGCTATCTGCTTCATTAAATGAACGGCCATGCTAGACTTCAAGACTGTCCCGGCACCGGACGCGGGCGGATACGACTCAAACAGCGGGAGTATGCTGTGAATTTTTCGGTACCACCCTCCACCCTTGCCACCAACCCGACACTCGCGGTGCTGGGGTTCAAGCGCCAGTTGGTCTATCACCTGCATTTCTGGGCATTTATCGCCGTAGCGCCCCTGGTTCTGGTGCAATGGCAGCAATCCCATTATCTGCTTTCCGCGGTACTGGTCCTGTTCTGCACGAACGCCCTTCTGGTTATCGCATTCCTGAGGTTCCGGGGCACCTACTTCCTCAAAGGCCGTCTGTTTCCACTGCTCGCCGTGGTCAGTGCCGCCTACTCGACACACATCAATGGCCATGCCGGCCTGTACTGGGCCTACCCGGCTGCCACGGCCCTGTTCTTTTTACTTCCGCTCAGGGAGGCGATTGGAAGCAACATTGTTTTCGTTGTTGTTATGGCCGTCGTGTCCTTTTTACGATTTCCCGAGGCCGACTTCTGGCGGATAACCTTTTCGCTGGGTCTCACGTGCCTGTTTGCCATGATTTTCGCCTGGCTGGTGGGCAAGCTTCAGCAGGAACTCACGCGACTGGCAACCACCGATCCCCTGACCGGCTGTCTGAACCGTTCGCAACTGGCTGACATCCTCAACGGTCAGATTCAGATGCGGGAGCGGTATGAGCGGGTCTCCAGCCTGATTCTGCTGGACCTTGACTACTTCAAGACGATCAACGATCAGTGGGGTCATCTGGCCGGCGACAAGGTGCTCACGGAAATGGCACTGCGCCTGAGATCCCGCCTGCGCGAGAGCGATCAGCTGTTCCGGATTGGTGGTGAGGAGTTCATGATCGTTCTGCCGGAAACCCGCCAGAAAGATGCCGATGTGCTGGCGAATCAGCTTTTGACCAGCATCAGCGCACGGCCATTCCTGGAAGATATCAAGGTAACCGCCAGTGCCAGTGTCGCCGAGGTCAGCAAGGGTGAGACCTGGTCAGTCTGGCTGAACCGGGCAGACCAGGCGCTTTACGAAGCAAAATCCCGGGGTCGCAACCAGGTCGTCAACGCGGCCCGGCCGCTACCGGTTGTAGGCCGGGGTGCCGAGGATATGCCCGATTCCGCATCGGGCTAAGGAAAGCCCGCCCCGGGGGTTATCCCTCGCAGCGCTTGCGAAACTCCCGATAGGCACTGAAAACTTCCCAGGGGCACTCCAGATGGGGGTAGTGCCCGATATTCCTGAGGGTGACCACATCACCATCGGGCATCAGTTCCCTGTAGCGTCTGGCCATGCCGGCACCCGAGACCGGATCGGCGGTACCCGAAATCAATCGCATCGGCTGCGTTGCCTTCTGCAGCGCGCCAACCCACCGGTTGCGGTGACAGCGTCGTTCTTCCATGAACTGGATCAGATGATGCAGGATGCCCCGGCCGTTGTTATAGGTCAGCAGGTGCCAGAAATCCTCCATATCCTGTCGATCGGGCGGATTCTGGCTTCCGAATAACCGGCGGAAGTTTCGCTCGAAACTGCGTCGGGTCAGGCCTCGGCTGATCAGCCCGCCAAAGGGGCTCCCCAGCAGCTTCTGAATAAGCAGGGGATTGTGGACCTCGGGGAAAAGGGCGCCGTTGAGGAAACACACACTCGCAATCCGGAATGGCAGCAGGTCCTCTTGCTCCCTCGCCAGAAGCTCCTGGGCAACACTGCACCCGTAGTCATGAACCAGAAGGTGTACGGACGGCAGACCCAGACCCTCAATCCAGCCCTGAAACAGATCCGCCTGGTCTTCAATGCTGTAATCGTAATCGGCGGGTTTATCGGAAAAGCCAAAGCCCAGCATGTCCAGGGCCAGCACGTTGTGCTGCTGAATCAGCATCGGCCAGAGTCGATTCCAGTCCCAGCTGGCAGTGGGAAATCCATGGATCAGCACCAGCGGTTCTCCCGAGCCTGCCATCCGGCTGAAGATGGCATGTCCCTCGAAACTGAACCACTTACCTCCATGTTGCCACCCTTCTAGGGTGCCTTCCTCGCGCCCCGCGGCGGAAACCCCACCAACGGTCGGCATCACCTCATCCATGCATTGTCCCCGACGAACATTGATAGCCTGAAACTGTAGAACAAACCGGCCGTCACTGCCATAGCCCCACCGCCCATACCACTGGGCGTGGCGGCCAAAGTGGTCTTTTCCGACGATGCCTGCGTAAAGCGTAGAGATGGCGGGCAAATTGCCTTAAGCTTTGGCCCTCGTAAGACACTGCTAACCGGAAAAGACTATGAGTAAACTCCTTGACGACCTCTCAGGGCACTTCCGTGCCATCATCGATGGCCTGGGCGAAGACCCGGATCGCGAGGGTCTGCAAGACACTCCAATGCGCGCGGCCAAGGCCATGCAGTTCCTCACGTGCGGGTACCAGCAGGACCTTGGCGACCTGGTGAACAATGCGGTATTCGAATCGGCCATGGATGAAATGGTCGTGGTTCAGGATATCGAACTCTACAGCATGTGCGAGCACCATATGCTGCCGTTCATCGGCAAGTGCCACATTGCCTACCTGCCCGCAGGCAAGGTACTGGGCTTGTCCAAGTTTGCCCGCATCGTCGACATGTACGCCCGCCGTCTGCAGATCCAGGAAAACCTGACCCGACAGATTGCCGAAGCCGTTGAGAGCGTCACGGGCGCCAAGGGCGTGGCCGTTGTCATCGAAGCCCAGCACATGTGCATGATGATGCGGGGCGTGGAGAAACAGAATTCCCGCATGAAAACCTCGATGATGCTGGGGCAGTTCCGCAAATCCCAGGCGACCCGCACAGAGTTTCTGACGCTGATCAGTAACAATCGCTGAACTATCTGACCCGAGGGAGGGCGCATGACAGACGTCAACGGGAATCACCTGGCAAAAGTCCGCATCAAGGACCTTCTTCTCAGGGCCTACATCGGCATCAAGGAAGAAGAAATCAATAATCAGCAGGACGTGTTGATCAACGTTGCGCTGACTTATGATGCGACGGAAGCCGTAAACCAGAATGAAATCTCCGCTGCCCTCAACTATCGAACCATCACGAAGCAGATCATTCACCATGTGGATGGCAATCGCTTCGCTCTGCTCGAGCGTCTGACCCACGAGGTCCTGACCATCGTCATGGAGCATGAAGCGGTAAAGTGGGCCGAGGTGGAAATCGACAAGCCTCACGCGCTACGCTACGCGGAGTCCGTGTCTGTCTGTCTGCAGGCACACCGTTAATCCAGCGAGGTTTCGCCAGCATCATGCCCAGTACCAGCCCGGAACAGTTGCGTGACATCCTGACCACTGTTAGGACCATCGCCCTTGTCGGCGCGAGTGAAAAGACCAGCCGGCCTTCCCATGAGGTCATGGAGTACCTGCAGTCCCAGGGCTACCGAATCCTGCCGGTCAATCCCCGCCTGGCCGGTCAGACCGTGCTCGGTGAAACGGTATACGCCGACCTCCGAAGCCTTCCCGAACCGGTGGACATGGTTGACCTGTTCCTGGCGCCGGAGCGCACCGATGCAATTATCGACCAGGCCATCGATCTGAAAATCCCCGTGGTCTGGCTCCAGATTGGCGTCATCAACCATGAAGGGGCGGCGCGAGCGGAAGCCTCGGGGCTGACCGTGGTGATGGACCGTTGCCCCAAGCAGGAAATTCCCCGGCTGGGGATTACCAGAGTTTCCGGACACGCCTGAAACCTGACCTGAATCAGGAACTGCGTCACACTTCCAGCACTCTTCTGTAACCGGTCTGTCAGGTCTGACATAATCACCGGACATAAAACAGAAGACTGGTAGAGCCATGTGGTTCCGACGTAAATCCAGCAAACAGCACCGACATTCCGTCTCGGCGCCGTCGGCGCTCGCAACTCATTCGGACTCCCCTGTTTCGACTCTCCAGCGGGTGCGCTTACCGGTGGACCTTCTCCAGCCTGGCATGCGCGTCGTGAGCCTGGACCGGCCCTGGACCCAGGTGCCGGTTCTGTTTCAGGGCTTCACCCTGACTGATGACAACCAGGCGCAGATTCTGCGGCAGTACTGTGAGTGGGTTCTGGTGGAAGATGAAGAATCACACCTGAACCCGGTGCTCGATCAGATCTCGCTACTCAAGCGTCGCACCAGCGAACCGCTGCCGGAAACCTGCTCTCTCCAGCAGGAACTCCCAAGGGCACACGCAACCTGGAGCCGGACCCAGGCCTTTGTGGAAGAAGTCACCCGACAGATTGAAGCCGGCAATGACCTCAACCTCCAGAGCGCCCGCCCCATCATCCGGGAGTGCGTGGACAGCGTGAAAGCCAACGCAAGCGCCATGTTCTGGATGAGCCGGATAAAGTCCCGGGATGCCTACACCGCAGAGCATTGCCTCAGGGTGGCTATATTCTGTGTCGCCTTTGCCCGCTTCCTGGGCATGCCGGACGACGACCTGGAGACCGTGGGCATGTGCGGTCTGCTGCACGACCTTGGCAAACTCAGGGTTCCCGACGAGATCCTCAATAAACCCGGCGCGTTGACGCCGGAAGAGCACAGCATCATGCGCCAGCACACAACGCTGGGTTACGAGTTGCTTCGTGCTGATGCCAATCTGGATCCGATTATCAGCGATGTCTCCCGTCACCACCATGAACGCATGGATGGTCGCGGCTATCCTGAACAGCTGGCGGAATGGCAGATCAGCCGTTTCGCCCGTCTGGTTTCCATCGTCGACGCCTTCGATGCCATCACCAGCGACCGGTGTTACCGGGATGGGCTACCGGCCTCCGAAGCCATTCGCATCCTGTTCCGTAACCGCGGCCAACAGTTCGACGCTTCCATGGTGGAAGCCTTCATACGGATGATTGGCGTGTATCCGCCCGGAAGCCTGGTCGAGCTGTCGACGGGAGAAGTGGCCATCGTCCTGGCGACCCACCCCCGGCGCAAGCTGAAACCAAAGGTGGAGGTGCTGCTCAATGGCGACAAGCAGCCAGTCACCCCGCGTATCATCGACCTGGGAGGCACGGGCTCGGAACCTGACGAGGGTTCTCCGGAAATTGCACGGCCAGTGTCCGACGGCGCCTTTGGGGTCTCGCTTCGGGACCGAATCAAGCAACTGATGGCGGTGGCCGATAGAAATGCTTCATAATTGCGCTGGCGCTGCCGACTGCCCGGCACCACCGTTTCAAGTCACGGAGTAACCTGTGGAACAACCTGTATCACCCCCCAAAGCTGTTGTCTCGGGCATGCTGAACCCGCTGTTTCCGGTGGTGATCTTTCTGGTTTTCCTGGGTCTGGCAGCCGGCCTGCGCTACGGGCTGGTACAGCAGGACAAACGTCAGATAGAAGCAAACCTGGCCAATGAAGCCCGGGCCATGGCCAACCACCTCGAGCGGGAATTTCTGATTCATGCCGAAGCAATCCGGCGCATGGCTGAAAGACTCGAGACAGCTCCGGACATCACCGAACAGGAGTGGCGCCAGGACGCCCGCAACTATCTGGACGATTTCGGGGTTTACCAGGCTATTGAATGGATTGATTCTGATTTCGTTATCCGCTGGCTGGAGCCATTCACCGATAACGAGGAGGTCATTGGATACAACGTTGCCTTCAACGAGGAACGACGCCAGGCGCTGGAGCTGGCGAAGCAGACCGGCACCTGGGATCTCTCCGGTGTCATCAATTTGCGCCAGGGCGGCAAGGGCATGGTGATCTACGCGCCCGTCGGAGCAGGCCCTGAAAACAATGGTTTCATGGCCGGCGTGTTCAGGATGGAAGTACTGGCCCGCCAACTCCTCACCGAACGGGTTCTGGAATCGTTCCGGATCGAGATCCGCGAAGCCGGCGAAGTGAGCTACCAACTGAACGTGTCAGAGCCTGTCAGCAGCGAATTTTCGCAACGCCAGTCCGTGAATCTGCCAACGCTGGACTGGACCCTGACACTTCGCCCGTCTGTCGAGTGGGTGGAGAACCAATACAGCGACTGGCCGGCCCTGACCTTTACCACGTTCCTGTTGATGGGCCTTCTCACCAGCCTGACCACGTTACTGGTACAGCTGATTCTGAAACGCAATCAGGCCCTGCTGAAGACCCGCCGGGAACTGGATCAGGAAATCGAACAGCGCACTGCGATCCAGAAGGATCTGGCGCGGCTGGAATCCACCGACACCCTCACTGGTCTGGCCAACCGTCGGTTCTTCATGGAAGACCTGTCTCACACCCTGAACATTGCGGATCGCCAGATGCGCCAGGTTGCCCTGGTTATGCTCGACCTCGACCGGTTCCAGACGCTGAATGACTCGCTTGGCCACCAGTTCGGGGATGAGCTGCTGATCAAGGTGTCCGAGCGGCTCAACCGTTTGAGTAACGAACGTCTGCTGGTGGCCTACTCCGGAGGCGATGAGTTCATGTTCTGCCAGCAGCAGGTAGACGACATTGACGACATCATTCACCTGCTGGGCCAGATCAAACAGTGCTTTGACCAGCCCTACGAGGTTCAGGGCCAGTCCCACAGCATTACCGGCACCATGGGCGTGGCGGTGTATCCCCAGAGCGGTCTGGACGCAGATACGCTGTTGCGCAATGCCGACATTGCCCTGTATCGCGCCAAGGAGCAGGGCCGGAATACCTACCAGTTCTATACCGAAGGCATGCAGGAACGGGAAGTCATGCGCCTGGAGCTGGACAAAGATCTCAGCCAGGCCCTGGCCAACAACGAATTCGTGCTCTTCTACCAGCCTCAATTGAATCTGGACACCGGTGAAATCCAGAGTGTTGAAGCGCTGATACGCTGGCGCCATCCCCGCCGGGGGCTGCTGCCTCCCGTGGAATTCATCCCTCTGGCTGAGGAGAGCGGCCGGATCACCGATATCGGGCGCTGGGTAGTGATGGCCGCCTGTCGGCAGCTGGCAGCATGGAAAGGGACGCCACAGGATGGCCTGCGCATTGCGGTCAATCTCTCGGGCCGGGAGCTGGACGACGAGGATCTGGTGGATCATATCCGGGAAGCGCTGGCCGCAGAGAATGTCCCGGCGGATCGTCTGGAGGTTGAGCTGACCGAGGAGATCTTCATCCAGAATATCGAGCACAATCGCAATCAGCTCTCCCGTCTGCATCAGCTGGGAGTGAACCTGGCGATCGATGACTTTGGTGTCGGTTATTCGTCTCTCGGCTACCTGCGGGATTTCCCGGTCGACCTGCTGAAGATCGACCGCTCGTTCATCACGGAGGTCACCGAACGCCACGACGATGCCGTCATTACCCGGGCGGTAATCAATCTGGCGCATAATCTGGGTATTCAGGTGGTTGCCGAGGGCGTGGAAACCGAGGAGCAACTGAGCTTCCTTAAGAACCAACGCTGCAACTTCGCCCAGGGTTACCTGATCAGCCGGCCGATCCCGGTCGATGATCTTGAGAAGGCGCTGGCCTCCGGCGTTCTGGTGGCAGGTATCACCGCCGATTCCGGATTGTAATTCCCCCCGGCCGTCCCCAAGATACGGGTAAATCCTCCAGGTGAGATTCTATGGCTGCGCAATACCTGACACCGGAACAGGACGACAAGATTCGCCAGTGGGAACGCTGGAACCGGAACTATTTTATTTTTGCCTTTGTGGCGCTGACCATCATTCTGGTGTTCAGCAGCCAGCTGGGCTTGTCCAGCGATGAAAGCTGGGGCCCCCTGGGTGTTCTGATCGCCGCCCTGATTACGCCGATCATAGTTCTGCAGCTCAAGCTGGCGTGCCCGGCCTGTGGCCACAAGATTGGCTGGCAGGCAAAGCTTATGGCGCCGGATCAATGCAAGACCTGCGGTACGTTTTTGCGTTCCCGGGATTAATAGGCCTTCTGTGAACCCCATCACTCTGAAAAAGGAGCAAGGCTTGACGGATGACTGGCTTCGCAGAGTGACTGGGGAAAACCCTCCGCTCTAGTCCTAATTCAGAATCTCAGGCCCGTTGCTCAGGACTTTACGATACGAGTTCTCGGAATCTGCTGGAGTCCACGTCCCGGTTAGATGCTTTGCTATATACTTTTTGCTACAGCAGCGTAGCTAGCCAATGCATTAGCTCTTGATACAGAAGGCGGCGATGTAAAGAAAAGCTCACCATTCTCAAAAGAACGTTTCATTTCCCCATCTTCCATAGAAGAAGTCATATCCTCATATTCCCTATGAAACCAGTCAGGCACTTTTTGAGAGTTGATCATGATTTGATGTTTGTTCAATGTGACACTGCTGCCTGCAAATGAAGCACCGCTGTCTTCAGCAGCTTGCGAAAAAGCTTCTTGGAACGCCTTTCCGGCGGCCACTACACTATCATCTGAAATCAAAAGGCCCTTTGCCGACCATTCTTGCATCGTGTCTATGCCAAGAGCCATTCTACCCAGCGTATAGGTCCCAATCTCCCCAGTTACGCTTATTAACCCGCCATTTAGTGGCTTTCCCGAGGTAAGGGATTTAGCCTCTTTGCTGATTCGCACAGTGCCCTCAGGAGGCTCCTCTTTCGGCAAATTATTGCCGCCTGTTGCGGCAGGCTTTGTACTATTTCCCGTAAAACCAGTCTGATTTATCGCAGACAAATAACCTGTATTGTTCGATATCATGTTTATTGCTCCTCCCATTTCTCGGGGTAGCAATATCAATGCCGCTTTCCCGCTGAATCACAGCAGTCCTCGCCTGCAATACAATAATCACCGGTGGCGACACCGCCTGGTAGAAACGCCTTTGGATTTCAGATGGTTATAACGCGATCAATGAGTTCGATTTTCAACGGACAGATTGAAGAGGCCGTGCGACATGAGAAGCCATGGGCCGATGTTCATGCGAAGAGAGTTTCGCGGGGTCTGCTTAATCACGCAGTAAGAGCTTTTCTGCACCGCGTCTGGCAAGAGTCTCGTTTAAGGTGCCCTCATAATTAGGAAGGGAATTTGCGATCAGGTCGCGCCCCCGCCCCTGTTCATCCAATGCGATAACTGTGCTTTAGCCCGCCAATCGACCAAAACAATAAACGCAGCCAAACACCATTAGTTGACTATTGCATTCAGTAACCATTTAAACCAAAATATTAACACGTCGGGCGTTTGTGTCCCCTCGTTTCACTGGCAGTCCCGTGGCAGAGGTTTTTCAACAAGGTCGAGCGGAGCAGAACACATTGAAGCCATTGCATCTATCGAGGATCGAGAATGATTTCGTCAAATTCATCACGACCCAAAACTGCGTTTCCAGTACCGAAGTCGGAAACTGAGCTTGTGGAAGAAATGAAAGAGGGCAGACCAGAGGCTTTTGCGGAGGCGTATAAACGCTACCAACCCTCAATGGCTCGCATAGCCAGAAGGCTGTTGGATCGCAGCCTTGCAGAAGATGTCGCCCATGAAGCCTGGTTGGCGGCACTCCAGAGGATTAAAGGGTTTGAGGGTCGGTCGACGCTTCAAACGTGGCTGTGCCGAATTACCTTAAACGTGGCATTCAATGCGCTCCGCAAAAGTAAACTAGAGGTCCAGTTAACACCACATTCTCATGATTTGATGGAAGAGCAAAACCTTGATCTGGCACCCGCCCAGTCTTTGCCATTAAGTGAGCCGGAGATGGCAACTCATTTAGCAAGGGTCCGAAGCCGTGTAGACGTGCAGCTAAAAAAGATGAGTCGTACTAAGGCCAATGCTCTATACCTCACAGGTACGTCCTCAATGAATGGCAATCAAATCTCCGAGATTTTCTCTATTTCGCACTCAAATTTGAGGGTTATCCTGCATAGAGCAAGGGCAGATTTGAGCAAGACTATTAGCGTTAACTAGAAAGACAAACCTCTTTAACACAATAGAGTGATATCACTACGCTCGATCACGGTGACCTGCTCGGGACGGTCTGTGCTGAGACGAACACACCGCTCCAACTCCACACTCTCCAGAACTCCACCGGAGTGACTAACCTGTCACTCGGTGGAGAGCCCCGCCGAACCGCCCATTCGATACCAAGACCTTTTCTTCAAAAAAACGCAAGTTGTTGTACCAGCTGTTTTCCGGATTCTTAAAGGACATTCGTTTCTCGCAAGACCCAAAAATGATTTCGTGAGCACATCCCGCTTTTGGTTCCGGTCAAAACCTAATACGTAAAATAGACACCTTTTGACTATTGGTCACTTTAGTCGTTTTACTGGTATTATCCCGTTAGTTATGACACTAACTAGTGATGACAGTCACCGGTTACCACCCGGTGAATTAGGTTTGCCAACGGATCCCATCAGGTTTAAGAAACAATGAAACGAATTTCCGATCTGAAAGTCAGCACCAAGATAACCTTGTCGGTCGCCTTACCTTTGCTAATTCTCTCAGGACTACTCACCTACATAGGCGTGACTCGGCTCATCGAATACAGCGAGGAGGGGTTGGATTCTCTCGAAATCGAGCTTGTAGAGGCTAGAAAGGCAGGTCTCCAGCAGCTTGTTGAAGCTGTCACAAGCGCAGCAATGGAGCTAAAGAATGAAAGCCCTGGATCTGTCGAAGAGCAGCAAAGACGTGTTATTGATTTTCTGAAATCAGTTAGCTTTGGTGATCAGAACTACGTCTTTGCGTACAACCGCAAACTGGAGTACATGACGGTGCATGGAGACCCGTCGAAAGATGGCGTCACCGAGGATAGGCAAGTCAAACAGCTTCTTAAAGACCTCTTTAAAGCCGCCGAAGACAGCGGTTTTCACTACTTCGAATGGGGAAATCCCGCCACCGGAAACATTGAGCCTAAAGTCGCCTACGTGAGGCTCATTCCCGGATGGGATTGGATGCTCGGAGCAGGCGTCTATATGAAAGATATTTCTGAGCAGGTAGAGACATCCGCGCAGAAAAGCCAAGCGACTATCGAATCAGTGATCTGGAACATGATTGCGATCTCCTTGGTGGCTTTCGCCGGGTTCGCAATTCTCGGCTATATCGTTTCAAGGACAGTAACAAAGCCCTTGCATCAGACAGTAAAGCTTATGGAAGAAATTGCTGTTGGGGACGGGGATCTGGGTTCTCGTCTCCCCGATACCCGTCAAGATGAGTTGGGAGAAATGGCCCACTGGTTCAATCTGTTTGTAGATAAAATAAAAAACGTCGTCATCGATGTCTCCGAGACATCCCGATTGCTCAAAGATGACACGGACCTGCTTGATGAAAACGTCCATGAAACCCGGCGCTCCATAAATATCCAAGAACAGGATACAGACCAGGTTGCGGTTTCTCTGAGCGAGCTAGCAACGACGACCCAGCAGATTGCTGAGAACTGCAATTTCGCCAACTCCGGCTCGGCGGATGCTGAGAACCTTGTCAAAAATGGAGTGTCGCTTACGTCGTCTTCCATGGAACAAATGGCGGAGCTGAATACCAGCATTTCAGAAAGCGCAAGAAAGATAACGGGTCTCTCAGAGCGCTCCAAAGACATATCTCAAATCTTGGACGTTATTCATTCAGTGAGTGAGCAGACGAATCTTCTCGCCTTGAATGCTGCAATTGAAGCTGCCCGAGCGGGAGAACACGGCAGAGGCTTTGCGGTTGTGGCAGATGAGGTTCGCCAATTGGCCAGCAGGAGTGCCGAATCTGCCGACAGCATTCAGGAGCTATTGGAGCAATTCATTGAAGAGACGAAAGACGCTGCGGTTCAAATGGAACTCATTGAGCAAAAGACAAACCGAACAAATGGCTCAATAAAGAATGCAGAAGAATCGCTCAAAGGCATAGCCGTTTCGGTCGAGAGCATGCATGAGCAAATTACTCAAGTTGCGACAGCTACCGAAGAACAGAGCAGTGTCGCTGAGGAAGTAGCTCAGAACCTGGACCGAATCGTTAACACAACCAAAAACAACAGGGCCAGTATGGAGTCAATCTCGTCAACGAGCGAGAGCGTCAAGGAATTGTCTGAGCGATTGAGAAATCTAGTAGAACAGTTCAAGTTCTGAGTTATCGGTAGAGGCTACAAACACTCCATGTTTGCAGCCTTTACCATCCAACCCTCAACGGGCCTTAACGAACCCTGAAATAGAGGTCATAGATCTCTCTATCGTCACCGTTAACCGGTGTGATGTCCTGAGGGCAAGCAGACATCGCAATGATCAGATCCTCTAATGCCTCAAATTCGATTACATCTTCCGGCTTTGAAATCGGTGCGAGAAACTCGATGGCCCCATCATCATCAAGCCCAACATTCATCCATAAGTTCAGAGGCGATGGAAGATGCGTAGCGGTCTCACCAATCGCAGCAAGCGCCATCCTCAGGTTATCAGTACAGTTATCGTGATAGCCATCAACGCCCAGCCCCTTGTACCGATTGAGATCACAGGAAGCGATTAGCATGTCATGAACACCCGGAGAGGTGTCACTAAGCACCTTCAACACGGGACGCCGCCAGTTCGTGACCAATTCGTCCTGTTCCCTGATCGAGTTCCTTCCCAGATGAGTCCTGCAATGCTCCATCGATAACGATTCATGCAGGTTATCTTCCTTAAACGCCCAGAAATCACAGACCTGGCTCCCGCTTTCATTCCTCAATTCGAGCGTGTTGCCTTTTTTCAGGCGCACGGCCACACCGCAACGAGCCGGAACTCTGTACCATTTTCGCAGGTTGGGAATCCCATCTGGGGAGACTGCGCTAGTCAGAGAATCGTTACTGCCTTCGGCGATCCCCGGAGCAAAACTGAGAAAGTTCTCGTTCATGGTGATTTTTACGCCTCTGCTGATTTCGGAATGGCCCTTTTCGCCACCTTTTCAAGGGCGGCGGTCAGAACTGCATAGCTAACGATGGTCGCTACGATGGCATTCAAAGGTGCGACACTGAAAACGCCCGTGTCTGGCGATGCCACCGAGACGCCAATGGCAATTAACCAGGCGACAATCGCAACGCCGTTGAACATTTGTGGCTTAAAGCTCTCAACGGATGGATAATTTGTTCTGGCACGGAAGAAGAAATCGGCAATGATGATCCCACCGATCGGTGGCAGGGACACGCTCAGGAAACTGAGCCATCCTATGAAGTTGTTGTACAAAAAGTCCGATGCGACCGTACCGAATATGCCAGCAGCCCATACCAGGTGGGATCGCTTCAGGCCGGTAATATTCACCAACCCAAGACCTGACGCGTAGAGTGCGTTGTCGTTGGTTGTCCAGATATTGAGGACGAGCAAAATAATCCCAGCGCCTAACAGGCCTTGTAGAGCCAGAACCTCAGCAATGTCCGAAACCCCTGTGGCGATTGCGCCGACAGCGCCAAAAATGAACATCAGGCTGTTACCGAACACGAAACCGATTGCAGTAGAAAAGACACCGATTCGCTTATTCTTTGAGAAACGCACAAAGTCCGGAGTAAGCGTCGCCCCACTGATGAACGAACCGACGGCGAGTGACATCCCGACCGCAATGGTCATAGACCCGCTGGGCTCCGAGAAAAGGATCGTATCGATGCCTTCGGGCGCGTCAAATATGGCCTTGAAAACGGAAGTGAATCCGAGAATCAGTATGGCAGGAACCGCAATCATGCTGAGCAATTCAATGGCCTTGAAACCTACCGCTACGGTATAGGTCATTGCCAGACCGCCGACCAAGAGAAGAGGAACATAAGGGATGCCCACATACTTGGTAATGGGGGCAGACAACATCGCTATCCCTACACCGAACCATCCGATTTGCGTTATGGCCAGCATGAAGGAGGGAAGCTTCGACCCTTTAACGCCGAAGGAATGCCACAATAAAACGTGCGTTGAGAGGTTGGTTTTAGACGCAGCGAACGCCAGGAGGGAACCGTATATCCCGAGTAGCAGGTTGCCACCAAGAATAACCAGGAGAAGATCGGGCCAAAGACTGAAGTTCTGGCCTAACGTGCCGCCGGTCCACATGCTCGACGCAAAGAATGTGAATCCCAGCATTACCGCTGTCATAGAAATAAAGCCCCTTCTTGCATTGAGAGGGACCGCTGTTAATGCGTAGTCACCATGACTCTCCAGCTCGTCTTTGCTAGTTTGACTGTTCATAGCCTTATCCTTGTAGTTTGATCAAACTTCATTCTTGAACGTCCAACCATCGTCTTGAGAGATAGTTGTGTTCGTCCATCACCGAATTCCAAATTGCTATATTTGATCTACGCTCGAGATAGTTTCCGCCTTCGTGCACCTCCCCTGGGTCAATGATTTTGTTGCCAAACGGATCTTTAAGAGATTTTTTGGTCTCGCGACCTTCGTACCAATAATTCCATTCATCCTTTTCCAGAAACTTCTTGGTGCTTTTCGGGTTTGCGACATATGCACCGTTTCTTGTCATCGAAGCGCCGGCAAATCCGTCAAGCCACCAATTCAGGTACCGATATGCCATATCAAGTTTTTTACCTTGCGCTTCACTGGATATTGAGAGCCCACCAAACCAGCCTCGATATCCCTCTTTTGGTGTGCACATATTGATGTTTATTCCGAGACGGCGAAGATAAACAAATCCTTGCCACCACATACTTGATATTTGAACTCGTTGAGCATTGATTGCATTAGCCACTTCGGATTCTTCTTTCCAGAACTGTGCAAAATGCTTTTTCTTTTTTAATCCCAAAAGAAAATCGATCAATTCGTCTATTTCAGGGATTTCAAAGTTTCCCGCATCCTTAAAACTTTTTCCGGAATACGATTGGTAGGCGAGATAACAGTCGATCACACCGATTGCCGCATCATTCTGGATGCTTACCTGACCGGAAAATTCAGGATCAAATAAGGCTGCCCAACTATTGGCGTAGTCCGTTTTCTTGCCGACCATGGCAAAAGTGTCGGCGTTGTAGACCGTTGGCAACATGCTCAGCTTTTCGGTGCAATCTCCGGTTAAACGGTCCCCTGAATCGATAAACAGTCTTGAAAATGGACTTCCTCCGGGAGTTCCCTTGGAGTCACAAGAAACTTTTAGACTATTGAGGGACTCAGATATGTCATCCCAATGGGCAACCCTGTTGATGTCTATCGCTTGTAAGCTTTTAGTCGGCCAAATCAAATCCAGGTCGTGAAACCACTGGTCATATACATCAAACTTTTGAGGACTTAGCGCAGCAACCCGCTGCGCCTCAGTACCGTCCAATGTGATGTACTTAATTGGAAACCCAAGATCTGACTCAGCCTTTTTCTTTATTACTTCCAGGTGCGTTACTGATGTTCCCAAGACTGTTAATTCTTCTGTGTTGCTATTTTTTATAGTCTTCATCACATACTCCATTTCACATATAGGACGGTGCTTGTTCCATAATTTCTTTAAAAGTACAGAACTCAACACCCTCGTGGCTTAACATGTAATCAATTAACCTTTCGTGCATAAGAAGGACTTGAGGCCTTCCCGAAACATCTGGATGGATCGTCATTGGAAAAACCGCGAAATCGTATTCTCGATAAACCCAATCAAACTGGTCCTTCCACAATTCTTCAATTTGCCGTGGTGTGACAAACCCATGACTGTTTGCCTGGTTTTTCACAAACATCATTGGGACTTCATCATCCAGGTACCAATTTGCAGGGATCTCAAGAAGGTCAGTCACCTGCCCTCTTTCGATCGGTTTCATCCACTCTGCGGCATCCTTTGAGTAGTCGATCTTCGTCCAACGATCATTCTTTCTCAGGTAATAGGGCTGGAAGTCGTGGTGCATCAGACTGTGGTCGTACTTGATGCCGCGAGAAAGCAAAAGATCGGCGGTGTTTTTACTGAACTCCCACCATGGCGCGACGTATCCAACTGGCCGCTGTCCACTGAAGCGCTCCACCAGTTCAATGGATTTGTCCAGGACGTCACGCTCTTGCTCGTACGTCATTGAAATCGGGTTTTCATGGCTATAGCCATGCAGCCCTACCTCATGCCCTGCCTCGACTATTTCCATGAATTGATTCGGAAAGCTTTCAATCGAGTGACCAGGAACAAACCAGGAGGCTTTGATCCCGAACCGATCAAACAGATCAATCAGTCGCGGAGTACCGACTTCGCCCGCAAAAACGCCTCTGGAGATATCGCTGGGTGAATCCTCGCCTCCATAGGAGCCAAGCCAGCCGGCGACGGCGTCAAGATCTACTCCATAAGCAACCATTATTTTTTTCATCGGTATCACCTCAATGAGACACTGTGTCTGGTGTGTAAATGTTTTGTTTTGATAGCGCTGCTTCCAGGAAGAGCGCGGTTTTGAGAAGGAAATCGTCCTTGCCGGACGCCGCAGACAACTGAATAGACGTCGAAAACCCATTGGGGGCGTGGCCAATCGGAATGGCTATCGCTGGCATCCCAAGGTAATTCGCGTACATCGTGTTGCCGAGGATGAGTTTGTTGAACGCCTTGAATTCCTCGACGCCCTTTAGCACCGATTCAATAGCAGGCGGTAGAATTTTTACTGTCGGCTGGAGAAGGATCTTGTTACCAATACTGGAAGACAGCTCCGCTCGCAGGTTTCTTCTTATCTTCTGCAAGAGTGCATAGCTCTTCCGATTGAGTAACGTTCCCTCTTTCAGTCTCTGCAAAATCTTCGGGTCGATATATGAGGTCAGTCCATTCTCAAATAATGCTTCGTACTGCTGGGCGGCCTCATGGGCGACCAGGCTTCCATGTATCTCGAAGAGCCGGTCAACTTCGGCGTAGGGTGAAAAATCAACCTCGTGAATCTCGAACCCAAGGTTGGACAACAGATCCAGGGTTTTATCGAAATTGTCTTTGATGTGCGGATCACGTGGCTGGATCGATTTATTTCGAGGCACCAGAAACTCGGTTTGCTCGGAGAGCATTCGAAACTTCGGTATGGGGGCCAGACCTCTCAGGGCCTGATCCAGAATGACGCAGTCCTGTACTGTAAGAGCATTTATGCCCAAATGATCCAGGGAGGGGGCGAGAGGGGCCACTCCCCTTAGGGGATACCTATCGAACGATGGCTTGAATCCGACGACGCCACAAAACGCAGCGGGGATCCGGGACGATCCCGAGGTATCCGTACCCAGTGACACGGGCCACAGTCCGGAGGCGACACCTGCGGCACTTCCCGAAGACGAACCGCCTGTGATGTATTTCCCGGTAGTTGCTCGTGGATTAATGGGACTGCCAAACAAGTCGTTTGTCCCAACTCCAGAAAACGCCAACTCGGACAGATTTGTCTTCCCGCCGAAGACCATTCCCTGAAAACCAAGTCTTTCGACGGCCTCGGCATTTCTTTTTGCTGGCGGCGCGTTCCTGTATAGAAGAGAACCGCGAGAGGTAGTGCACCCTTCAACATCGATAAGATCTTTTACTCCAAAAGGAATGCCGTCGAGCAATCCAAATTGCTCATCATTCAGATACCTTTTTTCACTGGAGCGAGCTTGGGCCAAAGAAGTTTCGCCCAGAGGCTCCACCAGGATCCCCTGGTTCTTGGAATACCCCTGTTTAAACCGAGTTTCCCTAAAGACATCGACCGGACTTAATCGACCTGATCTCATCCCAAAGCTAAGAGCCTCAATTCGACTTCTTAGGGCCCCCTCACGAAGAATTTCGCTAATTCTCATCACAATTGCCTTCCAGGTATTGTTCTATTTTCGAAAGATAGCTGAAAATGACTATTGGATACAATACCTATTTGTGATTAGCAAGGCTCTGTTAGGTCCAATTTGCATTACAGTGCAAAGTCGCTATGCTCCGACAAGCGTTTCGGGAGGAAAAAGGCATTGGCAAAACAAAGGGCTAGTGGGAAAAAACCGAATTTTGAGGTCATCAAGGACGCACTGGCGGCGGCGCTTGAAAGGAGAGCTTTTCCGGAAGGACAGGTTATTCTCGAGAGACCAATCGCTGAGATCTTCAAAACAAGTCGAGCCCCAGTAAGGCGCGCCCTGGCCGAGCTGCATGAAGAAGGCAAGCTGTTTAAATTCGAAGGCAGAGGCTACAAAACCGACAACTCTGACATCATCCTGAGGGAGGAGATTCGCCCAGAGACGCTTGGTTTGGACGACGAAGCCCAGACTAGCGCTCCCGCAGAGGCTAGTATTATTGACGATGTCTACAGAGCGACTAAAAGGTCCACCTCAATCGCTATGACGTTTGGCCAATTCAGGATCCGCTCTGAAAAACATTCCCAGCATTTTGGAGTCAGCAGGACAATCTCCAGAGAAATTCTCGGCAAACTGATGGACGAAGGGCTTGTTGGAAAAGACAGTACCGGACACTGGATTACCGGGCCGCTCACGGCTCGGGATGTAAAGCAGGATTTTGAAACAAGACGGCTGTTAGAGCCTTACTCCCTTGAAACCTGCGGACCCTTGATTCCGGTGGAACTTCTTGAGCAGATGAAACTTCGCCTCCAGGAAGCACTTGCGCGAACCCCTGAGGACAAGAATCCGAGTCTTTTGGAGACCATTGAAGCTGACCTTCATCAGCGATGCCACTCATTCAACCCGAATAAAAAAATCGCCAAATTTATCAACCAAAGCTTAACGCCTCTGGTTGTCGGGCTGGTTTTTAGCGACGCAGTAAGGGCGTCAGTTGAAAAACCTGGCCTTCGCGAGCACCTTACTATTATCGAGTCGCTGATCGCCGGGAAGCACTCTGAAGCTTCAGAGCATCTTCATGATCATTTGCTCAACGCAGAAACCAGGACTTTGGAAAGGATGAAGTCCCTATCCGTTATCCCAGAGCCTTCTTTGCCAAACTACCTGATAAAAATTTCCTAAAAAAAAGCCGGGCGAACTTCCGCCCGGCAAAGGGCTGACACTGTGCTAAGCCCAAACCTCCTGACAGAAAAACTACATTTAAAAACTCCGCACCCAGCTGGCGAGAGCCCTCTCTGATTGCTCTCCATCTGCGTACCCCAATACCTCATTTCCCTGTAATAGCACCAATGTCGGAACCGATTTGATGAAGAACTTAAAAGCAAGCTCTATCGACGCTTCGACATCTATTTCGACGACCTGATCGACCAACCCACTGTTCTGGAGCGCTGCCAATACAGAATTCTGTTGATCACGTTGCTGACCACAAGCAACATAAAATCTCAGCAAAACAAGCTGATTTCGAAAAACAATATCACCCAAATCAGCCAGCGATTGAATCTGAGAAATTGCCACAGCAGCCTCCACCCAAAACAACATGCACGCGCTTTCCAACTCACGGCATATCCAAGCAAGCCCCACCTCTCCAGCCGAGCCATTCATCAAAGAAAGATACTGACTTTCTGTTTTCCGACCGCTGAACAGGCGCATAACAACAAAGCGCTTACCGTGAGGTTTTGCATGGACGTACAAGTCGAACGGTCGTACTCAGTATCGAGCTACCAAGTGCATCTCCATGGTAGAGAGTGAGCTGGGAGCATATTTGTTACGAAAAACAAAAGATAAATCTGGTTAGAAACAGAAGAAGGGAAGAATTCTCTGCCATGCCGGTAAGATCACCCGGAATTCTGACGACGCCAAACCGTTAATTTCTTTAAACCACCGATACAAAATGCCAAGCAAAGGGGTTGGCTTCGATTTGTTCGTGGACACATCCAACAGCGCTTTGCAGTTTAAACTTGCCCCGAAATGCCCGAAGCCACTTTGAAAGGATGCGCCGAATGTTCTCTCGTTGAAATCGAGGACGAGCGGCTTTGAATCACACCTCAGCTTGGCAAGCTCCACTTAAGCCGCTTCCAGAAGCGGATATAAAGATTATTAATGCGTCAGTTTACAGGTCCCGAACGTCACGAGATCTGGGATCAGACTCAAATTGGACTGACACCCTCTCATTCTCTATTACCCCAAAAAACCTTTGACCTGTGAGTTGCTCACAGGTTTTAGTCTATCGTTAATATTTTGGAGTTCGCCGTATCGGTGCGGGGCGGGCTTCCGAAAACCACTGCAAGTACATCCGTGTACGCTTGCTCTGAGCCGTCCATGGCTCAGAGCATTTTCGGAAGCCCGCCCCGCACCGACACTCCTCCAACTGTAGTGATATGTTCCCGACAATCTCCTACTGGGGAGTTGAGGCAAATGAAAGTAAAAGAAATTGCACAAGCCGCTGGTGTTAATCCGGATACGGTGCGTTTCTACACCCGGGAAGAACTGCTCAAACCTACCCGTAACCCGGACAACAACTACCAGCAATACGATACCGAGGATCTTCGACGGCTTCGCTTTGCCCGTAAGGCCCGTCAGCTGGGGTTTTCGTTGCCTGAAATTCGGCAGATTCTGGATCAGGCGGACGACCATCATTCGCCGTGTCCGATGGTTCGGGACGTGTTTCAACACCGGCTGGCAGAAGTTGAGCGGGAGATTCGGGAATTGCAGCAGCTTCGCAAGCGAATGACCGCTGCACTGGCGGCCTGGCAGGACATGCCGGATGGTACGCCGGATGGTCATACCATTTGCCGGCTGATCGAACACTGGGATGATCCGGCGCCCTGTTGCAGGGCAAACGAACAGAACGAGGGGTGATTCTGGATGACTGATACACCTGTTCTACAAACAACCCTCAGCATTTCCGGAGCTTCGTGCCAGGGCTGTGCGAAGAAGATTCGTAACGCCCTGGAGCCGTTGACCGGTGATACCGGGCTGGTTGACGTCGATCTGGAAAAACAGACCGTGGCCTTGCCGGAGGGAGTGGATGCCTCTGAGGCCGCGCGTATTGTTACCGAGACTGGTTACCCGGCTGAGCCTTTTGAAGAAGACGCCAAGCCGGGCAGTTGCTGTTCTCCAGCCCATCAGGATAAGGGTCACTCCAACGACAGCGCCGAAGACCGGGCAACCGGTGAACGTTCGGCACCTGCCAGCTCTGACGCGACAACCGGAGCGGATGAGCAGATTCATCTTTCGGTGACAGGTGCGACCTGTGCCTCTTGTGTCAATACGATTGAAAAGGCCCTGATGTCGGTTTCCGGGATCAGCCATGCGCATATGAACCTGGCAGACAACACCGCCACCGCCACGGGGGATGCCGATCCCGAGTCACTTGTGAAGGCGGTTGAGAGTGCTGGTTATGGCGCCAGCGTGATTGCGGACGAGGACGAAGCCGATGACCGCAAGCAGGAGGAAGACCGGAAACAGTACAAGACCCTACTGGTGAAGATGGCAGTGAGTCTGGGCCTGGGGCTTGGGTTGATGGTCTGGGGTATGGGCTTCGGAACCATGATGGTGACGGACGCCAACCAGGGCACCTGGCTCGGACTGGGTCTGTTGACGCTGACCGTGATGGCCGCCACCGGCGGGCATTTCTACACCGGTGCCTGGAAGGCGTTCCGTCACCACAACGCCAACATGGACACCCTGATTGCCCTGGGTACCGGCACCGCCTGGCTCTATTCCATTGTCGTGGCGAGTATTCCCGGTGCGCTCCCGGAAATGGCGCGCCATGTCTACTTTGAGGCCTCGGCGATGATTATCGGCCTTATCAATCTGGGTCAGGCGCTGGAGCTTCGGGCTAAAGGCAAGACATCAGAGGCGGTTCGCAGATTGCTGGACCTGCGGGCAAAAACGGCGCGGGTGATTCGCGATGGTGAAGAGCAGGATCTTCCGGTCGAGGAGGTTCGCAAGGGCGACCATATTCGGGTAAGGCCCGGGGAGAAATTGCCGGTCGATGGTGTCATCGCCGAAGGCTCCACCCGCATGGATGAGAGCATGCTCACGGGTGAGCCCATGCCGGTGAGCAAATCCGAAGGCGATGAGGTTTCTGCCGGTACCCTGAATACCCACGGTTCGATTGTCTATGAGGCTACCCGGGTAGGCAGTGAAACCGCGCTGGCGCAGATCATCAAGCTGGTGAAAAAAGCCCAGGGCTCCAAACCGGCTATCGGGCGGCTTGCCGACAAGATTTCATCGGTGTTTGTGCCCACCGTGATGCTGATTGCGGTAGTCGCGGCGCTGGTCTGGTACAACGTTGGGCCGGAACCGGCCGTGGTTCACATGATGGTGGCAGCCACCACGGTGCTGATTATCGCCTGCCCCTGTGCCCTGGGCCTGGCGACCCCGATGTCGGTGATGGTCGGAGTTGGCAAGGCTGCGGAGTACGGCGCGCTGATTCGTCAGGGCGATGCCCTGCAAACCGCCGGCAAGCTGGACCTGGTCATACTGGATAAAACCGGCACCATCACCGAAGGCCATCCTGCTGTCACCCGGGTTCATGCCATCGACGGAGATGAGCAGCGGCTGCTGGTCCTGGCGGCCGGGCTGGAACAACACTCCGAGCATCCCCTGGCCGAGGCCGTTCTGGAGAAAGCGAAAGCTCAAAGTGTGCAGCCCGCGAAGGTGACCGGTTTTGAAGCACTGAACGGCAAAGGGGTGCAAGGTAAACTCGACGGAGAGCCCCTGCGTCTGGGCAACCGCCGCTGGCTGGAAGACCAGGGCATTGGACTGGACGGACTGGCTGAGGCCGCCCGCGCAATAACCGAGGAGGCCGGCACGCCCCTGTTCCTGGCATTGGGCAACGAGGCCCTCGGCGTCATTGGGGTAGCCGATGCGATCAAACCGGACTCCAAGGCCGCTATCCGACGACTCCACGAAGCTGGTATCAAGGTGATGATGGTCACCGGCGATGTCGACGCCACTGCAAGGGCAATCGCCAAAAAAGCCGGTATCGATGACTATCGCGCGGAAGTTCTTCCTGAAGACAAGGCCGAGGTAGTCAGCGAAATGCGCGGCAAAGGCCACGTTGTTGCTATGGTCGGCGATGGCATCAACGACGCCCCGGCCCTGGCGGCGGCGGACGTCGGCTTTGCCATTGGCACCGGAACGGATGTTGCCATTGAGAGCGCAGGCATCACCCTGATGCGCGGTTCGCTACACGGCGTGCCCGATGCCATCGAGATCTCCCGGGCCACCGTAAAAAACATTCACCAGAACCTGTTCGGTGCGTTCGTATACAACACCATGGGTATTCCGGTGGCCGCCGGCCTGCTCTACCCGGTCTGGGGAATACTGATGAGCCCGATTCTGGCCGGCGCTGCCATGTCGCTGTCTTCGGTGACGGTGGTTTCGAACGCCAACCGTTTGAGGTTGTTCCGAACCAGTCACCGTCCGGAACGGAGCGACAGCAAGAGTGATCCGAAAGAGCAACAGGAGCGGAACTGATGGAAACACTACTGGTCAACGTCGGAGGTCTTGCCCTGATGGCAGCCATCGTCTGGTGGTTCTGGCTTTCCGGTTCTGACGACACAGGCTCCAATGAGCATGAACATCACCACTGAGGTATTCGCCATGAAAAAACACACCCTGGCTTTTGGCCTGATGGCAGCCCTGGGATTCAGCACCACGGCGCTGGCAGCCGGTGCAGCCCAGAGCATACACGTCTACAAATCCCCAACCTGCGGCTGCTGCGGTGACTGGATTGATCACCTGGAAGAAAATGGCTTCGAGGTGGAGGCGACCAACACCAACGACATGGGCAGGATCAAGGCCGATGCCGGTCTGATCGCCGGTCTGGGTAGCTGCCACACCGCCTTTATCGGCGACTACGTCATTGAAGGCCACGTTCCGGCCGACGACATCAAGCGCCTGATCAGCGAAGCGCCCCGGGCCAAAGGCCTCAGTGTGCCGGGTATGCCCATCGGATCTCCGGGCATGGAGATGGGCGACCGGAAAGACCATTACAAGGTCATCCTGTTCAACGAGTCAGGACAGACACGGATTTTTTCCGAACATAACTAGTATTGATCGCCAGGCAGGGGTCGTTGCATCAGCGGCCCTTGCGACACTGATTCCCTACCGAAACGTTCCCTGCCCTGTCTGTTTTTTCTACACTCTGATTAACCAGTGTTCTATCATTGGCGCCCAGAAACCCAGAAAAACCGAGAGGGACCCTCGTTGAGCATTAAAACCCGAATCCTTGGTCTGGCCGCCAGCCTGATAGTCGTGGCTTCACTGGCATCGTGGCTGGCCTATCGGGAGCTATCCGAAAATATCATCGAACGCTGGGGCCAACAGGTGGCGGAAATACAGGTGCGCTACGACAGCGCCCGACTGCTGCAGTCCCTGGAGCGGGAGATTGGGCTGGCCAAACAGATGGCGAGCTCCTCCACACTGATCAACTGGGCCGCCAGTCCCGATGACGAAACGCTCAAGTCTGAAGCCATTCGCCAGATGGAGAGTTTTCGTTCCAACTTCCGGGACAATAATTACTTTGTCGCGCTGGTCGGGAACGGCCACTATTACTACAACAACGCAGAGAATGAGTACGCAGGCAGCCAGTTCCGGTACGTTCTCGACGAGGAGAAGCCCGACGACGCCTGGTTTTTCCAGCTGATAGAAGAAGGCCGCGACTTCCATCTCAACGTGAATCCGGATACCGAACTGGGGGTCACCAAGCTCTGGATCGATGTATTGATGCGGGACGAGGCCGGCGAGATTGTCGGCATGGTCGGTACCGGCCTCAGCCTCGATGCTTTTCTGCAGGATATTGTCGACATCGATCAGGAGGGCATCACCACGCTGTTTGTCGATTACAACGGCGCCATACAGCTGTACCGCGACCGCAACTACATCGATTTCGCCAGTATCATCAAACCTGAAGGACAGAAGAACACGGTCGACCTGCTGTTCGAGGATCCCCAGGACAAACAGCAGATCCTCGGTATGCTGCAGCTGCTGAAGAAGCGCGGAGACCAGGCCGGTCAGGTGGAAAGCGGCTTTGTGACGGTGGATGGTCGCAAGCATCTGGCCGGGGTTGCCTTTCTACCTGCCATTGGCTGGTTTGAAATTACTCTTCTGGATCTGCACACCCTCCTACCCCAAAGCTATCTCTGGCCACTCGTAGCCGTATTCCTGGTGACCTTGCTTGTGAGCCTGTTGCTGTTCCATTTCATCATCCAGTCACGGATTCTGAAGCCCATCATGAGCCTCGAACGCGCGGTGGAAAAAGTCCGTGAGGGTAGCTTCGACCTGCCACGTCTCGAAAAACCGAATAATGAGGTCGGCTGGCTTGCCGACCATTTCGAGAAAATGGCCCAAAAGCTGGGCCAGTCCACGCGGGAGCTAGAGACAAAAGTGGCTCAACGAACGGATGAGCTGAACCGGCTGGCCCGAATTGATCCGCTGACTGGTCTCAAGAACCGTCGTGGACTGGACGAGATACTGGAAGAAGAGATTCAGCGGGCTCGTCGGCAGGACAGCGGGTTTGGCGTTATCTGGCTGGATATTGATCATTTCAAGACGATCAACGACAACCTCGGCCATCAGGCGGGCGACCAGATTCTCTGCCGTGTCGCACTCTGGCTCAAAGCCGGCGTTCGGCCTTACGACCATCCGGGAAGGTGGGGCGGCGATGAGTTCGTGGTTCTGCTATCACCCTGTGACCCTGACACTCTGGAACAGATTGCCCGGCGCATTCGGGAACTGGTGGAACAGGAGAGTCGAAAGACCGGCGCAGCGGTAACGGTCAGCGTCGGCGGATTTTTTGCTCGACCCGGCGACACCAGCGATACCATTCTCAGACATGCAGACCGCGCACTTTACCGTGCGAAAGCCGGCGGCCGTAACCAGGTCTGCATCGACACGCGGGATGACGAAACAGCGCTTTCCGAAAACTGACAGACAAGCCGGAACCCCGAATCGGAGGCTCCGGCGGTATCAATAATCAGTACAGGAACGGCGCAAGGGCCAGCTCCAGCCGGGCTTGGGCCGAGTAGACATTAGCCACGGGAACGGCTGGCTGCTCGGGCGGCACGGCTGAGGGCCAGGCTTTTTGGAGCTCGTCCAGTGCCTTCACAGCATCACGCCAGGCTTCCCTGTTCTGCTTTTTCAGTGTCGCCTGATGGCTATCCAGATAGTCACGCGCGGAACTCACAAAGCCGCGACCGTCCTGATATTCGTGCACGGCAACAAAGCGCCCTTCTTCCAGGGCCTCGTCATACTCAAGCACGGCCTGCTTGGTCAAGGAGAGGACCACTCTCGAGACGGTTCCGGCGCTCTGTGCGTTCTTGCTATCGACAGCATTGACCGCTTTCTCGAGAGCCACCCAAGCCGCCTGGAACTCCTTGTTGATGTCGCTCCAGCGCTCAACCCCGCCGGCCTGATTCGCCAGCAACTCCAGACGTTCACTCACGTCGTTTTGACCCCGGCTCTCAAGGCCGGGTTCAACCATGCCGTAAAGCTCAACCCAGGGATGGGTCAGATGTGGACGCCCGTCAGCGACCTTGCCCGCCTTGATCAATTCCCGAGCCGCCATCAAATGACCCTGCATCATCTGCAACATGGCAACATAGGCGCCGTCAGAGGCGACAGGAGAAACAGCGGACGATCCGCCTTCGCCACCTTCTCCGCCTTCTCCGCCTTCGCCACCGGCGGCAAAGTAACTGAACGCCGCTCCTGCCCCGGCTTCACCACCTTCACCTCCATGGTGTTCACCGCCTTCACCTCCGTGATGTTCTCCGCCCTCGCCGCCTTCTGCTGAGCCCGAGGTCATCATATCGTCGTGATGCTTCTCTTTATGCTCGCTGGCGACAACTCCGGAACTGGCAATCAGCGTAGCCATGCCGATGCCGGTCCAGAGCTTCAGCTTTTCATTCTTCATTCCGTTCTTTCTCCTGTTAAAAACCGCCTGCTGCTCTTCGTCAACAACGGTAGAATTGATGGCATGTCCATAGTGGTGCATGATGCGCCACAGCAAATACTGATTGCAAATTATTCGTATTAAGAGTTGAGCTAACCATGATTATCTGTATCGACCAGATCCTGACCCCCGAACAGCTCGAGCGAATCCGCAACACTCTGGACGGCGGCGAGTTTCAGGACGGGCGGAGCACAGCTGGGTGGCATGCAAAGCTGGTCAAGAACAACGAGCAACTGAAGGTATCCGGGGGCCAGGCGGAAGGTCTTCGGGCCGAGGTGGAAAAAGCCCTGACGGAACACCCCCTGTTCCAGATGGCGGTGCGGCCCGCCAAGGTCACGCCTCTCATTTTCAGTCGCTACCGGGATGGTATGACCTACGGCAATCATGTAGACGATCCCGTGATGGGCCGGGGGGCCGGCAGGTTGCGGACCGATGTTTCCTTCACGCTGTTCCTGGACGACCCTGACAGCTACGACGGGGGCGAACTGGTTACCGAGACCACGGCGGGTGAGCAATCCTACAAATTACCGGCCGGCGCGGCAGTGGTCTATCCGTCGTCAACCCTGCACCGGGTTGATCCGGTCACACGGGGCCAGCGCCGTGTCGCTATCGGTTGGGCTCAGAGCACCATTCGGGAACCAGCCCAGCGGGAAGTGCTCTTTGATCTGGACACAGCCCGGCGACAACTGTTTGAACGTGAGGGCAAAACGACCGAATTCGATCTGCTCACCAAATCACTGGCCAACCTCCAGAGATTCTGGACAGAAATCTGATTTGCGTATTCTGCTATCTGACGCATAGAGCCATAACCGTTATACTCCGCCCCATCATTCATTATTTACCAGCCAGGTTACTTCATGCTCAATGCCGACGCCCTCAGCCAGTTGCGCCAGCTGAAATCGGATATCAAGGACAACAAGGTGGTTTTTCCAGGTACCGTCAAAGCCACCAATGGCCGTTTCGGGTTCGTTGCGCTCGACGAGGGTCGGGATGTTTTCCTGCCACCCGAGGAAATGCAGAAGGTGTTGCCCGGGGACCGGGTGAATGTCACCGAGCAGGAAGTTGAGAAAGGCAAAACCCAGGGCGTAGTGGACGAACTCCTGGAAACCCGCCTGAACACCTTTGTGGGTCGTTACCTGGTAAAAGGTAAAGGGCATTTCGTGGTGCCCGAGACGCCGGGGATCAACCGATGGATCTTCATTCCCCCCAAGGAGCGGATGAACGCCCAGCAGGACGATTACATCTACTGCCAGATTCACAAACATCCGATCAAGGACGGCAAGGGCCAGGCCAAGGTACTGCGGGTAATCGGTAAGGCCGGGGAACCCGGTATCGAACGCTCTTTCACCCTCGCCACCTTTGATCTGGCTGACACCTGGCCGGACGCTGTGCGCGCTCAGGCCGACAGCCTCGGTGAAGGCGATATCGAATCCAGGGAAACCGGACGGGAGGACCGCACGGACCGCCCGTACGTGACCATCGACAGCCCGGGCACGCAGGACATGGACGACGCCCTGCTGGCCGAACCCAACGCCACCGGCTGGACCCTCTCGATTGCTATTGCCGATCCGACCGCCGTAATCGACACCGACAGCCCGGCGGAACAGGAAGCGTTCAATCGGGCCACCGCTATCTATTTCCCGGGCGAGCCCCTGCCCATGCTGCCAGACAGCATCAGCACCCGCCTGTGCTCGTTGATGCCGGAAGCCAAGCGCCTGTCCCTGGTCTGCGATCTTCAGGTTAACAATGATGGCAGTCTTGGCGACTACAGTTTTCATCAGGCCGTTATCCAGTCCAAGGGCAAGCTCAGTTACGAGCTCGTTTCCAACCTGATCGAAGGACGGGAAGACGATGACATCAAGGCACTGCCGGAAGCAGTTGCCAACAGCCTCGATCAACTGCATCAGGCAGCGACAGCCCTCCGGAAATGGCGCAACGAACATGCGCTGCTGAGCGGCGACCGTCCCGAATTCCGCCTCCGGCTGGATGAAAACAAACGTATCCGGCTGATCGAACCGTCCATCCAGAATGAAGCCCATCGGCTGGTGGAAGAATGCATGGTTGCCGCCAACCGCTGCGCCGCGGATTTCCTCAGCAACCACACGGCCGGCCTGTTCATCCAGCATCCAGGATTACGGGATGATCGCGCCGACAACATCCGGTCACTGATCGACAGCCACGCACCGCATCTCTCAGGCGTAGACGCCCATCAGGCCGAGGGTTTCAGGAAGCTGATGAAGGAGACGGACTCTCTGGAGGCCGAGGTACCGGTCAAGGCCATCCTGTCCCGCCAGCTGGCCCGGGCCGAGCTGAGCTTCAAGCCGGCTCCTCATCAGGGCATGGGCCTCGATGCCTACACCACCTTTACCTCGCCACTGCGCAAGTTCTCGGATTTTTACGTGCATCGGCTGATCAAGGCGGCTCTGTGGGACACCCCCATGAAAGCGCTGACAGAGGATCAGCTGGAAGCCCTGCAAGCTGCCCAGATCCGCGCCCGACAGGCGGCGAACAGCCTGGAATCCTGGCTCAAAAGCGATTTTGCCAAAACTCTCGGCGAAGAACCCATGGCCGGCGTTATCAGCCGCACAGTGCCCGCCGGCTTCTTCGTTCGCCTGGATGCCAACGGGCTGGAAGGCTTCGTCAGCTGCAAGGATCTTGACGGAAAGTACAGCTTTGATCCGGTTACCATGCGCCTTATCCACAACAAGAACGGACGCATCTTCCAGCTGGAACAACCGGTAACGGTCAGCTTTTCCGGGGTGGATGACGAGCGCAGGCAGATTAATTTCAAGCTTGTGGAAGCCCAGGAAATTGCCAGCCAGAGCAGCACTGACGGCGGTTGAAAAACCACAATGGCAGGCGCATCGTATTCATCAGGACATGTTCCCCTGATGGAGGTGCGCCATGCCCATCACGCCCGATGAATTTCTGAAAAAGTACGGCTTCGACAAGGAAGACGAGGAGCGGGACCACAGCCTCCGCAACAACGCCATGGAGCATGCCAAACACTTGCGCAGGCCCCATGCTGGCACGCCCCACGACTGGGAAGAATGGGAGCGCTACAAGCGGGAGCATCCGGATGAAGTGGAGGATGATGATCACTGAGCATCAACTCCTTCCTCCACCTTGTTTTCGGGTTGGTTAACAAATTTTTGCATTGTTTTTCATTTCTCTATATTCCATAGAGCCGCCTGATAACTCTTTTCATTTCATTTAGTTAGAAAAAACACCTTCCTCATCTTCCTGATTCTATTGGGTCAATGCCTCACGCTGGTGCACCAGAGGCGAGACGCGCTCATTAAAAATTGTTTATACATTTACCCAAATTCCGGAGTGTCGCTGTCCCGGACTCATTTCAACCAGTGGAATTTGGGTAGCAAAATGAAGTTCAGTTGTTCTCAAAGCGTGGAAACAAAAGGCGCTGCGTTTGCAGCAGCCGGAAGGGCTCTTGTCAGTCTTGTCATGGTCTTTTTACTGGCCGGATGTCAGGTTTATCAGTTCGACCCGAATAGCGTGAGCGCCGAAAACCCGGGTTCGTATACAACAGGGACGGTCCCGTTCACCATTGTTGGAGAGGAGCGTCCTGACTGGCTGGTTCCGGAGTCTCCCGATGCGCCTGAAGTTATGGTCACCCGGACAACTGAAACCAAGGGGTCGACGGGTTTCAACGGCGCCAGCTTTTTTGGCTACATGGTTACCCTGTCTCTGATTCCTTATTACGATGAAGTCCAGTACGAGGACATCTACGCGCTCAGCTGGCAGGGTGAAACCTTGCTCGAAAGCCGGGTGACCTACTCCATTGATTCCTATCTGTCTCTGTATTTCCCGACGCCAATGATGTTCATGGGATCACTGAATGATGAAGCCGCCGAACAGGCCGTAGCCCGGGACTTCATCACCAACCATCACAAGGACAGTGTTCTGGCACTCATCGATGGGCAGCGCCGCGAATTCGAGCAGGCAAACCCCGAGACCGCCGCCGAGATTGCAGCCTACCTGAAAGCCGGAGGAGCGAACTCTGTCTATCGCCCGTCGGCTGTTCTCAGACTGATTGACCTGGCTCCCGAAACCGACACGCTTGCCTATCACGCGGCCAACAGCCTGGTGCCCGGCTACGTTGACCTGCTACCTGCTCGCTATCAGGCCTGGCTGATCGGACCGGAAGGTTTGCGTGGCATAGATCTGAAGACACAGCTCGCCGAAGGCACCGACCCCGATCAGTTACTGGTCCGCATGCTTAACGCCTATCCAGACCAGAGTGGCGATGTTCAGTCCGGTTATTACACCGGCATGACCCGGGCGCACCGGGAGACATTGAAAGAAGCGGGCCTGCCCGAAGGGCTCGTGGATCGTATGACCAATGAGCCGCCCTCTGCTCAACTGCTGGCCGCCGCAAAAACAGGCAAACTCCGCGATGACAGCGGCAACATTCGTATTCCCACCGAAGAGGAATTGCTGGAACAATTGGTTCGGCAGGACAATCAGGGTAAATTCCTCAGCCCCTACACCAGCGATGACGTCCTTGCGGAATGGGTGAATTCCGCCATCAATGCCAATATCGGCGCAACTGTCGGCACTGGGCTCGGAGCAGCAGCAGGCGCCTATGCGGGTGAAAAAGCTCTGGAGCAGGTACCTTTCGTCGGCAGCTTTCTGGGTGGTGCCATAGGTGCCGAGATAGGCAAATCCGCAGGCCGTGAAACTGCGATCAGTGCCTCGGGTGGCTGGGAAGCGATTCGTGCCTCCTCAGACCGCAGCTTTGATGATATTCATTCCATGGCTCGCTACCTGAAAGCAAAATACGGCCACACCGGCAACTTCAAGAATGCCATGGAAGCCACCCGACAGATCTACCCGGAGCTGGCAGAAGCCCTCGCGAGCGCCTACTGAAATAATTGGAGATATATATGTTTACCAAGAATCATTTGAAACTGGTCTGCGCTGTAGCGCTTGCCTCCGGGTTTCTCTCGGGCTGTGCCAGCAAAATTGAAAACGTTCAGGGCAAGCCCAGTGTCTACGAGGACGTTTCCACCACCGGCAGCGTGGGCGGTGTCGGCATCGAAAGCCAGGACGTGGTCGCCATGACCGACCAGATGATGCGTGACATGCTGGCAAACCCCATGCTCACCGGCCGTTCGACGCCACCGCGAATCATCATCGACAATGAATACATCAAGAACGAGAGCACCTCGGTTATCAACACCAACATGCTGACAGATCGCCTGCGCATTGAGCTAAACCGCGCTGCGAACGGACGCATGGTCTTCGTTGGTCGCCACTTCTCCGACATGGTCCAGAAAGAGCGGGATCTCAAACGAGATGGCGCCGTTGATGGCGGCACCATTCGCCAAACCGCTGCCCAGGCCGGCGCAGATTTCCGCCTGGGAGGCCGTATCTCTTCGCTGGACGCGATTGATCGCAACACCGGAACCCAGTCCCGTTACAGCCAGGTGACCTTCGAGATGGTCGATCTTGAGCTGGGCACCATTGTCTGGAGCGGACTCTATGAGATGAGAAAGGCGGCCCGTGACAATGTGGTTTACCGATAAGACCTGGCTGAGGCCGGCACTGGCGACCGCCATCGCCGGCACACTGGCCGGCTGTGCCAGCGGACCAAAAGTGTATGATCGGGCCACATTGGCACCGGCCGAAACGTCGCTTGTAGCGAGCAAGCCCGAGGTTCTTCGGGCCGATTTCGAGAACCTGTTCGAGGAAGGACAACGAAACAAAGTCCTTAACCTTATGGAAATCGGGATCAAGGCCTATCGGGCAGGTTATCGACAGGAGGCGAAGAACACTCTGACCCAGGCCCGCCTGGAGATCGAGAATGTTTACGCTGACTCCGACGCCGCCCGTAAGGCCCGCAGCATCTGGTATGAAGAAGCGGAAAAGGACTTCAAAGGCGAGCCTTACGAACGGGCTATGGTCTACCTGTATCTGGGCCTGATTTACCTGGAAGAAGGTGACTACGGTAATGCCCGTGCCAGCTTCCTGGCAGGATTGCTGCAGGACGCCTTTGCCGAAGAAGAACAGAACAGCGCCGATTTCGCGCTGTTGTTGTACCTGGCAGGCTGGTCGGCCATGCAGATGGGCAGCGACCAACTGGCGCGGGATCATTTTGACGAGCTGAAACTCTATCGGCCAGATGCGCCAATTCCCGAAGCCGACGACAACGCGCTTCTGATTGTGGAAACCGGCACCTCCCCACGGAAGCTCGGGGATGGCGTCGGCCACTATCAGTTGGTCTATCGCCGTGGCAAGAACTTCCAGGATGTCGCTGCCGAGGTCCGCAACGGTGAGGAATGGTCAGCCCTGTATCCCATGGAAGATATTTTCTTCCAGGCCTCCACTCGCGGTGGTCGGGCTATCGATCGGATTGTCGAGGGTCAGATCCAGTTCAAGGAAAACACCCGCGCCGTTGGCTCCACCCTCAGCAGTGTCAGCCAGGACAGCATGCTGGCCGGCTTCAGTAGCGCTGCCGGCGGCGCCGTCGGGGCCGGGTACGCTGCCATCAGCCTGATCAGCGTTGCGGCCGAAGGTATGTCAGCGTCCGCCAATACCCGGGCCGACATCCGGTACTGGGCGGGACTGCCGGACACCATACACCTGTTACCGGTAACCGCCGCCGATGGCGATCCGGTCACTGTCCGTTTCCTGGATAAAAACGGTCAGCCTGTGCCAGGCCTTGCCGACAATACCGAATTCAAATTTGATGGTCGCGGGGCCGGCTTGGCCTTTGCCACGTCTCGCCGCCCGGATTCCGGAGGAAGCCAATGAACAAACTGATTACTTCTCTTGCCATCGCTGCGACCTGCGTGGGTCTTCTTTCCGGGTGTGCCGGCAAATCCGCCAGCAGCACGGATCTGATCGAGCGCACGGCGCCAATCACCATGAACTCGGTGGCATTCACCGACTACAACCTGAAGCGCACCTGGAGCCGCGGGTTTGGCCAACTGGAGGACGGCGAACGCTATCGTCTGTCACTGGTCCAGCACGGCCAACGGCCAACGGCAACCGGAACCACAGAGGTGTACGTGGTTCTGCGCAACCACACAGATTACGATTACCGGATCGAAGCCCGCACCCAGTTCTTCGATCAGGACGGCGTACCCACCGATGTGAAACCGACCTGGCAGCGCTCGACCATCCCGGCCAACAGCATCGCCACCTATCGTGAACTGTCTACCAGCACGCAACCTTTGCAATACCGCGTGGAAGTCAGGGAGCTTAACTGATGAAGCGATTTGCACTGGCACTCTGCGTGCCCTTGCTGGCGCCGGGTTTCGCCCTGGCAGCCGACCAGACCCATGAGGCTGCGCCGATGATGGCGCCGGCACAGAAGCCGTTGACTGATGAAGACCTGAAAGAAGATCGTTCGGCACCCCAGCGCACAGAAAGCGTGGACGTGATCCTCTCACGCTTCAAAGGTGCCTTCGGCGAACAGCCACCCCGCATGGCCGTGTTCTGGAATCGCGCGTTTGACGACCAGGTCAGCGACTGGAGCAGCAACACCCGTGGCGTGGTATCAACACGAGCCTCTCTGAATGGGGAGGTGCCCGACGGCAACGTCAACCTCCAGGCACAGGGCCAGGCAGCAGCGCAGGGTGAATACCGCTCGAATCGTCAGACAGGCCCTGCCGGACCGGCGTTCGAACTCCAGAGTGGGCTTGTCAGCCAGATGGTTGAGGCCGGCGTCACGGTGGTGGATCGAGCGGCCATTATGCGTATTACCGATAACGCACTGGAAACCGGTGAGTTCTCTCGCCTCTCCCCGGATCAGCGCCGGCTGGAAATGCGCGCACTGGGCGAACACGCGGACATGTTACTGGTGTTTCGAAAGCTTGCCAGCGACCGATTCGAAGTGCAGGTTCTGGACGTTCGCGACGGCAGTGTCCGTGTGATGTTGAGCTCCAATGGTGTTCCGCCCGAGAAAGCCGGGGGCCGCCAGTGGAAAGCCACCGATCGCGGATTCCAGAAAGTCGAGCAGACCGTTACTCTGGATGAAATCGGCCGGGAACTGGCGCTGCAGACACTGGCAAGGCTGTCTTCCTGATTCAGGAAGACAGCATCCGGTCCAGCTTCTCATCCTTCTGGGTCCAGACTTCTCCGAGCCAATTCTTGACGTTCCGGCGGTGTTCTGCGTCGGATGAGTAATCGCGGCCCTTCAGATGGTCCGGGATATCAACCGTGCGGATTTCCATTTTCACTTCCTTGACCCGGCCACAGATGAAATCCCAGAACGTGGGCGCCCCATCCGGATAGGCGATGGTCACGTCCACCAGGGTCTGAATCGAATCACCCATGGCATCAAGCACAAAGGCAGCACCGCCGGCCTTGGGTGTCAGCAGGTGCTTGTAAGGCGATTTCTGTTTGTCGTGTTTGGCCTGGGTAAAGCGGGTGCCTTCAACAAAGTTCATCACGCTCACCGGGGTATAGCGGAACCTCTCACAGGCCTTGCGCGTTGAGCGAAGATCCTCACCTCGCTTCTCAGGGTGCTTGATCAGGTATTCACGGGTGTAGCGTTTCATGAAGGGGAAATCCAGCCCCCACCAGGCGAGACCGATCACCGGAACCCATATGAGCTGCTGCTTGAGGAAGAACTTGAGGAACGGCGCCCTGTGATTGAAAACCCGCTGCATGGCAAAAATATCCACCCAGCTCTGGTGATTGGCCAGCACCAGGTACCAGCTCTCACGCTTGAGTTTATCTGCGCCCTCCACATCCCATTTCGTACCATGGGTCAGCTTCATCCAGCAGGTATTGCACGCCACCCAGGCTTCGGCAATCCAGATAATGACTTTGGTGCACAGAACCCGGAAGCCGGTGATGGGGATAATGAGTTTCAGAATGGCCGGGATGTAGAGCAGGATGCACCAGAACAGGGTGTTGATTCCAAGCAGGATGGAATTGAGTACGCCGATCACGGGGGCGGGTAGAAAGCTGAGCATGGCGATCCTGTTTTTCTGGTTGTTCTTTCCAAATGGGGTCCAATGATAGCAACCACAGACCTCATTGGGCAGTGGCCTGAAGTGACCGGTTTGCCAACCGGTTTGGACACTTCTGCCATGGCCCCGAAGGGTGCATTTGCCCTATTCTTGCCACAGCCTGCGGGTTCGGGCGTTAGCACGTTGTGTTCGTCATCATTCTGAATCTTTGCTTTTACGGATAGTCCCATGCCCAATCTTTTCAAATCAGCCGCTGATCGCGCAGCGGGCGTTACCCGCCAGACAGCCCTGTACGCAGGCAACGCCTTTGACCGGGTTTTCCGGGCCGCCAGCCTGGTTCAGGCCGGGCAGGCTCCGTTTGAAACCCTCTACACCGACGGTCTGGTCAGTCTGCGTTACTACCCGCCACTGGCCGAGGATTTTATCGAGCTGGACGGGGAGACCATCGCGGTTGAGCGAAAAGCGCACAGGACACCCATTGTGATCGTACCGCCCCTGGCGGTGAACATGCTCATCTATGACTTGTTTCCCCAGCGCAGTCTGGTGCGGTTTCTGCGGGCCAAGGGGTTCGAGGTCTATCTGATCGACTGGGGCACGCCAACACGGGAACACAGCCACTACAACCTGCATACCTATGTGGCCGAATTGTTGCCGGCCTATCTGAACCGGGTGCGGGAACACAGCGGTGAGCAGGAGCTGTCGCTGCATGGCTGGAGCATGGGCGGCATGTTCACGCTGTTCTATTCCGCGCTCAGTAATGACCAACATGTGCGCAATGCCATCGTGCTGGGCTCGCCGATCGACAGTCACGCGTCGGGAATTCTGGGGCTTGTGAATCAGCGTATGGCGGATGTGGCCGGATTTGTCCGGGAACGGACCGGCTTCCGCCTTCACGATGTCAAACCCCATTGGTTTCACACTCCGGGCTGGGCCAACACCATCGGGTTCAAGCTGACGAATCCGATTGCCAGCGTGATGAGTTACTGGGAGCTGATCATCCGGCTGGGTGACCGGGAGTTTGTCACCAACCACGCCACGACGTCGGCGTTTCTGGACCGCATGGTGGCCTATCCCGGTGGGATCATTCAGGACACGGTGGTTCGGGTATGGATCGACAACCAGCTGTCCAAAGGTGAGATCCAGATCGGCGAAGATATCGCCAGGCTGGACAATGTGAGTGCCAACTTACTGGCCATTGCCGGAGGCGACGATACGCTCGTGACGCCCGGTGCCGCCAAGCGGGTGATGGATCATGTGAGTTCTACGGACAAGACGTTCCGGGTTGTGCCGGGTGGGCACATGGGCATCCTTGCCGGGAGCAAGGCGCCTCGTCAGAGTTGGCTGGAGTTGGCGGAGTGGCTGGCTGTTCGGTCGGACTGATTGTCTTGCTTTGGAGTTTGCCGGCAGATGTCGGGGAGGGCTTTCCAAAACACGCTCCTTGCGGCACGTCCATGTGACGCTTGACTGTCGCCATCCATGGCGACAGACAGTTTTGGAAAGCCCTCCCCGACACCTGCCTTCGCTGACATCAGAGGTTCTTCAGTGTTAACTCCAACTCTGAAAGACTGCTGATCACTGCTGAGGGCTGAATCCCCCAGTCTTCAAAAACCTTATCCGGATCTCTCTGTACCCAGATTGCGAGTAATCCCGCAGCTCGGGCACCAATGACATCCCAGGCATTGCTGGACACAAGGCAAAGCGGCTTTTCCCAGGCACCAGTGGCTCGCCGGACGTAGGTATAAACGGCAGGGTCAGGTTTGAAGGTTTTAATGTCATCCACCGAAACCAGGCCCTTGAACTGCTCCAGCAGATCGTTGTGTCCCAGGACCTTTTCCAGCGCCGGATAACTTCCATTGGAAAACGCGAACAGCGGATACTGCCCTTTCAGTGTTTTCAGTGCCGGCAAGGCATCATCGAACGCAGGCAAAGACAGGTAAGCCGCCATCAGGGCGTTTTCGCGTTCTTCGGACAGGGTCAGTTTGTGGGTTGCCATGGCGTAGCGCAGGGCTTGGCGGGTGCAGACACCGAAATCTTCGTAGACTTTCATCAGGCCCTTGCGAAACGAGAACTCCAGCTGTTTCTCCCGCCACAACGCGGCTACGCCCTCTGCCCTGTCACCAGCGTCTTCCGCCAGCAGGCGGGACATGCCCATGGGGTCAACCAGGGTTCCGTAGACGTCGAAAGCGAGAGTCATGCTCATCAGTGGGGCTCCTCATCCGGAAGGCGGTTCGGGGTCGTATACTGAAGTCACAGTATCGGGATTTGAACGATCACTCAACACAGTCACCAATGACGACGGTTCAAGCGAAAGGAGCGAATCTCACTCGCCGGCTATGATTATCCTCAGGAATTTGCTCGTTTTACTGGTGCTGGGCACGACCGCCGCCTGCGCCACCAGCACGCAACTCTACACGCCAGGGCCATCAACATTAGGGGCCGAACCGGTTACTGATTTCGACCGCTATGTGGCATCGGTCAAAACCTACGTCGATACCAATCTGGTGCCGGTGGAAGGGTTTGAACGGGAACAGCAGGTATTGTGGAACCTGCCATACAGGCTGTCGCCGGCCGCCGATTGCAACTCCGGAGATCGCACCGGGCTGTTGCTGGTGCATGGCCTGAGCGATTCGCCCTTTGTGTTCCGGGATCTGGCTCGTTACCTGGCGGATCAGTGCGTTGAAGTCCGAACCCTGTTGCTGCAGGGACACGGCACCCGTCCCGGCGATATGGTGACGGCCAGCGCCGACGTTTGGCGCGATCAGGTACGTAATCACTTCGTCGCCTTGTCGCAGGATGTGGACCGGGCATTCATTGGCGGCTTTTCACTGGGCGGGGCCCTGGCCACGGATTACGCTCTCTCGGAGACGGGGCCAAGACCGGCGGGCCTGATTGCAGTCGCGCCCGCCTGGCAACTCAACGGCCTTCGGGATTACCTCTGGCTGGCGCCCATTGCCGACGTCTTTGGTGATTTCGTGGAAAAAGAGCCCGAGCTGAATCCGGTGAAGTACGAGTCATTTTCCTTTAATGCCGGCAGCCAGATCGGCGATGTCATCTCGGCGGCGCAAAGCCGGATAATCCAGAAGGAAAGCCTCGATATACCCCTGTTCCTGGCCGCCACTGAGGCCGACTCGGTGATCAATCTCGAGTATCTGGTCACGCAGTTCCGGGAGCGGTTTAGCAATCCAGGAAATGCCATGATGATCTTTCGGGATACCCGTAAACCCTGGCCGGTCGCGCAGGCCGGTGAGCGCATCCGTTTCCTGAACAGTTATCTGCCTGACGCCAATATCCTGGAATTCTCTCACCAGTCCCTGCTGATTGCGCCGGACAACGAGCTCTACGGCCTGGGCGCGCCGCTGCAACGGTGCCTGGAACCCAACAACATTTCCCTCGAGGATTGCCGGCAGTTGTCAGAAAAAGATCTATGGTTCAGCGCCTGGCACGATACAGAGCGGCCCGTGTTTACCAGCCGGCTGACCTACAACCCCTGGTTTGATGATCTTGCTCAGGCCATCGGGTCCTTCATCAAGGAAAGCGAGTACACCAAGGTGCCGTAGCGCCACCGGGGGCATCGGGTTACACTGCCATTCATGAACCCGATTGATACATTCAACCTGGATTTCCGGGCCCTGAGTACGTTCCTGGCGGTGCTTGATGAAGGCAGCGTGTCCCGTGCTGCGGTGCGGCTGGGTGTTACCCAGTCGGCGGTGAGCCATACGTTGGAGCGTCTGCGCCAGGCTTTAGGTGACCCCCTGTTCGTGAAGTCCGGGCGAGGCATTGTGCCAACCCGCTACGCGCTGCAGGCGGGGCCGCATATTCGCCAGATTCTGGATGACCTGCAGTCGCTGTCCTCAGGCCCCCCTTTCAGCCCCGCCACGGCCGAGTTTACGTTCACGATTGCTGCCAATGACTACCAGCGGGACCTGCTTTTGCCCGGCCTGGTGCGTACCTTGCGGCAGGAAGCTCCGGGCATCAGCCTTCAGGTGATTCCATCTGGCATTCCCCGGGCAGACCTGTTGCGGAAGGATGTCTGTGATCTTGTCATTTCTCCGCACGCGCCGGAGGCGACGGACATTATGCAGCGGGGCCTGATGGCCGATCGGATGGTGGTGTTCTACGATCCCGACTACCGCAAACCGCCTGCAGATCTGCCGGAATACCTGAAGGCGGACCACATTGCCCTGCTGTTTGCCACTGGCGAGAAGCCAACGGTGGAGACCGCCATGGATACCCGTGGCCTGGTTCGCCGCAATGTGGTGACGGTTTCCAATTTTTCCGGCCTGCCGGAGTTCCTGCGAGGCACGGATATGCTTGCCACGGCGCCGGAGGGAATGAGCAAACACTTACTCCGCGACTTCGCCTGGGTGCCTCTGCCCTTTGATTTCAAACCCTTCACCCTGCTGATGTTGTGGCATCGCCGCAATCAGAACGATCCTGCTCACAAATGGCTGCGGAATCAGGTGAATGCTGTTGCCGCTACGCTTAATGGTCTGAAAAGTTAATCAATTAGTTTTGCTCATAGGTTGTATGAGCCTTCTTGCCGTTATCTTCCCTCTGCTTCTGCCCTAGACTGCGTTTACTCCCCTGTCGACCGGGTCGGGTAGGGCTCTCCAAAACACGCTCCTTGCGGCACGTCCATGTGACGCTTGACTGTCGCCATCCATGGCGACAGACAGTTTTGGAGAGCCCTACCCGACCCGGCCTGTCGGACTTTTTGAGATAACGCATCAGGAAAACCATGCTGACTTTAACCAGTGTCTGGACAACGATACTTCTTGCCGCCGCTGTGGCCCTTGGGCCGCTGGCAACGGACATGTATCTGCCGGCACTGCCACAGATTGGTTCAGACTTTGGCACCGGTACCGATCAGGTTCAGCTGACGCTGAGTCTGTATATGGTCGGCTTTGCCATTGCTCAGCTGATTTGCGGTCCGTTGGCAGATCGCTTTGGTCGCAAGCCGATCATGATTGGTGGTTTCGTGCTTTTTGCGATTGCCAGCATCGGCTGCGCCCTGGCGACGAACATCGAAACACTGATTCTTTGCCGTTTCCTGCAGGCCCTTGGAGGTTCTGCGGGCCCGGTTCTGGGTCGGGCGGCGATTCGAGATATCTACACGCCCCGCGAAGCTGCCAAGATCCTGGCGATCCTTGCCAGCATCATGGCACTGGCGCCTGCCGTTGCACCGACCATTGGCGGTCTGCTGACCGCCAACCTCGGCTGGTCATCGGTGTTTATTGCATTGGGTGGCTACGCCCTGGTGATGGCGGTAGTTGTGGCCTTCGGCATTCCAGAGCCCATGCGCCCGGAACATCGCCAATCCCTTAAAATCTGCAGCCTGCTGCGGAACTATCGGACCATCGCGAAGGACATCAGCTTCGTGGGCTACACTCTGACCAACGCGCTGATCTTTTCCGGACTGTTTGCATTCCTGTCCGGTTCTTCGTTCGTCCTGATCGATTTTCTGGGCGTACCGACCGAGCAGTTCGGCCTGTACTTCGCCTGTATGGTGGCCGGTTATATTGTCGGCAACCTGACCGCCGTCCGTCTCGGCCGTCGTCTGCTGCCGGACCAGATTCTGGTTCGTGGCCTGATTATCGCCGTCGGTGGCGGCAGCCTGATGGCCGTTCTGGCCCTCAGTGAAGTGTTCAATGTCTGGGCGGTTATCCTGCCCCAGGCCCTGTTCATGATCGGTACCGGGATGGTGCTGCCCCAGACCATGGCGGGCGCCCTGGCGAACTTCCCCACTATGGCCGGCTCCGCCTCTGCCCTGTTCGGCTTCACCCAGATGGCCGTCGCCGCCATCGCTGGCATGCTCGTCGGCCATCTGCACGACGGCACCTCCCTGGTCATGGCCTCTATCATTGCAGCATGCGCCGCCATTGCCATGGGCTGTTATCTGCTGCTGGTTCAGCGTTACCCTGCGAAAGGTTTCGAGCCGCAAAGCGCGACCGGCAATTAAGGCAAAATCATCCAAAGTGGTCTACACAGAGTACGTAAGACTCTAAACCAGACACCGAGGAGCAAATACCATGAGCAGCGTTAACCTGGACGGCAACCCCATTGAATTGAGCGGTAAATTTCCCGAAACAGGCGACAACGCGCCTCCCTTTACCCTGACCAACAGCGGGCTGGAGGAAGTCAAACTCGACAACTGGTCCGGCAAGCGCAAGATCCTGAACATCATCCCGAGCATCGACACCGGCGTCTGCGCCGCGTCTACCCGGAAGTTCAACGAAAAAGCCGGCAGCCTGGACAACACCGTGGTCCTCGTAGTCTCTGCCGACCTGCCCTTCGCAGCCGCCCGCTTCTGTGGCGCCGAAGGTCTGAAAAACGTCGAAACCCTTTCCACCTTCCGGAACTATAGCTTCCAGCAGGACTACGGCGTCGCCATTCAGGATGGCCCCCTCGCCGGTCTCTGCGCCCGGGCGGTGGTCGTACTGGATGAGAACGACAAGGTCATCCACAGCCAGCTGGTCGATGAGATCAAGGACGAGCCGGATTATGATGCGGCGCTGAAGGTGCTTTGAGAGCTCAAGGTCAAAACCTGGCAGTTGGAAACACCACCAACGGTCTGGGCAAAGGCGCCGGAACGACTTAGCAGGAGTGTGCATTGCCATGGATGGCAATGCCAAGCCCCCAGGGATGGGTTCACGGCGTCTCCTGATAAGTCGTTCCGGCGACTTTGCTAACACCAAAAGCCAGACCTGTTAGAATCTCGCCTCCAAGCCAAACCGAAGGCCCACAACACCCCGTGCAGACCACCACCCAAAACCCATCCCTGGCCCGCCAGCTCTACAGCATGACCTGGCCCATGCTCTTCGGGGTGCTGTCCCTGATGACCTTCCAGCTGGCCGACAGTGCCTTCGTGGGTCAGCTGGGTCGTGATCCGCTGGCAGCCCTGGGTTTCACCTTGCCGATGCAGCAACTGATCATCGGCCTTCAGGTGGGTCTGGGGATCGCCACCACAGCGATCGTATCCCGCACGCTGGGGGCCGGCGATGAATTGCGCGCCTTCCGGCTGGGCGGCCTGATCATAACCGTGGGCGGCAGCCTCGTTTTCGTCATTTGCATGGCGCTGTGGTTCCTGCAAAGCCACATCATGACCGCCCTGGGCGCAGAAGACTCACTACTGCCACTGGTCCGGCAATACTGGGTCCCCTGGCTGATGGCGGCCTGGACCGGGGCCTTCCTGTACTTCGGCTACAGCGTTTGCCGCTCCCACGGCGATACCAAATTGCCCGGGTACATGATGGTGGCCACGAGTCTGACCAACATCGCCCTGGACCCGCTCTACATCTTTGTTTTCGGCTGGGGACTGCCCGGCGCCGCCTGGGCGACCATTACCTCGTTCGGAATAGGCTGTCTGGTGATCTATCCGAAACTTCTGAAACGCCACTGGATCCGGTTCGACCTGCGCGAGCTTGCCCTTTGGAAGGCCCTTAAACAGCTCAACGGCATTATGGCCCCTGCCATGGTGAGCCAGCTGATGCCGGCTGTCTCGGCCATGCTGGCGACGGCCCTCGTGGCCGGCTTTGGCTCCGCCGCCGTCGCCGCCTGGGGTCTGGGTACCCGCCTGGAATTTTTCTCCATTGTGGTGGTGTTGGCCCTGACCATGTCGATGCCGCCGATGATTGGCCGCATGCTGGGTGCCGGCGATATCGAGCAGATTCGTAAACTGGTGCGCCTTGCGGTCCGGTTTGTGGTGGTCTGGCAACTGGCCATTGGCCTGACCTGGGTGGTCGCTTCCGGGTTGGTGTCGGAACTGTTCTCCAGCGACAGTGATGTTCAGGAGGTTCTCGCCGGTTATCTGGTGCGGGTACCGCTCAGTTACAGCGGTCTGGGCGTGTGCATGCTGATGGTGTCGGTGTGCAATGCCCTCGGCCTGGCGATGCGGGCCCTTCTGGTGTCCACCCTGCGCCTGTTCCTGTGTTTCCTGCCCCTGCTCTGGATCGGTAGCCAGATCAACGGCGTCTACGGCCTTATGAGTGGTGCACTGGTGGGCAATCTGTTTGCAGGCGCCATGGCTTACAGCTTTTACCGTGCCGGCATGACGCGCCTTAAAGCCGAGATATCCTCAGGCAAAGCGTGAGCGGAAGCTCTCTGGCACCGGCACCACTTCCTTGCGGTGGTAGTTGAAGAAGACGAAGCCATACTTCGCCAGTGCCACCGGCTGGCCGCTCTCGGCCTTGGTGACCCGGAATACGAAATCCCCGCCATACTTGTTGAAGTCCATCAGACCCACTTCAAAGCGCAGCATTTCCGGGAAGAAGGACTCGGACTGGTACATGGTGGCCAGGTCGGTGACGATAATGCCGGTGCCGTCCTTGCTGGCTTCCTGGATGCCATAGCTGACCAGGAACTGGGCCCGGGCCTCGGAGAGCATGGAGATGAGGGCGTCGTTGCCGAGGTGGTTGGCGCCGTTGATGTCGGTGATTCTGACGGGCATCCTGGTTTCGAAGCAGAAGACGTCATCCGGGAAGGAGAGTTTGATTCGGGCCACGGGGGTTCCTGTTTTCACTGCGTATGTTGGGGCAAATCATACGCTGTTCGACTTTAGTGTTCATCTCGGGATCTTCTGAGTTAAATCAGTTATCTTGCTGTCAGACCTCTGCGCATCGAGCCTGGTGGAGCGACGGCTGGGAAAGGCCTTCCAAAACGCGCTCCTTACGGCACGTCCATGTGACGCTTGACTGTCGCCATCCATGGCGACAGACAGTTTTGGAAGGCCTTTCCCAGCCGTCGTTCGTACTTTGTTCGCGCACTGAATAAAAAAGATCGTATTTGGAGTCCTATGGATATTCGCCCTGCTGCCACCTTGGTTCTGGTTCGAGATACGGCCGACGGACTTGAAGTCCTGCTGCTGCAACGTACCTGGGACGCCGTGTTTATGCCCGGCTATTTTGTATTCCCCGGAGGGAGGGTCGAGGAAAATGAGACTCACGGCCAGGATCATATAATCGGCACCGCAGACGCCGAGATCAGTCAGATCATGAGCGTCGATGAGGGCGGCGCGGACTATATGTTGGCGGCGGTTCGGGAGTGTTTCGAGGAGTCCGGCGTTCTGGTTGCGGTGGACAAGCAGGGCAATCCAATCGCCGGGGATCATCCGGCCCACGCGGATCGGAAGTCGGTGTTCGACGGCGATCTGTCTCTGGCCAGTCTGTGTAAAAAGCACGGCCTGGCGATTCCGTTGGACCGGCTGGCCTATCTCGGCCACTGGATCACGCCGCCGGGGCCACCACGGCGTTTCGATACACGGTTTTTCGTGACGCCCGCTCCCGAAGGCCAGCTGGCCGGGCACGACGGGGTCGAAACCATTGATCACGTCTGGATCCGGCCGGAGCAGGCCCTTGAGGACCATCGCAAGGGCCAGTGTTTGCTGGGGCTGCCGACGATTCGTACGTTACGGGTGCTCAGTGATTTCGACACCACTGAGGCGCTGATGCGTTACGCCCATGCCAATCCGCCGGAGCCCTATCCAAGCAAGCCCTGGCCGGCGATCAAAAAGGGCAAACCGGTGACGCTGGAACCGGGTGCGCCGGCCTACGATGAGGCAGCGAAGCTGGATCCGGAGGGCGAAGGCTCCACACAGGCGAAGATTATACCCGGTGAGGCGGTAGAGGTTGCCGCCAGGGTCGTCCGTCTGACGGCGCCCAACCCGGGCATGATGACGGGGCCGGGTACCAACACTTACATTCTGGGCCATGAACGCTTTACGGTAATTGATCCCGGACCCGCCAACGAGTCCCATATCGAGCGGATTCTGGAGGTGACCGGTGGCGTGATTGACCAGGTTCTGGTGACCCACACGCATCAGGACCATTCGCCGGCGGTTGCTGCCCTGAAAGAGTGCACCGGTTGCCGGGTGTTTGGTTGGCCGGCGCCCGCGGGTGCCGGGCAAGACCAGACCTTCCGGGCCGACGATGAACCGGAGCACGGTGATCTGATTGTGACCGAAGCCGGGGTCCTGAAGGTGCTGCATACCCCGGGGCATGCCTCGAACCACCTGTGTTTTCTGCTGGTCGACCAGCAGCTGCTGTTCTCCGGTGACCACATCATGCAGGGCTCAACGGTGGTCATTAATCCGCCGGACGGCGACATGAAGGCCTATATCGAGTCGCTCTACGAGTTGCTGGCAGAGTCTGTACGTTACATTGCGCCGGCACACGGGTTCCTGATGGGGCATCCCGAAGCGGTGATCGATTTCCTGATTACCCACCGCCTCTCGCGCGAACACAAGGTGGCCCGTGCGCTGGAAGCCCTGACTCCCGTGGATCTGAAAGCCCTTACCGCCAAAGCCTATGACGATGTTCCGACGGCCATCCACGGCCTGGCGGCAAGGTCAGCCCTGGCGCATTTGCTGAAACTGGAAGCGGAGCACCGGGCGTTCCGGGAGGACGACCTCTGGCATGCCATACACGAGAGCTAACGCGGTCGTAACGAAAGCACACCGGATTTCGCAAAACACCCATATTGTTAATCGCTTTTCCAGCGTATAACAGGGTTCGTTATAACTTGCCCGGATTTCATGAAAGTGGCATTAAACCTTTGTCACAGCGGTATTCATGACCGACAGAGGCACTCTATCCTTGAGCGCACACTGACGAACCGTGAGGAAATATGCTGTTCGAGCGGCTTAAAAAACCGTCCCCCCGGATCCTGCTGATCGGCCTGGTGATACCCTGGCTGTCGGCACCGCTTTTGGCCGAAACCGATTCGGCAAAGGCCAGCAAAAAATCCGAAGTGCTGGTTGCCGAGCTGGCCGAGGACGAAAGCGTCGAGGACGTTGAGCAGTCGGCTCCCTTGCAGACCAAAGGGCAGGAACACAAATCCCGGAAACCGGAAGCCCCACGGGGCGGTGCCGGTGTCGATACGCCCTCAGCAGCGTCACGGAAAGTGGCGCCGAATATCGATCTGAAACAGGTAGCACCGCCACCGGAAGCCCAGGTGTCAACGCCGGCCGACACGGATGCGGATGCCGCCGAATCCGAGGTGATGGCAACCGAAGCCGGGGCCGAACCTGAGCCGCAACCCGAACCCGAAATTCGCGAGGGCAAGGTATTCACCCTGCTCGACAACGATGTAATGCCGGGCACGTCTACCCGCCTGGCCTGGACGCCAGGCATCCAGATTGCCGGTCTGTCCCAGACCACGCCGGTACTGGTGGTTAACGGTATCAACGCCGGCCCCACCCTGTGCCTCACCGGCGCCGTCCATGGGGACGAGCTGAACGGCATCGAAATCATCCGCCAGACCATGTACGACCTGAACCCCGAGAAGCTCTCGGGCACGGTGGTAGGCGTGCCGATTGTGAACCTGCCTGGATTCCAGCAGGGCAGCCGCTACCTCCCCGACCGTCGGGATCTCAACCGGCATTTCCCGGGCAGCCCCAACGGCAGCCTGGCGGACCGGATTGCCCATTCACTGTTCGAAAACGTGATTCGCAAGTGCGACATGCTGGTGGACATCCATACCGGTTCACTGAAGCGAACCAACCTGCCGCAACTGCGCGCCGACATGAACAATCCGGATGTGGCGGAATTTACCCGCGGCTTTGACCGCATGGCGGTGGTGCACAGCTCGGGATCTGCAGGCATGTTACGCACGGCCGCCGTGGAGGCCGGCATTCGAACGGTCACACTGGAAGCGGGCGAATCCCACCGTATCCAGCAACACCAGATCAGCGCCGGCGTTAACAGCCTCACCAGCCTGATGGAGCGCCAGGGCATGATCTCCAGAATGTTCGTGTGGGGCGATCCGGAACCGGTCTACTACGATTCCGACTGGATCCGGGCCGATCACGGCGGGATCCTGTTCAGCGAAATTGAATTGGGCGCTAATGTATCGGAAGGTGAGATTCTCGGTTACGTCTCCGACCCGATCACCAACGCCCAGCACCCCATCCGGTCCACCAGTGATGGCCGTGTGATCGGTATGGCCGTGGACCAGGTCGTGATGGCCGGTTTCGCCGCCTACCACATTGGTACGGAGGCAGAAGTTCCCGGAGAGTAGTATGCTAGGCTTTTTTCGGGCATCACCAACCCAGAGGAGCCTTTGTGTCTTCCGAGAACGCCGGAGTCTTATCACGTATTCCCGGCCTGGCCTACATCGGGCTGGTTCTCACCCCGCTATTCTGGGCCGGCAACGCCGTGGTGGCCCGGGGTACGGTCGAGAACATCCCGCCGTTATCCATGTCCTTCTGGCGCTGGGTGATCGCGCTGGCTATCCTGCTGCCCTTCGGGCTTCCCGGTATCTGGCGCCACCGCCAGGTTATCCGCCAGCGCTTCGGCTCCATGCTGGCACTGGCAACCTTCAGTGTGGGAGCCTTCAATACCCTGCTGTATCTGGCCGCCACCACAACCACCGCGACCAACATTGCCCTGATCAACGCCACCATTCCCATTTTTGTCGCTCTGCTTGCCTGGATCCTGCTCGGCGACCGGACCCGGCCGATTCAGGCGTTGGGAATCGCGCTGGCGATTACTGGCATCGTTACCGTGATTGCCCGCGGCGACCTCTCGGTGTTGACCAGTCTCCAGGCCCAACCGGGCGATCTGATCATGGTGGCGGCAGTATTCAGCTGGGGCCTGTTCTCGGTGCTACTGAGACGACAGGCAGTGCCTCTGCCAGCACTGACCTTTCTAACCACGCAAATTCTTCTGGGCACGATGGTTGTGCTGCCCTTCTACCTGACAGATCTGATTTTCTTCTCCGGAGGCTTCGAGCTGTCAAAAACCACCGCCATGCCGCTTCTGTACTTCGCGATCTTCCCGGGGATCCTGGCCTATGGATTCTGGAACCACGGTGTGCATAAAATTGGCCCGGCCAGAGCGGCCATCTTTATGTACCTGACACCTGTCTTTGCCTCGATTCTTGCGGGCATTTTCCTGGCCGAGTCCCTCGGACTGTTTCACATTATCGGAGCCGTGCTGATTCTTGCGGGACTGGTGCTGGCGACACAAACCCGAGTACGCACGAACTACCCACTCTCAAAGCAGCAAGCAAAAGGAGAAACCCATGGTTGAACTCACTCTCAGTAACGCTCGCAGCTTCTTTTGCCTGATTCTGATGCTGTTGGCCGCGAGCCTGTCGGCACCGGCTGCGGCAGAACCCTGCGATCCGGAGACAGCCAAGTGGAACCCCGAGCATTATTACCCCGAAGATGCCGTGGTTTTCCATAAAGGCCACTGGTACGAATCCAGAGAGATGCATAAGGGACTGGAGCCCGGCATCACGTTTGACTGGAACAAGCTCGACTCAGTGCCCGATTGCAGCAACCGACCCGATAGCGGAAAGCGGGCCAAGGGCAGCGACAAACAGAATGACGGACAGCCGGGGCTCAACCAGGCAGACGGCAAATCCCATCGCGGTGAAACCGCTTCCGGAATGTGCGTAAGGCCGGAACAATGGCTGTTTTCGAAAAGCTATGAAAAAGGCGACCTGGCCAGTCACGGAGGACAGATCTGGGAAGCCACCGGGCCAACTCGGGGGGACATGCCAGACATGGACGAGCCCCCTCACTGGAAACTGGTTGAAGAGCACTGCGCCCTTCAAAATCAGTGATCTGATAAGTCCCTGTCCAGGGCCGCTTCAATGCGGCCAATGACCTCCTCAAGAACCGACCTCGGGCAGCCGATATTCAGGCGCATAAAGCCGCTGCCCGGGTCTCCGAAGGAGAGTCCGGGATTCATGCCCACACCGGCCTTCCGAACAAAAAAGCGTTTCAGACCCGCATCGTCCAGACCCAGCTCGCGGCAATCCAGCCACATAAGATACGTGCCCTCCGGAGCAGACACCCGAACGCCGGGGAGGCGCTGGCCGACCGCTTCCACCACGTAGTCCCGGTTTGCCTGCAGGTAAGCCATCAGATCGTCCAGCCAGGGACCACCATGGCGATAACCGGCCTCAAACCCGGCAATGCTGAACGGATTACACTGGGGCAGATGCATCGATTCGAACACCGCTTTCATGGCCTTTCGCCGCTCCGCATCCGGAATCACCAGAGCCGACAGTCCCAGCCCGGGCATATTGAAACTCTTGCTGGGAGCCACCGCCATGACCAGTGCGTCGTCAGGGCCGGCCAGGTTGGCCAGCATCGTATGACGGGGTTTGTCGGGGAAAACGAGATCGCAATGGATCTCGTCGGACACCACCACCAACTGATGCCGACGTGCGATATCCAGCACCGCCCTCAGTTCTTCCTCGGACCACACCCGGCCGACCGGGTTGTGAGGTGAACACAGCAGCAGGACGCGAGCATCGGGACGCGCTGCACACTCTTCAAGATGATCCAGATCCATGCGGTAGTGGCCGGGGTCCCCGGTGTCCGGATCCTCGGGCACCAACGGGTTCTCGATCACCACCCGGCCACTGTGCCGCACCGAACTGAAGAACGGCGGATACACCGGCGGCTGAATGATCACACCCTCGCCAGGCCCGGCGTAGGCCATGCACGCGGCGTTGATGGATGGCACCACGCCGGGTGCCATCAGTATCCATTCGCGCTGGATCTCCCAGCCGTGACGGTTGGCGAACCAGTCAATCATCGACTGATAAAGACTGTCCGGAAACAGGGTGTAGCCGTAGATCGGATGTGCCGCCCGCTCCGCCAATGCGCGGGTGACCGCCTCAGGGGCTGCAAAATCCATATCAGCAACCCACACCGGAATCACCTCCTCGGTGCCAAAAACCGCCTGGCGGGCATCGAACTTGACGGAACAGGTATTCTCACGGGAAACCGGGTCATCGAAAGGGCTGGACACAAGGACTCTCCAGAGCAGATATCAGTATCGGAAACCGGTATTGTGGTGGGCCCAACCAGGCACCGCAAGCGCCTGCAAGAACACAACCATTGTGTTCATCTCCGGCTTTGGTCGAACATCGTCGATTAACACTTGCCCAGAAGGGCCGATACTTGCGAACCTAACGGTTTATCCAACAAAAACTTCCAAACTTTCTCCCGGAGCCTGTTCAATGATTGGCCAGATCCTGTCCACCATGTTGCCGGTGTTCCTGATCGCTGGTTGCGGCGCCCTCTACGGCCGTTATCGGACCCCCGATATCCAGGGACTGAACGTTCTCAACATGGAGCTGTTCGTGCCCATGCTGGTTTTTGCCGTTCTCGCCGACCAGCAGGCTCCGCTGCAGGAGTATGCCCGGCTGGCACTGGCGGCCACCGTGGTCGTGCTCGGATCAGGTATTGTTCTCTACCCGCTGGCCAGGGTTCTGAAGCTGAATCTGAAAACCTTCCTGCCGCCAATGATGTTCAACAACTCCGGCAACATGGGGATCCCGCTGCTGGTGCTGGCGTTCGGTGATGAGGCTCTTCCGGCGGCGATCGTGCTGTTTATTGTGGAAATGCTGCTGCACTTTTCGGTGGGGCTTTACATGCTTGACCCCCACACCTCCATCATCAAACGGCTCAAGCTGCCCATCGTATTTGCCAGTATTGCCGGGCTGTCGGTGAATCTCGGGGGCGTACCCCTGCCGGAATGGCTGCTGGAAACCCTGAACATGCTGGGGGGTGTCTGCATCCCGCTGATGCTCTTTGCCCTCGGCGTGCGCATGCTTGATATTGATTTCAGTGACTGGAAGCTGGGCATGCTGGGCGCCGTCGCCTGTCCCGCCAGCGGCCTGATACTGGCCTGGCCGATGATTGCGGTACTGGATCTTCCGGGCATGCAGATAGCCGCGCTGTGGGTATTTGCGGCCCTGCCACCGGCTGTACTCAACTACATGGTGGCGGAACAGTATCGTCAGGAGCCACACAAGGTCGCGTCGCTGGTATTATTGAGCAACCTGGGCAGTCTCATCGTTATGCCGGTTGTGCTCGGGCTGGTGTTTGCCGCCGGCTACGTTTGATCAGAGGAAGGACCCGATGTCTGAAACCGTTGCGGTGGTGCGCGCCTCCCGCCCGAACTTTCTGATACTCGCACCGCTGTGTGCCGGTCTCGGTGTGGCCCTGGCCTGGCAGCAGGGCGCATCGCCGGCCCTGATTGACACCTTGCTGGTTCTGATTGGCGCCCTCCTGGCCCATGCCGCCGTTAACCTGCTCAATGAATACGAAGATTTCATCTCCGGACTGGACCTGATCACCCGGCGCACGCCTTTCTCCGGCGGCAGTGGCGCTCTGCCGGAGGTTCCCTCCGCCGCCCGGCAGGTCCTGTTGGCCGCATCCGGTACGCTGGCACTGGTTGTGGCCATTGGCCTCTACTTTCTCTGGCTCCGGGGCCTGCCCATGCTGGTGCTGGGTGCCGCAGGCGTGGTGCTGGTACTTACCTACACCCGCTGGATTACCCGTTCGCCACTGATCTGCCTGCTTGCTCCCGGGCTGGGATTCGGCCCCGTGATGATCCTGGGCAGCCTGATTGCCCTGGGGGCGCGGCTCGATGCTGCGGCCGTTGCGGCCTCTGCCATCAGTCTGCTGCTGGTAAGTGAGTTACTGCTGATCAATCAGATTCCGGATGCCGATGCAGACCGGAAAGTCGGCCGGCGGCATCTGGTCATTACCATGGGCCAGCCGGCCGCTGCCCGCCTGGCAGGCCTGCTGTTACTTGGCAGCTACGGCCTACTCGGCTCGGCAATCTGGGTCGGCTGGTTGCCGATCTGGACGGCCATCGCACTTGCGCCATTGCCGGCAGCGATCTGGGTTAGCACCAGGCTGCGGGGCGCCCTGAGCAATCCCGCACAGCTGAACACCCTCCTGGGCATAAACGTCGCGGTGCTGTTAGCCACTCTCGCGTTGTTGATCTGCGGGCTCAGCCTTTAAACCGGAAGACGCTGACCCGCGAACGCAGCTGCCCGGCAAGCACCGCCAGATCCCGGCTGGCCCCTGCAACCTGCTCGGAACCGGCTGACGTTTCCACCGTGGCGTCGTGGATGCGGCTGATGTTGCGGTTGACCTCTTCCGCAACGGAACTCTGCTCTTCCGAGGCACTGGCAATCTGGGCGTTCATGTCGTTGATGGCGCCGACTTCATTGCGGATTCTGGCGAGGGCAGCTTCCGCCTCGCTGGTCTTGTCCACCGTGTTACGTGCCAGTTCACGACTGCTTTCCATCACGTTGGTCGCCTCGCCGGCACCGGTCTGCAGGTTGCCTATCATTTCCTGGATCTCCCGGGTGGAATCCTGGGTCCGCGACGCCAGGGAGCGCACCTCGTCCGCCACCACCGCGAAGCCCCGACCGTGAGTACCCGCGCGGGCGGCTTCAATGGCAGCATTCAGTGCCAGCAGGTTGGTCTGTTCGGCGATGGCATTGATCACTTCTATGATCTTCTCGATGTTGGCGCTGTCCTCAGACACCCGCTGCACGGTCCGGGTTGCCTGTTCCAGGGTTTCCGCCAGCTCGCCGATGGAGGCCGCGGTTTCCTGGACCACGCGATTCCCGCTTTCAACCTCGGTATCGGCCTTCTGGGTAGCGCTGGCCGCGCTGGCCGCGAAACCGGCCACTTCGTTTGCCGTGGCCGCCATCTGGTTCACGGCTGTGGCCATCTGTTCCGCTTCGCTCGCCTGCAAACGGATCTGACGGCTGTTGTTGTCGGAGGTCGCTTCCAGTTCAGAAGACGAGCTGGACAGTTCCTCCGCCGCTGAGCGGACCTCCCGGATAATGCCGCCCAGTCGCTCCACGGTATCCTGCAACGCGCCCATCACGCTGTCCGGGTAGCGGGTTTGAATATCCTGGTCCAGCTCTCCGTCAGCCAGCTGGCGAATCGCCTGGGCAACATCCTCCGGTTCACCGCCAAGAATCTTCTTCAACCTGCGGATGATTACCATTGCTACAAGTGCACCCTGAACGACCGCAAGACCTGTTACCGACAGGTTCAGGGCATTAAATGTGCTCGCCGCCTCACGCACTTCATCAACACCGGTGGTCACCACGTCTTCCTGGTAGTCGATAAAGGCGTTGACCCGTTTGAGCCACTCCGAATAGGCGCCGGAGACATCGCTGAGAAGAAATGCCCTGGCCTGATCGATGTTGCCGGCCAGTCGCAGCTCGAGCAGTTCATCCGTTAACGTGAGGGCCCTGAGTTCAATGTCTTTTATCGCCGCCAGCAGTTGCTTTTCCCGGCTGGTAGCGCCCTCTTCCCGGAACATCTCATCCATGGGGCCAGCGGAATCCCGGTAAAACGCCTTCAAACGTTCGATGTCAGCGAGGTGTGTTTGCAGGTCCCGCTCGTTCTCTACCAGCACCGCATCCCGGATGGCTATCGCCCGATCGTGGACACTGCCGCGAAAGTTGATCGCGTACCGCTGTTTCACGGCAGCGCCGTCACCCACATCGGTCAGGGTCCTGTCGATGAATCCGACCCGCTGGTTGCCAATCAGACTGACCGCAATTACCAGGGACAGAATCAGTCCAAAACCAAGGGCTAGGCGTTTCGCAACGGTAAAATGACCAAACAGCAGTAGGCTCCGGGGCACATTTTTATTGAATGAGCCTATGACTTCTTTAAAAATGGCAGGCTGGATCAATCAATGGAGCCTTCACACCCGTTTTTTGACAATCCTTTTCATTACTGCAATCAATCTTTACATCTCACGCCCCGAGCCCTTGCAACTGCCTGAACTTTAACCGATGGTTAAAGTAGCTTCTGAGCAATTGCATTCACGATACGGAGGTCTCCCCATGAGTGTTCTTCTCCTGCTGATCAGTGCCCTGGTGCTGATCTATCTGGGTATCGGCGGCACCACAGCCGCTGCCGTCATGTCTCTTGCGACCGTTGTGGGCCTGTTCCAGGATGAATGGCATCTGATCAGCATTCTCTGCGGCGGTGTGCTGCTGGCCTTGGCGTTGATTCTGGTTATCCCTGGCGACTTGCGTCTCGACAAGCTCAGCCGCCCGCTTCTCGGCTGGGTACGCAGCCGACTGCCCAAACTCTCGGACACCGAAGCCGAGGCCCTGAAATCCGGCTCGGTCGATTGGGACGGTGAGCTCTTTTCCGGCAAGCCCAAGTGGAGCAAGCTGCTGGACGCCAAGCCGGCACACCTCACCAGCGACGAACAGGCCTTCCTGGATGGACCGGTGGAAAAGCTCTGCGCCATGCTCGACGACTGGAAGATCACCCACGAGCAGTACGACCTGCCGGACAAGGTCTGGAAGTTTATCCGTGAGAACGGTTTTTTCGGCCTGGTGATTCCCAAAGAAGACGGCGGCCTGGGGTTCTCCAACACCGCCCACTCTGAAATCGTGATGAAGATTTCCACCCGGAGCGTATCGGCTGCCGTTACCGTGATGGTGCCAAACTCCCTCGGCCCGGGCGAGTTGCTGATGCACTACGGCACCGATGAGCAGAAACAGCATTATCTGCCCAGACTGGCCGGCGGCGACGAGATTCCCTGTTTCGCCCTCACCTCCCCGGTGGCCGGCTCCGACGCCGGCGCCATTCCGGACAAAGGCATCGTCTGCAAGGGCAAATGGAACGGCAAGGAAGTGCTGGGCCTGAAAGTCACCTGGAACAAGCGCTACATCACCCTGGCCCCGGTGGCGACTCTGATCGGCCTGGCCATCAAGGTCTATGATCCGGACAAGCTGCTGGGCGATTCCGATGAAATCGGTGTGACCTGTGTACTGGTGCCCAAAGACACGGACGGCGTCAACGCCGGTGCCCGCCACCTGCCCATGAACACCGTATTCATGAATGGTCCCACCTGGGGCAACGACGTGTTCATTCCGATGGAACAGGTCATCGGCGGCCAGGATATGCTCGGCAAGGGCTGGACCATGCTGCTGGAGTGTCTGTCTATCGGCCGCTCCATCTCCCTGCCCGCCCTCGGCACCGGTGCCGGCAAGGTGGCCAGCCTGGCCACCGGCTCCTACGCCTACACCCGGGAACAGTTCGGCCGGACTATCAGCCAGTTTGAAGGCGTGCAGGAAGCCCTGGAGCCCATCGCAGGCTACACCTACATGATGGACGCTGCCCGGCTGTTGACCTCCGGCATGCTGGACCGTGGCGTGCGGCCCTCGGTGCCGTCCGCCGTGCTGAAATACCGCAATACCGACCTGATGCGGGAAGTCATCAACCATGCCATGGACGTGGTGGCAGGCCGCGGCGTCATCACCGGCCCCCGCAACTTCCTGGCCCGGGCCTACCAGGCGGTCCCCATCGGGATCACCGTGGAAGGCGCCAATATCCTTACCCGGAGCCTGATGATCTTCGGCCAGGGTTCCATCCGCTGCCATCCGTTCATTGTTGAGGAAATCGAAGCCGCGGGCATGGAAGACGAGGACAAGGCAGCGAAGAAGTTCGACGGTATCTTCTACCGGCATCTGGCCCATACCACCCGCAATGCCCTTCGGGCCCTGCTGCTGGGACTGACCAGGGGATGGGCCGAATCGGTGCCACGGCAAGGCAACATCAAGTCCAGCTACCGACAGCTGGCGCGGTTCTCAGCAGCCTTCGCCCTGATGACTGACGTCACTCTGCTGACCGTTGGTGGTGGCCTCAAAGCCCGGCAACGCCTCTCCGGGCGCATGGCCGACTGCCTGGTGCAACTCTATTACGCCACCGCCGTCATCAAACAATGGCATGAGGAGGGTTACCCGGATGACCAGCGGCCGCTGGTAGAGTGGTGCCTACAGACCTGCCTCAGGGATCTACAGGGCTCCATGCGCGAAGCCATCATCAACTTCCCGGTGCCGGCCCTGCGCTGGCCCCTGCGACTGCTGGTGTTCCCGCTGGGTGCCACTGGCCTGAACGGCCCCGACGACAAGCTGGGCGCACAGGTCGCGGAATCCATCGTCAAGGACACCCCGGTACGCCAGCGCATCAGTCGCGGTGCCTACACCACCATGGACCCGGAAGATCCGCTCGGGCGGGTGCTCAATGCCTACAAGCTGGCCAACGAGACCGCGGACATGCGCAGCCGGCTGCATGACGCCATGCGCAACCGCGATGAAGACGAACTGGGCGGCATTGACCTGTTGATGGGGCATCAGCGCAAGGAACTGGTTGACTGGGCCTGCGCCCAGGGCGTGGTCAAGGCAGACGAGTGCGACAAACTGCTGGAAGCACTGGAAGCGCTCTATGATGTGATCCGCGTCGATGCCTTCGATGCCGACGGCCTGAAAGCGCTTTCGCGCTGTGCCAAGGGCAAACGCAAGGTGGTCGAGCGCCCACCCAGAGACGAGAAATGACGAGCGAAAAGCGTGGGCGAGTCGATGAACGATCCTGGTGATTTGCGTCCGAATGAGGAGGCCGTGGCGCTTGAACCGGCCTCCGATGCAACGCTGCGCTTCATCGGCACCATTCATACCCCCTGGCGCGATCGCAAGGACTGCCCGCGCCAGGGCCGCCTTGACGGCCCGGAGTGCCAGCTGGTTCTGGACCCTGTTTGGCACAACGCGCTGGCGGGGCTCGAAGACTACGACACCATTGAGGTGCTTTACTGGCTCGACCAGAGCCGCCGGGACCTGATCCGGCAAAGCCCCAGAAGCGACGGCCAGACCTTCGGCACCTTCGCCCTGCGCTCCCCGGTGCGACCAAACCCGATTGGCACGTCCATGGTCAAACTGGTTCGTATAGAAAAAGGAGCGCTGATCGTACGCGGCCTGGACTGTCTGGACGGCACCCCGCTGCTGGACATTAAGCCAGACCGCTGCGCCTTCAGCCCGAAGGCACCCCAAAAAACCGGCAACCAGCCGATTTCATAACAATGAACAAGAGTGAAATCCCATGGTACGAAAACTTCTGCTTGCCTCTGTGCTGGGCGTTGCGATGAGTCCGGCCATTGCTCAGGATCTGTCCCTTTACGCCGCAGGAAGCCTGAAAGCGGCCTTGTCGGAAGTCGCAAAAGATTTCGCGGCAGCTTACAACGTACCGGTGAACACCAGCTTCGGCCCCTCTGGCCTGATGAGGCAACGCATCGAATCCGGCGAGACAGCCCACGTGTTTGCCTCGGCCAACATGCGTCACCCCCGAACGCTGGAGGGGGCAGGCAATGGCGGCCCGGTGGCCCTGTTCGCCCGCAACCAGCTGTGCGCCCTGGCTCGCCCCGAGGTGACTGTCACTACGGACACTCTGCTGGAAGTAATGCTGGATGACTCGATTCGACTCGGAACCTCGACACCGAAGGCAGACCCGTCTGGCGACTACGCTTTCGAACTGTTCGACAAAACCGGGCATGCCGACACCCTCAAGGCCAAAGCGCTGCAACTGACCGGGGGTCCGGACAGCGCCAAGCCGCCCGAGGGTCGCAACAACTACGCCTGGGTCCTGGACAGTGATCAGACCGATGTTTTCCTGACTTATTGCACCAACGCCGTACTGGCCCGCGCGGAAGTGCCCTCCCTGCAAACTATCCGGGTTCCCCAGTCACTCTCTGTCGGTGCTGATTATGGTTTGATCGTACTGAATGAGGCACCGCCTGCCGCCTGGAAGCTGGCCATGTACATCCTGTCGCCTGCCGGCCAGTCAGTGCTCGCCGAGTACGGTTTCGACGCCGTGGCAACGGTGCAGGGCGAGTGAGGAGACGGCAGTGAAAATCCTCTGTCTAATGCTGGCATTGCTGGCCCTGCCAGCCCAGGCCCGGACCGTCGTGGACAGCGCCGGCCGCAGCGTTGAGATTCCGGACGAAGTGGACACGGTCTTTGCTGCCGGGCCGCCAGCGGCCATCCTGCTGTATATCGTCAAGCCCGAGGCCATGACCGGCTGGCCCCGGGCCCTGCGGCCTGACGAACGCGAGTTCATCGCCGAACCCTATCGGGACCTGCCGGAAACCGGCCGGCTGACCGGCCGCGGCGGCGAAGCCAACCTGGAGCGGGTACTGCAGATCCAGCCCGACCTGATCCTGGATTTCGGGTCGGTGCGCGACACCTATGTGGACCTGGCCAACCGGGTGCAGGACCAGACCGGCATTCCCTACCTGCTGATCGACGGCCGCTTCGAGAACACCCCGGAGGCACTGCGGGTTGTCGGTGAAGCACTTGGTGTGCCCGAGCGGGGCGAAGCCCTGGCCGAGGATGTAGAAGCTACCTTCGCCCGAATCGAACGCATTCTGGAGACTGTGCCGGAGGGCGAGCGGCCCAGAACCTACCTGGCCCGCGGCCCGGATGGCCTGGAAACCGGCATGAAAGGCTCCATCAACACCGAGATCATTGAGCGCGCCGGCGGTCGCAACGTGGCCGATGACGGCGGCGCCACCCGCGGGCTGGTGCAGGTCTCCATGGAGCAGATGATCACTGCCAACCCGGATACCATTGTGACCTGGGATCCGAATTTCTACGGCAAGGTATTTGACGATCCGCTCTGGCAGGGGATTGATGCGGTGCAAAGTGGCCGTGTTTACCTGTCGCCCTCTTTGCCGTTCGGATGGATCGACCGGCCACCATCACTCAACCGCATCATGGGGCTGATCTCGATGACCGGGCTGCTCTATCCGGACGATTGGGAAGGGAACCTGCGGGAAGAGACCCGCGAGTTCTATCGCCAGTATTACCACGTCGATCTCAGCGACGATCAATTGGGGAGGCTCCTCCAGTGGACCGAGGGTCGCTCCGGGGAATAGCCCGGCCAAAGCCGGTGATCTCGCTAGGTGCAGGCCTGACCCTCGGCCTGACGCTGCTGGCGTTTGGCGCGGTGATGATTGGCCCCTACAACCTGACCCCGGGCCAGACGCTGGCCGCGCTGTTGGGTCAGGGTGATACCCAGGCTCAAATCGTCGTCTGGAACATCCGCCTGCCTCGGGTAGCGGCGGCGCTGCTGGTGGGCGCGGCCCTGGCGGCCGCAGGCGCCAGTTACCAGGCGCTGTTCCGCAATCCCCTGGTATCGCCGGACATTCTGGGCGTTTCTGCGGGCGCAGGCCTGGGTGCGGTGGCCGGCATATTCCTGTCGCTGCCAGTGGCGGCCATCCAGGCGTCCGCTTTTGTCGGCGGCATGCTGGCGGTGGGCTTCGTCATTCTGGTGGCCTCGCTGGTGCGCAACACCGACCGAACCCTCACTCTCGTGCTCATCGGGGTGGTGATCGGCGCCCTGGCGGGTGCGGCCACCTCACTGCTGAAGGTCATGGCCGACCCCTACGATCAGCTGCCGGCCATTACCTTCTGGCTGCTGGGCTCCCTGGCTGCCACCACCACCGAGGACATTCTGCCGACCCTGCCAATGGTCCTGATAGGCCTGGTGCCGCTGGCCCTGCTGCGATGGCGCATCAACGTGCTCAGTCTTGGGGACGAAGAAGCGCGGGCCCTGGGGATCGACGTGTCGAAAACCCGGTTTCTGGTGATCGTGGCCGCCACGTTGATCACCGCCAGCGTGACCGCCCTGGCCGGTGTGGTCGGTTGGGTCGGGCTGGTGATCCCCCATATTGCCCGCATGTTGGTAGGTCCCGGCTTCGGCCGGCTTCTGCCAACCTCCGTGCTGATCGGCGCCGGCTACCTGCTTGTCGTGGATACCCTGGCGCGAACCATGGCCCAGGTAGAAGTCCCCCTTGGCATTCTCACGGCCGTCATCGGCGCACCATTTTTCGTCTGGCTGCTGGCACGCGGCCGGCGCGGGTGGTCGTGATGCTGGAAGCCCGCGAACTGGCCATCGGCTACGGCCGGACTCAAATTGGATCCGGCCTGAACCTGAGCGTGAACGAGGGAGAAATACTCTGCCTGTTGGGCCCTAACGGCTGCGGCAAGACCACCCTGTTCCGGACCCTGCTGGGTCTTCTGCCGGCAATGTCCGGAACCGTCACTCTGGGGAACAGGCCCGTCGCCAACCAGACCCCGGCCACCATCGCCCAGCAAATTGCCTACGTGCCCCAGGCACACGCGCCGCCTTTTCCGTTCGAAGCTCTGGAGGTGGTTCTTATGGGCCGGACCGCACGGCTGGGCGTGTTCGGGCAACCGGGGCACCACGATCGGGAAATCGCCCATAACGCCATGGATCGACTCGGCATTGCCAACCTCGCCCACCGTGACTACTCGCGCCTGTCCGGCGGACAGCGCCAGTTGGTACTGATCGCGCGGGCATTGGCCCAGGAGGCACCTCTGATCGTCATGGACGAACCCACCGCCAGCCTGGATTTTGGCAACCAGGCCCAGGTGCTGATGCAAATCGCCAGCCTCGCCCGCGACGTGGCTGCCCGAGGCTGCGGCGTGGTGCTGTCCACCCACGATCCGGACCAGGCCTTCGCCCTCGACGCCCGGGTGCTGCTCATGAAAGACGGCCACGAACTGGCGCAAGGCACCGCTCGCGACGTACTGACCGGCCCCAACCTGAGCGACGTGTACGGTCTTCCCGTGGCAGTGGAAACAACCTCCTCCGGGCGGAAGGTTTGCATGCCGGCGCTGACCAGCCATCATTAGAGCCGTCAGGATGCCCGCAACCGACTCCTGATGGCCTCATCCACCAGCCAGCGTCGCAGGGTCTGGATGCCCCGCTCCTGCCGTCGGCTGGTCTTCCAGGCAAAATAAAAAGTGTCACCGGTTGCTACCGAATGGGACGGCAAGCGCACAAAATCCTCCGAATCCCGTCGGGTACTCAGCATGTAATCGTTGGTCAGGGCCACCCCCTGATGGAACCTCGCCGCCTCCAGCGCCAACAGCATGTGGCTGAAGTGCTGCACCCGAACGCCACCGGGCAGTCGCTCACCCACTGCGTCGTACCAGGCTTGCCAGTCCCCGGTGGCACGGTCAAAAATACTGTGGGTCGATAGCAACGGAAAGCGCGCCAGCTCTTCAGGCGACAACGGCGGCTCATCCCGCACCTCCAACTGATCATCCCGGCCAAGTTCCCGCCGCATCCGCTTCCAGTAATCCTGACTGCAGACCGGAAACAACCGCTCCTCATACAGCTTGTCATAACTGAAAGCCGGGGCATCCGTGCGGATGGTGATAAAGCAATCCGCCACCCGATCCGACAACACCGGGTTACCACTACTCATCTCAAGCGCCAGATCCAGCTGGGGATGCAGCCGCTGCAAGTAAGGCAACCGTGGCACCAGCCAGCGCACGGCAAACGAGCTGAACACCGACAAGCGCAGACGCGACTCCTCATGCCCCAACAACTGCTCACTGGCCCGCTCGATCTGCAACAGCGCTGAACTGACCGCATCCAGGTACTGCCGGCCCTCATCGGTCAGCGACAGCGTCCGTCCACTGCGCCAGAACAACTGCTCGCCCAGGTAGGTTTCCAGCTGCTTGATCTGATGGCTGACGGCACTCTGGCTCACCGCCAACTCATCGGCAGCGAGTGAAAAGCTGTTGAGACGGGCAACGGCTTCGAAGACAGGCAGGGCTTTCAGGGGTGGCAGCTTCATTATCTAATTTTCTAATAGCACATGAATATTGATCATTTTATCGGATATTAGCACTCAAATAGAATTCCTGAGCCAGTTACGGGAGCCCGGGCAGGAAATGGCTTCCGAAAATGCTCGGAGCCAGGGAAGGCGGAGAGCAAGCGTACATGGATGTACTCGCAGCGGTTTTCGGAAGCCATTTGCTGACCGGGCTCATGCACCTAAAGTTGAAGAATTGAGGAGAAAAACATGTCAGGAAAAACCGTAAACAGCGCCATCTTGCTGCTGGTGATCGGCAACGCCATGGCATTGATCTCTGACGTGTTCATCAAACTCCTCGAACCCGGCGCCCCGGTGTTCCAGTTTGCCTTCCTGCGCTGCCTGATCACCCTGGCACTCCTGCTGCCAATGGCCGGGCAACTGGACCGGAAAAACCTGTTCGCCGGCCTGAAAATCCACACCTTCCGGGCCCACATCCACCTGGCCGGCCTGCTGTGCATGGTAGTCGCCCTGGCCAACCTGCCGCTGGCGACCGCTAACGCCGTGTTCTACGCCGCGCCCATCCTGGTGATGGTGCTCTCGGTATTCCTGTTCCGGGAAAAGCTCACGCCGCTGAGTGTCAGCGCTGTGTTCAGCGGCTTTGCCGGTATTGTGCTCATCCTGCGGCCAGTGGAATTCAACTGGGCGGCCGTGGCGGCGCTTGGCTCTGCCTTTGCCCTGGCCATCAACGCCGTGCTGGTCCGAAAACTGCCGAAACAGCAGAGCACCGTCCACAAGTTGTTCCTGAATTACCTGCTGATTCTGCCCGCGGCGGGTGCACTGGCCTGGTGGGAAGGCGCCCAATGGGATTCTGGCATCCTGATCGGTGCCATGGGCTCGGCGCTGTTTATTCTCGGCTACAACATCACCGTACTGCTGGCCTATCGGCAGGTGGATGCCAACCAGGTCACCAGTGCCGAATACACGGGCCTTATCTGGGCCGTGGGGATTGGCTGGATCTGGTTCGGTGAAGTGCCCGATCTGTGGTTCCTGGCTGGCAGCCTGATGATTGTGGTGCCCCTGCTGCTCATTGGTCTGCAGCACCGGCGCAAGGAACCTGCAAGGGGGTTCAACCCGGCCCCGGAGCAACAGCGGCGCCGGAACCAGGAGGAGTCATTCAGTGCCGGGAAGATTCAATTAGCACGTGAGTGTCGTGAATAATCCGACCGATACGGGCCTCCGGCGGCAATCCGTCACCATAGCCGAGTTTGATGCGGTAATGGCCCGAATGGTGACGGTGCCAGTCGCGCCGACGCTCGTATCTGTCGCGATAGACATCCCGCTTGTGTTTCTTGCCCCATCCGCGTTTGTCACCGTGGTACCTGTGGCGATCGTGGTACTTCCGGTCCCATTGATGCTTCTTGTAGTGCCGTGGCTTGTGGTGGTGCCGATGGTGACGGTCGTCCCGATAGTGGGCCTGCAGGGACTTTTTCTGGTGGCCTGGGGGTAGCGCACTCCCCCGCTCATGGTGCGGTTGCCAGCCATGACCGCGGCGGTCATCGTCACCGGCCATCACCGGAGCCGATGCCATCAGGAATGCCGTTACCAGGCTTCCGATCAACAGTCGCTTCATGATGATTCTCCCGTTCTGCTCAGAGACAGATCTCGCATCCGGACCCAGTGCCGGATGCCTCTGAACCCAGATTATCGAAGCGGGAGCGAATGTCAGTGCCTTGGGGCCGGCTTTGCAGGATCTTTACGCAAGGCCCCGTCAGCTTGACGTTTGAATGGCCGGTAGTGTCGTATTTTCTGTCAGAAGGTGAAGAAAACGTTCAGCGCCTCAGGTGGTTCTGCAGTCCTCGAAAATATTGAGCGACGGCTTGATCGCGTCAGTCTTCACATTCATCAGTCCCAGCATGGAGGAGAACAGGTTGTCGTGGCTCAACGGTTGCGATGCGATCCGGTTAACGCACTCGGCATCAATCCGGTTCTCCATCCGGAAACCGTCTGACAACCACACAACCATGGGCACATGGGTCTGGGCCTCCGGCGCCAGCATGTAAGGAATACCGTGCAGGTAGATGCCACCCTCGCCCAGTGACTCGCCATGGTCAGAGACATACACGAGGGCAGTGTTGTAATCCGCCTGCATGGATTTCAGCATGCGCACGGTTTCTCCGAGCAAGCGATCGGTTACCAGAATACTGTCATCGTAGGCGTTGATGATGGCCTGTTGGTCACAACTCTGCAGTTGGTTGCTCTGGCACTCGGGCAGGAACTTTTTCTGGTCCGGTTTGCTGCGCTTGTAGTACTCGGGACCGTGACTGCCAAGCTGATGCAGCACCATGAAATGGTCATTGTTGTCTGCGGCATCGAGCTGCTGATGGGCACCCCTCAGCAGCACCAGATCATCACAGTACTCGCCCTGGCAGAGGTCGGTATCCTCCGGACGAACGGTCGGAATCCGGTCACACATGCCCTTGCAGCCGGAGTTATTATCCAGCCAGATACTGACAATACCGGAGCGGGTCATGACATCCAGGAAGTTATCGCTGTTCTTGGCCACGGCTTCATCGTAATCCGATCTGCCCAGCCACGAAAACATACAGGGCACCGACAAGGCCGTTGCGGTCCCGCAGGAGGATACCCGGGGAAAATTGACCAGTGTTCCGCCCGATTGCCGGGCCAGTTTACTGAGCTCCGGGGTGGTATTGCGCTGATAGCCATTCAGACCAAAATGGTCTGCGCGCGCAGTTTCACCAAGAACAAAAACCACCAGATTGGGTTTGGTGCGATCGGAAACCGGGAGAGAAACCGTCGCATCCAGCCCCACCTGCTGGTATTCCTGGGGAAACTGCGCCGCAGCCACCTTGCTACCCAGCGATGCCAGGGCAGCAACACTATTCACCGGCACCACAAGATCCTTGATGTCGCGGTGATTACGGAACGTTGAAGCCATCTCCTGATAGCTGGTCAACGCCAGTACCAGAATCAGAGCGATATCAACAATGATCGGGGCCAACCAGTGAGTGACCCTTTTCAGGCCCGCCGGCCAGCTCATACGAACCAGAAAAAGCAGCACAATCGGAATCACAAAAAAGAGCGCCATGTGCACAAGCAGTCCGAGGCTCAGCAGGCCGCGAGCCTCCTGCACATCGGTTTCGAACACGTTCTGCAGCATGTGCTTGTCGATCAGCACGCCATACGCGTTCATGAAATACCCACTGAGCGCTGCACTCAAAAACAGAAACACCAGTACCGGCTTCAGGATAAATCGTGCCGAAAACAGGCTGATCAGGAGATGGTTGACCAGCAGCAACAAAAACGCGAGTTTGAACATCAGCATCGGCTGATCAAAGCCGACGTATCGATCAATGGCGGTGTAGAAAGGAACGTTATACAGAGCGGTCAGTGCAAGGGCGCTGATCAACACCAGCCAATGCGGTTTGATTGCAGGCCATTGAAACCGACCGGTTCCGCTATGCACAAACGGCTGCGCGTGAAAAGTGGGTTTTGAGGACAAGCCCATGGGATTTTCCGGGATAAGTGTGATTCAAGGTCTGGTGAGTGTGCTCCCCGAACCTTAAAGCAAACTTAAACGGACTTAGCTCAACTCATCACGCAGGTGGGATTCGATAGCAAAGGTGTGCGGGCAATCGGCACCCATTGCCCTCAGGGACTCTGCAAGGCGCAAGAGATAATCGGCATTCGGGCCACTGGGGCCTGAGGCAGAGGCGATCTGGCGGGCAATATCTGCATCCGGCGCGTGGCCCAGGAAGGCTTCGTTGTCTTCGGTGGCAATGTAAACCAGGCCCTCGGCATGGCTGCCATCGTCGAAACTGAGCGTGATGCTCAGGCGCAGATAGCCGTTCTTTTCACGGACATCCAGGTGCTCGAACACCTTGGGTGACACCCTGAACGCCATGCCCTTGCAGACAGCATTTGGCTTTTCTACCAGGGTAACCACGCGGCCGGGCGCCTCCGGCGTGCCCCGATGATCGTGGGAACCCTGCCAGAACCGCCTTTCCCACCCGCGAATCGAGGCCGGGCGCTGCTCCAGAAAGGGGAAATCCACCTTGTAGATCAGCGAGCCGTAACCAAACAGCCACACCGACTCCACGCCGGAGAAATCGTATCGTTTGCGATTGTGCTCAATGGTATTGGCAGACATCAGACACCCTGCAGCGAAAACCTGTCCCGCGATACTCTAGGTGGAGGCAATGAAACCCGCAATGCCTGTCAGCACGATTTCAGCCGCCATGGCCGAGAGGATCAGACCGCTGATCTTGGACATGATGTTCAGGCCGGTCTTGCCCAGCACCTTCTCCAGGTAGCCGGACAGGTGCAGCAACACCGCGAGGATCAGCAGGCTGGATACCAATCCCAGGAGCCCGCCTGCCACTTCGGATACCCGGTTAAGCTCGGCGCCATACACCATGATTGCACCAATGGTGGCCGGACCAATCATCACCGGAATCGCCAGAGGCACAACGGCAATGTCATCACGGTCCTCATCGGGCAGCCCGGTGGCGTGATTCCGGGTACCACTGGTCACCAGGCTGATGGCGGTCAGGAACAGCAGGCAACCGGCACCGATCCGGAACGAATTCAGCGTGATGCCGATAGCGCTGAACAACAGCGGGCCGGCAAAGAACAGAATCACGCCCATCAGAAAGGCCGAAACGCAGGCTCGGCGGATAATCGATGTTTTCTCGGTTGCTGGCAGGCCCCTGGTCAGCGCCAGGAACATAGTCACCACGAAAAAAGGCGCCAGCAGGAACAGAAAGCGAATGGTGCTGCTGATGTAAGTCGAGAAAAACGTTTCAATCATTCCGTGTCGTCCGGGTGCCATCGAAAGCCAGCAAGCATAGCTTGCTACGCGGCACTCTGCCGTAAGGAAGTGAACGTATGGATAAGCTTAACCACAGCCGGACGGGTGGATTCGGTTAAGTCGACAGTTCTTCCAGATAGGTTTCGCCGTCGCCGTACAGGGACGCGAACTCCTCCTCGGGCACCACGGTCACGGCAATCTCCGGTTCATGTCCACCACCGCCCAGCAGGACACCCCGCATCGGTGTGATATCGGAAAAGTCCCTGCCCCAGCCGAGGGTAATGTGTTCCAGATCCGGCCGCAGGGCATTGGTTGGATCCAGTTCCAGCCAACCAAAATCCGGCACAAAGACGGCCACCCACGCATGGGTAGCATCGGCACCGACGAGTCGTTCCTTGCCCTCGGGCGGATGGGTCAGGATATACCCGCTCATGTAACGCGCGGCCAGGCCCACCGAGCGCAGACAGGCAATCATGATATGGGAGAAATCCTGGCAGACCCCGCGACGGGCCTTGAATGCCTGCTCGACGGGAGTGAAGGTTTCCGTCGCCGTTGCATCGAAGCTGAAATCGCGATGAATCATCCGCATCAGGGCATCGGCCGCCTCCACCAGCGGGCGCCCCGGAAGGAACGCCTCCCGGGCATAGGCGGCGTACTGGGAATCAATGGGCACATTGGTGGAGACAAACCGGAACGCCGTGGCCTGAAGATGGTCTGGCGGGAACTTCCTGTCGGCGCGGTACCGCAGGCTGTCACGCACGGTTTCCCAGGGAACTTTTGCAGCGGCTGCCGAGGGCTTCGGACGCTCACGAAGCTCCACCCAGAATTCGCTGATGATCTCCAGGTACTCGTGGTCGGCGGTGAAATGAATCTTGGTAATCCGGTTGCCAAAACAGTCCAGGAAGGACCGCCTTGCGGAGGGTTCCGGTGAGATCGCCAGGTGATGCTCAAGATTCCGCTGCCAGGGCAACGCCCGCGGCGTGAGCCTCAGCAAATGGTGGGACTCCCCCACCACCTGATCGTACTGGTAGAGGGTCTCATGACGCACATGGTAGCGGACAAATGTCATGACAGGCGCCTCAATCCGGGTTCACAGACCGGTCGGAATACCGGGTGTGAATAAAACACTGCCGCTGGATTTCATCAGACACACGATAGGCCTCTGACCGGATGTCACACAAGAGCTCCGCCAGGGCTTCACAGGCTTTATCCGGGCGTTTGCGCTCAAACGGATGCAAATCAAGCGCTCGCAGCCGCTGCAGCGATTCGTTCAGATCCGGCGGAAACAGCTGACCGGTTTTACGACCCATCTCCGGCAGGTCCTTCTGCAGCTGGCGCAGCTGGAACATCACCGAATGAGGATTGCTTGCGTCTATCACCAGGGTATGGAGTACCCCCAGAAGCTCCGGTGTCCGACGGTACCGGGTGCGGTAGGTGACTTCCGAGTTGGCCACTTCCAGCAGCCACTCGAGCATGGCATGGCGGCTGAACCGGTCGCTGAACAGGGGCACGCAAATCAGCGTACAGAGATTGGCCAGTCGCTCAAGGCGCCGGCCGATCACGAGGAAAACCCAACTGGCATCCCGCGTAATGTCATCCATCGCAAAGCCCGCCAGGGAGATGCAGTCCAGCAACACCAGGTTCAGTGCCCGAATCGACCGGTCCGGCGTGGTTGGCGCCGGGCTCAGGGGCTTACCCACCCGATTGAGCGTGTGCCAGTTGTCGGAAGACAGACGGTCACGGACCTGGCTGGCATTGAACAGCAACGCCTGGAGAATCGACGCAATTGAACCCGGAAATTGCAGGTCACTCACCGCTCTCAACAAGGCGTCGGGAAGCGGCTCGGGGACCGCATCTTCTTCAGGCTCCGGAAGGGTCCCGAATTGCTCGGCGGCCTGTTGCAGCCCGAGCAGGGCTTCTTCACTGGCCTGGTCGTGGCCCGACAGGCGGTTGAACGCCGCCCGCAATAAACGGGCAGTTCCCTCCGCCCGCTCCGAGTGCCGGCCCATCCAGAACAGGTTTTCTCCCACCCGGGAGGGCGTGTCCCGCTCGCCGTCGAGCAGGTCAGACACCTGCAGCCGTTTCTTGATCAGTGACTTGGAGGGGGCCGTGTAGCGAGCCTGTACCCAGGTGTCCTTCGACAGCCCGCCCCGTTGCATGGAGATGACTTCCACACCCGCATCCATGGCGACCCGGGTCAGCCCGCCGGGCATGACCCGCCAGCCGGAGGGTGTGGCCGCCGCAAACAGCCGCAGGCCGATAGACCGGGTGGCCAGCGGCTGCTCCGGATCTCCCTTCCAGACCGGCGCCTGGGAAAGATGAACGAGCTCCTGGCCGACAAAGGCATGGGGATGGGCATGCATCTTCTTGATCAGGGCGTCCCGCTCTGCACCTTTCACCTGGTAACCGAACACCGGCTCCATTCGCATGCTCGCGAAGGCCGGTTTAATGACCAGCTCGTCCAGGTGCTCAATGACATAGTCCAGGGCCGGTTTCTCACCACACCACCAAGACGCCACCGACGGCATAGCCAGAGGCGAGCCCAGTAATTTCTTCGAAATCTCCGGCAAAAACCCGAATAACGCCGCACTCTCCAGTACCCCGGAACCCAGGGCATTTGCCATCAGAACCTTGCCTGCCCGCACCGCACCCAGAAGCCCGGGAATCCCCAGCACGGAATCGGCGCGAAGCTCCAGCGGATCACAGAAGCCATCGTCCAGCCGGCGATAAATGGCGTGTACCCGCCGCAGGCCCTGAAGCGTTTTCAGGTACACCGTGTCATCTCGCACGGTCAGATCCTGGCCCTCGACCAGCGGCAAACCCAGGTAACGGGCCAGGAACACATGTTCGAAATAGGTTTCGTTGAAACGGCCCGGGGTCAGCAGAACGCAAAGCGGTGACTCGGTTCCGGCTGGCGACATGCCCGCCAGACTGTTCTGGAAACCCTGGAAGAATTCAGAAAGGTTGGTTACCGGCAGGTTGTGGAATGGCGCCGGGAACGCCCGGGAAATCACCAGCCGGTTCTGAAGGGCGTAACCGGCGCCGGAGGGCGCCTGGGTACGGTCTGCCATCACCCACCAACCGCCGTCTGGTGCGCGCGCCAGATCTACGGCATACAGATGCAGGAACCGGCCCCCGGCAGGCTGAATCCCCTGGCAGGGCCACTGGAAACCCGCCTGCCCATAGACCAGGGCCGGGGGCATAAGACCTTCTTTTAACAGCGACTGCTCGCCGTATAGATCGGCCAGAACGCTGTCCAGGAGCTCTGCACGCTGGGCGACGGCTTTCGAGAGCCATTGCCACTCATCGGCGCCCAACACCAGCGGCAGCAGATCCACCTCCCAGGGTCGGGTATCGCCGCGGGGGTCTTCATAGACGTTGTAGGTTACGCCATCTTCGGCGATGGCATTGGAAACCGCCTGAGCCCTGAGATTGAGACCGGCGACAGACTCAAGGTTCAGCTGCTGCAACAAAGGCCGCCAGTGCGACTTGGGCCCGGAACCCTCGGTGCCAAGCTCATCAAACCGGTCCGGCACCGGATGGTACTGGCGGAGGATGTCAGTAACTGCTTGCTGCTTCGCCACCTTGAATTCAGGCTCCGTTAGTCAGTGAGCTGGAAGCATAGCCGCTTTCTACTCTCCGGAGCCAGCATCAAACCACACGTCCAGGCATCTTATTTGTGATATCGCAGATCCAGGGTAAACGGAAACTCCCGATGCTCCGGAACCGGCCGCAGGGGCTGTTGCCCCGAGCTGTGTCCCATCCGGAAGAAGCGCGCCATGCGGCGGCCTTCCGCTTCGAACGAGTTCACCGGCAAAGTCTCGAAATTCCGGCCACCGGGATGGGTCACGTGATATTCACAGCCGCCCAGGCTGCGTTCATTCCAGGTGTCCACGATATCAAACACCAAAGGCCCATCCACACCAATGGTCGGGTGCATGCACTGGGATGGCTGCCAAGCCCGGTACCGGACGCCGGCGACCGATTCACCCACCATCCCTGTTGGCTGAAGCGGCAACGGCACCTGATTGCAGGTGATCTGGTAACGATCCGGGGCAGCGCCGCGTACCTTCACCTGCAAACGCTCCAGGGAAGAATCCACGTAGCGGGCGGTGCCGCCGATCGCACCGTGCTCCCCGGTCACATGCCAGGGCTCCAGAGCGGAACGCAGCTCAAGGGTTATGCCCTTGACCTTGTAATCGCCGATCCGGGGGAACCGGAACTCGAAATGGGGCGCGAACCACTCGCTCTCGAGCGGGTAACCCTGGGCCTTCATATCGTCGATGACGTCCTCGAAGTCCTGCCAGACATAGTGAGGTAGCAGGAACCGGTCGTGCAGCTCGGTTCCCCAGCGAACCAGCCCGCTGGGTTTGTAGGGCTGTTCCCAGAATCGGGCCACCAGCGCCCGCAGCAGCAATTGCTGGGTCAGGCTCATGCGGGCATGGGGTGGCATCTCGAAGGCCCGCAATTCGAGCAGACCATGACGCCCGCCCGGGCCGTCCGGGGAATAGAGCTTGTCGATACAGAACTCGGCCCTGTGAGTATTGCCGGTGACGTCCGTAAGCAGGTCCCGGAGCAAGCGGTCCACCACCCAGGGCGCGACTTTTTTGCCCACAGGGCATAACCGCTCCATCTCCCGGAACGCCAGTTCCATTTCGAACACATGGTCGTTGCGCGCCTCATCAATCCGCGGCGCCTGGGAACTGGGACCAATAAACAGGCCGGAAAACAGATAAGACAGGCTGGGATGGTTATGCCAGTAGCTGATCAGGCTGCGTAGCAGATCCGGACGCCGCAGGAACGGCGAATCCTCTGCCTTTTGCGAACCCAGCACAAAATGGTTGCCACCACCGGTGCCGGTGTGACGTCCGTCCATCATGAACTTCTCGGAGGTCAGCCGGCACTCGTAGGCGTCCGCGTAGAGCGTCTCGGTCTGTTCAACCAGCTCGTCCCAGGTTCGCACCGGCTGCACATTCACTTCGATCACCCCGGGGTCTGGCGTGATGCGGAAATGACTCAACCGGTGGTCCGAGGGTGGCTCATACCCCTCGAGCAGGACCGGCTGCTGCAGCTCCTTGGCGGTTTTCTCGATGGCGGAAACCAGGGCCAGGTATGGCTCCAGCTTTTCCAACGGCGGCATAAAAATACGAAGAATGCCCTCCCGGGGCTCCACGCAAAGGGCGGTGCGGACGATCTCGGGTGCCGACTTTCCTTTTTTCGGCGGCGCCCGTTCTGGCGACACCTGCCCGGACTGGCCCCGGCTGTTCCATTGCCGGATTTCCTCGCTGGCAGGCAGCGGGCCACGGGGCGCAAACGGGTCCTGCTCATGGATCCAGGGGTAATCGGCTTCCTCCACCCAGGGCTGGCTGTCCAGGGGCAGCCGGTGCCCCATGGGGGAGCCGCCCGGAATCAGGTAACAGCGCTCACTGCGAAGGAACCACGGACCGGTTTCCCAGGTTTGTTCCTTTTCCGACACACGCAGTGGCAGCACATAGCCGACGGGCTCATCCAGCCCCCGGCTGAAAATCTGCTGAAGCTGCTTGCGCTCCAGGGCATTCTCGAGTTTTGCATCGAAAGGATCGACGTTGACCGGCAGCCGTCGTTCCCGCCACAAGTAATAAAAGGCATCCTCGAACCCCGGGAACAGCTGTTTTTCATCAACACCAAGCTCTTTCGCCAGGGCCGACAAAAACCTGTGAGCATCTTCCGGGCTTGCGTTGCCTTCGATGCGCTCATCCGCCAGCCAGCGCTCGTCCCGCCAGATCGGCTCGCCATCCTTGCGCCAGTAACAGTTCAGGGACCATCGGGGCAGCGGCTCTCCGGGATACCACTTACCCTGCCCGAAATGGACCAGCCCGCCAGCGCCGTAGCGGTCCCGCATCCGGTGATACAGCTCGATGGCCTTCTTGCGCTTGGTGGGGCCCATGGCCTCGGTGTTCCACTCCGGCTCGTCCCGGTCGTGATTCGCCACGAAGGTAGGCTCACCGCCCTGGGTCAGACGTACATCCAGTTCTGTCAGACTTTGGTCCACGTCATGGCCCAGCCCAACGATGCGTTGCCACTGGGCCTCGGTATAGGGTTTGGTCACCCGAGGTGCTTCCCAGATGCGCTGGACGCTCATCTGGTGCTCGAATTCGACCCCGCATTCCTCAACCATGCCGGTAATTGGCGCCGCCGAGGACGGATCCGGGCTGCAGGCCAGCGGGATATGCCCTTCTCCGGCAAACAGGCCGGACGTCGGATCCAGCCCAACCCAACCGGCGCCCGGCAGAAAGACTTCGCACCAGGCGTGCAGATCGGTGAAATCTTCCTCAGCGCCCGAAGGGCCATCCAGTGCTTTCTGGTCTGCCTTGAGCTGAATCAGGTAGCCGGACACAAATCGCGCCGCCAGCCCCAGATGCCGGAGCGTCTGCACCAGCAGCCAGGTCGAATCCCGACAGGAGCCGGAGCCCTTTTTCAGGGTTTCCTCCGGGGTCTGGACACCCGGCTCCATCCGGATCAAGTAATCAATTCGATCAGCAAGGCTCTGATTCACACCCACCAGGAAATCCACGCTGGGGGTTTCCTTGCGGTCTATGGTGGCCATCCACTTACGGAATTCCGGTGTTTCCGGCAGTTTCTGTAAATAAGGCGCCAGCTCTGCCGTCTGCCATTCCTCGTAGTCAAACGGAATGGTCTCTGCCCGGGGTTCCAGAAAGAAATCGAACGGGTTGATCACGGCCATCTCGGCAACGAGGTCCACGGTGATCTTCAGCTCGCCCGTTTTTTCGGGGAACACCAGGCGGGCCAAATAATTGGCCTGGGGGTCCTGTTGCCAGTTAAGGAAATAACCTTCTGGTTCCACCTTCAGCGAGTAGCTGAGGATGCGGGTTCTCGCGTGCGGACAGGGACGCAGACGAACTATCTGGGGCCCAAGGGTGATCGGGCGCTCATAGCAATAGTGGGTGGTATGGCTCAGGGCAACATGAATCGACATGGAACCTATCTCGCAGGCGAATAGAATTGGCAGTTTCAGGCTGTCTCGTAGACAGGAAACCAGGTCTCTGCAATGTCGTCGTGGAGCTCACCGATTTCCAACTGCAGGTTTTCCAGGAACAGGATCACGTCTTCCTTGCGGATCAGCGCATCCACGTCGCCCTCCCGGGTATGACGTACCGCCTGCAACGCGGTGCGTAACGGAATCTCGTTCCTTGGCAGGCGCCCGAGCGCGTTGGCCACTTCGCTGAGGCTGTGCAACACCGACCGCGGGAACGGCTCATTCTGCAGCAGAAAGCGAATGACCAGAGGCCCGCTGACCTTGCGCCGGACATTGTGACGGTACATCTGGAAGGCGCTCTGGTAACGCAACACACTGGTCCACAAGAGCCCGCCGTAGGTTTCGGTGCCATCCCAGCCGTCGAGGAACTGCAGGGCGCCCACTTCAATCTGCCGGGTGGCCATGTCCGCCCGCTCCAGGTTGCGGCCTACCCGGATGAAGTCATACCCCTCATCGTGACTCATGCAACCGGCCAGCAAACCATTGAGCATCTGGCAGCGACCCACGATTTCGTTGAGGAATTCGTACCTCGCCCGCTTACCAACCCCCTGGTCTATGTTCTCCAGGATGTACCGGTACAGCTCGTTGATCACCTCCCAGGCGTCGGTCGGAATCTGGTCCCGGGTGGTGCGCACGTTCTCCCGGGCGGCCTTGATGCAGGAGGCAATGGAGCTCGGGTTGTAGCCATCCGCCATCAGAAACTTCACACAGTTGCGCTCATCGGCCTTCTGATGATGCTGGTCAAACAGCGCCCCCATGCCCGTCACGGCCACCAGTCCCTTCCAGGAAAGCTGGGTTTCCCGGGGCATGTCCAGCGACAGGGAATTAAAGGCCATGATCATCCGGGCGTTGTTCTCGGCCCGCTCAAGGTATCTGGCCATCCAGTACAGTCGTTCCGCTACACGTGACAGCACATCAATTCTCCTCGTCCACGATCCAGGTATCCTTGCTTCCACCGCCCTGGGACGAATTCACCACCAGGGAACCTTTTCGCATCGCCACCCGCGTAAGCCCGCCAGCTGTAACATAGGTTCTCACGCCCTGCAGCACGAAGGGCCGAAGATCCAGGTGCCGGGGCGCCAGGCCCTCGTCGCACAACGTTGGGGCCACAGAGAGACTCAGTGTGGGTTGGGCGATGTAGTTGCGCGGGTTCTTTTTGATCAGGCGCGCGAACTCGGTGCGCTGCTTCTTGGTGGAATGCGGCCCCACCAGCATGCCATAGCCCCCGGACTCGTTCGCGGGCTTGACCACCAGCTCGTCGAGATGCTCAAGGACATATTCCTGATCCTGCTTGTTCACACACATGTAGGTGGGCACGTTGGGGATGATCGGCTCCTCATCCAGGTAGTAACGGATCATGTCCGGCACGAAGGCGTAGATCACCTTGTCGTCGGCCACGCCGGCACCCGGTGCATTGGCGAGGCCAACCTTGCCATTGCGCCAGGCTCGCATCAGACCGGGCACGCCCAGGGTGGAATCGGAGCGGAATACCTCCGGGTCCAGGAAATCGTCGTCAATGCGGCGATAAATGACATCCACACGTTCCAGCCCCTCGACCGTGCGCATGTAGACACAGTCATCCTCGCCAACCACCAGGTCGGCCCCTTCCACCAGTTCAGCGCCCATGCGCTGGGCCAGGAAGGAGTGCTCGAAGTAGGCGGAGTTGAAAATACCCGGTGTCAGCACCGCAATTTTCGGGTGGTCCTGGGGCCGGGGCGAGATTGACGCCAACATGTCGAACAACTGGTTGGTGTAGTCGTCCACCGGCAGGATGTTGGTGTTGTCGAAAAGCTCCGGGAACACCCGCTTGGTCAGCTGACGGTTCTCCAACATGTAGGAAACACCCGAAGGCACCCGCAGGTTGTCCTCGAGAACATACACCTTGCCGTCCTTGTCACGCACCAGATCCGATCCGCAGATGTGCGCCCATACTCCCAGTGGCGGCGTGAATCCGCGGCACTGCTCGCGGAAGTTCTTGGAGTTGGCGAACACGTACTTGGGAATCACCTTGTCCTTGACGATGTTCTGGTCGTTATAGATGTCGTTGATGAACATGTTGAGCGCCGTCAGGCGCTGCGCCAGGCCCTGCTCGATGGTTTCCCACTCACGGAGCGAGATCACTCTAGGAATGATGTCGAAGGGCCAGGCCCGATCGATGTTCTCGCCCTCACTGTAAATGGTAAAGCTGATCCCCATCTCCAGTATCGCCAGTTCGGCAGCCTGCTGGCGCGCCTGGATTTCCTCGGAACCAAGGTTGCCCAGGTAGTCGGTAATCGCCGTGGCCGCCGGCCGGGGCTTGCCCTTGGCGGCAATCAGCTCATCGAAGAAGTCGTTGGGGTCGT